>NZ_CP072334.1:976718-1293436 GCF_018127805.1 Prevotella sp. oral taxon 475
GCCGTGGAAGACATTCAGCACATCGTTTGGCAACTCAAATACCGCAACATCGGCATCCTCATCACCGACCACAACGTTCAGGAAACCCTCACCATCACCGACCGCGCCTATCTGCTTTTCGAAGGACGCATCCTCTTCCAGGGAGCCCCCGAGGAACTGGCTGCCAACAAAATCGTGCGCGAAAAATACCTGAGCAACAGTTTTGTGTTACGGAAGAAAGATTTTCAGACTCTCGATCAGGAACGTCGAGCCAGAGAAGAATAACCTCCCTCCCTCCATTTCTCGAGAAGCACTGCTGGGCCCGCCAGCGGTGCTTCTCTCTTTTTAGTCCGACCGCTGACACCCAGGGAGGAATCCCCGCGGCGGGAAACGACCGCTGGCACCCAGGGAAGAATTCCCCGCGGCGGTGAATGGCCGCTGGCACCCAGGGAAGGATTCCCCGCGGCGGGAAATGGCCGCTGGCACCCAGGGAAGGATTCCCCGCGGCGGGAAATGGTCGCTGGCACCCAGGGAAAGATTCCCCGCCGCGGGGAAACGGCCGCGAAGAGAAAAACGGCGTCTCTGAACAGTTCAGAGACGCCGTTTTCGCCGTATTTGATGCAGAAACATTTGTCTTAACTCCCTTTCACTCCTTCACTCCTTATTCCCTTACTCCCTCTACTCCTTCCCCCTAAAAAGGCGGATGCAATATTGGCGCAGTTTCTGCGTTTGCAGAATATGGATTGGACAGACAGAATCAGACAAATGAAAATCGCCCTGGTGGTGGCTGCGGTGCTCATCGCCGTAGGCTCGTTGGTGGTATCGCACACCCTTACGCGCGACCTCGAAACCGAAGAACGACACAAAATGGAAACCTGGGCCGAAGCCATGCGGGCCCTCAACCAAGCCGACGAAAACACCGACCTGAGGCTTGTCCTCAAAGTCATTGACGAAAACAACACCATCCCCGTCATCGTTCTGAATGCCGAAGGACGGGTGCAGACCTTCCGCAACGTCAGGCTCTCGGCCCCGACTGCGGCCGACTCCATGGCACAGCTCGCCCGCATAGGACAACAACTGCGTGACCAGGGACGAGCCATCCGCATCTCGCTCGACGGTTCGAATAGAGCCGAACACATCGACGTCTGCTACGACGACTCGCTCATCCTTCAACGACTGGCCCTCTATCCCTATGTCCAATTGGGCGTCGTGCTCGTCTTCGTCGTCGTGGCCATCTTTGCCCTGCTCACCTCCAAACGGGCCGAACAAAACAAAGTGTGGGTGGGACTGTCCAAAGAAACCGCACACCAACTCGGAACCCCCATCTCCAGTCTCATGGCCTGGACCGAAATGCTTAAAGAGACCTATCCCCACGACCACCTCATCCCCGAAATGGAGAAAGACATCAGTCGGCTGCAACTCATCGCCCAACGATTCTCCAAAATCGGTTCCCGGCCCGAACCCGTCCCCGCCAACCTCAATGAGGCCCTCACGCATGTGGCCGACTACATGAACCGGCGCACCTCTCGACACATCCACCTACAAACCCATCTGCCCGAACACATGATCATCGTCCGCCTCAACAGTCCGCTCTTCGAGTGGGTGATAGAAAATCTCTGCAAAAACGCCGTAGATGCGATGAGCGATGCCGGCGGAACAATCGACATCACCCTCACGGAGACAGCAGGGAAGGCCATCGTCTCCGTGTCCGACACCGGTAAAGGCATCCGCAAAAAAGACCTCCGCAACATCTTCCGACCCGGATTCACCACCAAAAAACGCGGCTGGGGACTGGGGCTCTCGCTCGCCAAACGCATCGTCGAAGACTACCACCAAGGCCGAATCTGGGTGAAATCCTCAGAGCCAGGCCTCGGCACCACCTTCCGCATTGAGCTCCCACGATAACCCTGAACATATTTGCACATTTCAAAAGAATGTGCTACCTTTGCCCCATCTTTTAGGCAACAAAAGTAATAATTATAAGTTCTTGGCTATGCCCTTATGGACAATGCAATAAATACCAGTTGTCGTAAGGTGTAAGTATGGAGAATTCTTTTTTAAGAACAGCACATAATACACTCTTTCTTTGAACTTCTCTTCATTTACTGGAGGTGGCTTCCCTATGTTCGGGAAGCCACCTCTTGTGTATTGGGAGATCATCTCCCAGGTATGGAGAGAACGTCTCTCTCATGTGGGATGGAGAAAGGAGGGTGGGGCAGATGGGGTGGATTGGAGGGAGCGGAAATTAGAATTCGAAGAGGAGTTTGGCGTTGATTTGTCGACCGGTGAGGTAATTGGGGACGGCGTATTGCTGGGCGGTGACATCGGTGATCCAGTAGTAGCTGTTGACGTTGCTGATGCCGAGGAGGTTGAGGCAATCGATGCCGAGCCAGATGTTACGGAAGGGCGATCGTGCAGCGTGCGTCTCGTTGTTGAGCAGGCGGTAGCTCATGCCGATGTCGGCGCGTTTATAGGCGGGAGCACGGAAGGAGTGATTTTCGAGTTGGCGGTGGGGGGCGGCGAAGGGGAGCCCGTCGGCGAAAGCCAGGCGGAGCGACATTTTCCAGCGGTCGGTTCCGGGGAAGTAGTCGGTGAAGAAGAGGTTGACGGCGTAGCGTTGATCGGTGGGCAGGGGCAGAGTCTTTCCGTTGAGGAGCATGCGGGTATCCATCAGGGAGAGGTTGATCCAGGAGTCGGTTCCAGGCACAAATTCGCCATAGAGTTTGAGGTCGACGCCGGCGGCGTGTCCGCGACTGAGATTCTGACCGTAGTAGACTACTTTGACGTTGTTCACGCTGTAGGGGACGAGGTGGTTCATGGCTTTGTAATAGACTTCGGCGGTGAATTTGAAGGGGCGGCCGGAGAGGTTGAATCGGTAGTCGGCGGCAGCGATGAAGTGGATGGAACGTTGACTTTTGATGTTGCGGTTGAGGGTGGCACGGGTGATGCCGGCGGTGGTGGAGGTGTCGCGCAGTTCTTTGAAGAAGGGGGCCTGGTAGTAGAGGCCGGTGGCCAGGCGGAGGGTGATGTTGCGATTGAAGGCGGGAACGATGCCCAGCGATAGACGCGGACTGAGAATGGTCTCGCCGTTGAAGCTCCAGTGGCTCAGACGGAGGCCGTAGTTGAAGGTGAAGTGGGTGTGGCCGTGTTGACTGGTGAAGCGGTAGGTATCTTGGAGGTAGGCTTCGGTGCGACGGGCTTTGAGGGTGTTGACGGCCCGGAGACTGTAGATGAGGTTGAGGTCGCCGCCGGTGTGGGGGATGCTGTAGCCGCTGGAGTCGCGCATTTCGTATTCGGTGCTGCGTTCTTCCACGCGTTCGTGTTTGAGGCAGAGGGCGGCTTCGAGGGTATGTCCCTGCATTTTTCGGTTGAGCATGAGTTGGAGGCTTTGCACTTGCGCTTTGAGATGGTTTCGGGCATGTTCGAAGTAGGTGCCCACGCCGAGGTTTTCGCTTGTTTCGGTTTGTGTGAGCCAGTATTGGCTTTGGATGTCGTAGGTTTCGCTTTCGCGGGTATGAAAGGCGGAGGCGATGAGCGAGAGCGAGGCTTGTGGACTGAAGCGCCGGGTGAGGGTAAGGGAGGCGAAGAGGGTGCGGAAGAGGTCTTTCTCTTGTCCGTCGAAGTAGACGCGGAAGGAGCGTACGTTTTGCATGGTTCCGAAGCGTGTTTCGCGGTCGGCGGGTGTGAAGTTGTAGTGGTTGTCGGCGACGTTGGCGATGAGGTCGAGTTGCCATCGCGGGTTGGGGGTGTAGCTCAGATAGGTTTGATAGTCGAGGAAGGCGGGTCGGTATTCGCCGTGTGTTTGGAGTGAGCCGAGTAGATAGCGTGTGGTTTTGTAGCGCAGGGCGTTGCTCCAGGAGAGGTTGCGAGATCCCAGACCGAGGTAGGCGCTTGCTCCGAGCAGACTGGCGGCTGCGCTGGCTTCGAAGTGGGTGGGGCGTTTGTAGGTGATGTCGAGGGCGGAGGACATTTTATCGCCGTATTTGGCGGCGTATCCGCCGGTGGAGAAGTCGATACGTTCGACGAGGTCGGGGTTGATGATGGAGAGCCCCTCTTGTTGTCCGCTGCGGACGAGGAAGGGGCGGTACACTTCGACGTTGTTGATGTAGACGCTGTTTTCGTCGAAGGCTCCGCCGCGCACGTTATATTGCGAGGAGAGCTCGTTGTGGGTGGAAACGCCGGCTTGCGATTGGATGAGGTCTTCCACGGCGTTGCCCGAGGCGGAGGGTCCCATTCGGTTGGCATCTTTTTTGAGGGTTTGCGTCTGTCCTGTCTGTCGTCTCATCTCGGTGACGCTGACTTCGCCCAGGAGGTTATCGCTTGGGTGCATCACCACCTGTAGGGTTTGTTTACCGCGGGGATGCCGCAGGATGCGGGTGCGTGTTTGGTAGCCGATCATAGAGAAGCGCACGACTACGGAGTCTGCTGATTGCAGACTGAGGCGGAACTCGCCTTTGAGCGAGGTGAGGGTGGCTTTTCCTTGCGAGGGGATGGCGACGGTGACCAGTTCGATGGGGTTCATCTTCTCGTCGACCACGCGGCCTTGCAGCGCGAACGATTGTGCTGTCACCGGCTGTGCTGCCGCCAACAGAATGAGGGCGAAAAGGGAGTAGAGAATTTGTTTCATCGTTTTTAATAACGCCTCTGGGGAGTATTTATTGTTTTTCTTCGACTTTCTGCAGTGTGCAGAACCGCCGCTGGCACCCAGGGAAGCCTTCTGAACTTTTCAGAACGGCCGCTGGCACCCAGGGAAGCCTTCTGAACTTTTCAGAACCACCGCTGGCACCCAGGGAAGCTTTCTGAACTTTTCAGAACGGCCGCTGGCACCCAGGGAAGCTTTCTGAACTTTTCAGAACGGCCGCTGGCACCCAGGGAGGCTTTCTGCAGCGTGCAGAACGGCCGCGGAAACAGAAACGGCGTCTCTGAACTGTTCAGAGACGCCGTTTTCGCCGTATTTGATACAGAAGCATTTGTCTTAACTCCCTTTCACTCCTTTACTCCTTTAACTCCTTACTCCTCCTTTCTCCTTATTCCTCCAAATCCCACACATTATAAGCCGCAACGACGGCTAGAGTGGAGAGTATGCCCAGGAGGACGAGCAGCGTGGAGGCGGTGATGTGGACAGAATGCAGGGCAACGCTGCACTCGCCGTAGAGAATGCGGAAGATGGGCAGAAGCTGCTCCCAACCATGCGTAAGGAAGAAGAAGACCAGACCCGCCGTGAGGCAGACGGCCCGCCAAAGCCTACTCTGCCCGGGAGCGAGAGCCGGGGCGGGCAGACGACGCATGACACGCTGGGAAAATCCGTTGTCGGCAATCTCCTGCCGGTGCTCGTGGAAGAAACGCAAGAGCAAGTCGTTATCTTTTTCGGTCATATCCATTCTGTTTTAAATAAGTGGCCATTTTTTCTTTCCCGCGGAAGAGGTGCGACTTCACCGTGCCCTGCACCATACCCGTGATTTGGGCAATGCGGTCGATGGATTGGCCCTCGATGAGTTGCAGCGTGATGCAGGTTCGCTCGTGCGGGGTGAGCAAGTTGAGGGCGGCGTAGAGGTCGAGCGAGAGCCCCTCGTCGCTCGTCTCGGCCTTGCGCTGGGGGATCGACGAGGCAGAGAGGTCTTCGGTGGGTTGGTGGCGGCGGATGTGGTCGTAAAACACGTTGTAGGCAATGCGATAGAGCCAGGTGGAGAAGGCCGACGCGCCACGGAAGTGGCTCAGGTGGAGGTAGGCCTTGATGAAGGTGTCCTGGGCAAGGTCGTCGCTGAGCGGCACATCTCCCGCGGTCTGGTTGAGGAAGAATCGCCGGATGGGCGACTGATACCGCACGACGAGCTCGTTGAAAGCCGTCCGGTCGCCGCATTCAGCAGCTCGGGCCACAAGGGAGATGTCGTTGAGCGTGTTCACGTCCTGTGTGTGGAGTTAGAATTCGGGGCGAAGATCGTTGTTCTCTTTGTCGCGCTCTCTGTCGTTCCGCTTGCGCGACTCGCGAGCCATGTATATCTGGCCCAGTCCGTAGCAGAGCACAAACAAGCCCACGCCCACCAGACTCTTCGAATGGAAGAAGACAAACATCATGGCCAAACCGATGCCCACCGATGCATTCTTCACACCCTTTCTCCAAAGCGCATCGTTGAGCGGAGCACGGGGTGCAGCCACACCCTCGGGCACGCTCTGTCCCATCTCCATAGCCTTCTCGGTAAGTTTCACCCGGTCGTTGTGCCGGCGGATGGAGAAGTAGATGATGGCCACGAGGGCTGCAAACGGAGCCAGACCCACGAGAATGAGAAACAGGATGCAGAGACAGGCGATGATGATTCCGCCGACACCCATGCCCACCATCTGACGCATGAAGTGGAACGGATTGTCGTCGAAGTCGTCATCGTCGAACAGATCCTGCGAGACGCCAGTAGAGGTCGCTCCGGCAGAATTGCTCACAGACGTCGTGTCCGAATAAGCCTCGAGAGCTGCGCTGCTATCGACCGCACTGGCCGTCGTCGGGTGGTGACGATGTCTTGGAGCGACATCCGCTGCAGCAGTCTCCACCACCAACAAAAGAGACAGTGCCAATAAACATTCTTTCATATCTTTTCCTTTTGGGTTTTTTATGTCTGTCAGACGCAAAGGAACGGGATTTAGTTGCAAAGGAAGAAAAAAAAATCTACATTTGCAGCCGTAAACAAGCACAACCATGCTTCTGTCCGAAGAATTCACTACTTATACTCACCGGCTCTTGGGCAGCGCGCAGTACGACGCGCTCGCCGCAGCCCTGGACGAAGAATCGCCCACCAGCATTCGGCTCAATCCCTTCAAGACGGAGCATGGGGCAGAGGTGTGTGCGGAAGAGGGTAGGGTGCCCTGGTGCGAAGATGGATTTTATCTCTCACAACGCCCCAACTTTACGTTTGACCCGCTACTCCACGCCGGCGTGTATTACGTCCAGGAAGCCGCGTCGATGTTTGTTGTGCAGGTGCTTCAACAGAAAGTCGACCGACCTGTAGTTGTGCTCGATCTCTGCGCCGCGCCCGGTGGAAAGTCTACCGCTGCTCGGGCTGTGTTGCCACCTGGAAGCGTGCTCTTCTGCAACGAACCGATAGCTCAGCGCGCACAGATTCTGACAGAGAATGTGCAGAAGTTCGGACATCCCGATATGATCGTTACTCAGAATTCGGCGGGAGATTATCGGCGGTCGGGTTTGCTGTTCGACGTCATTTTAGCCGACGTCCCCTGCTCGGGCGAGGGCATGTTCCGTAAGGATCCCGGTGCGGTAGCTCAGTGGAGTCGCCACAACGTGGAGCGATGCCAACGACTGCAACGCAACATCCTGGGCGACATCTGGCCCTGTCTGCGCCCGGGCGGTCTGCTCATCTATTCCACTTGCACGTTCAATGCTGAGGAAAACGAGCGGAATGTGGAGTGGATAGTGCAAGAATTGGGAGCAGAGGCTCTGTCCGTCTGCGTTGAAGAGAACTGGAACATCGCACCTGCTATCGACTCCCTTCTCCCGGCCTACCGATTTCTGCCTGGGCGGTCGCGCAGTGAAGGACTTTTCATGGCCGTTCTGCAAAAGACGGGAGATGACGTGGTCGAGATGCCGAAGAGAAAAGGAAACGGCGACCGACAGAGAAAAATGGCAACTTCCCTTCACTGGCTCGCATCGGATATGGCAGTTGAACCGCGTCAGAGAGGCGAACTCATCGCAGCCATCCCCTCCCACTGGATCGACCTCTACGATACCGCCAACGAGCAGCTGCACCTGCTGCATGCGGGTGTTACGCTGGCCACGACAAAGGGAAAGGATTTTGTTCCGCATCCATCGCTGGCCCTCTCCACGCTCCTTTCCTCGGCAGTGTTCCCGACGTTCGATTTAGATTACGGGCAGGCCATCGCCTTTCTGCGCAAAGAGACGGTCACATTGCCGCCGACTCTGCCCCGCGGCTTCGTTTTGCTCCGCTATCGCGGCATACCGTTGGGCTTCGAGAAGAATATCGGCCATCGCGCCAACAATCTTTATCCGCAGGAATGGCGAATCAAAAGCACACATATCCCCGAAGAACAAACGGTGATAAAAGTTATCACCCAGCATACGTCTTAACTCCTTCACTCCTTACTCCTTACTCCCTTTACTCCTAAAGAAATGAAACAATACCAAAACCTCCTGCGGCGCATCCTCTCTGAGGGTATCAAGAAAGAAGATCGAACCGGAACGGGTACTCTCAGCATCTTCGGTCATCAGATGCGGTTCTGTCTGCAAGACGGCTTCCCGCTACTCACCACCAAGAAGCTGCATCTCAAATCTATCATTCATGAACTGTTGTGGTTTCTCAAGGGCGACACTAACGTGAGATACCTACAGGAAAACGGTGTGCGAATCTGGAATGAATGGGCCGACGAAAATGGTGACCTCGGTCCTGTCTACGGGCATCAGTGGCGGTCGTGGCCCGACTATGACGGAGGAACGATCGACCAGATTCAAAACCTCGTCGACACCTTGCGTCGAAATCCCGACTCGCGCAGGATGATTGTCAGTGCCTGGAATGTGGCCGAAGTAGAACAGATGGCTTTGCCGCCTTGCCACTGTTTGTTTCAGTTTTATGTAGGCGACGGAAGGCTCAGTCTGCAACTCTACCAACGATCGGCTGACACCTTCCTGGGCGTACCTTTCAACATCGCCTCTTACGCCCTGTTGCTGCTGATGATGGCGCAAACGACAGGATTCCAACCCGGCGATTTCGTCTACACCACGGGCGACACCCACCTCTACCTCAATCATCTCGAACAAGCCCAGTTGCAGCTCACCCGAATCCCCGGTCCATTGCCCACCATGCGGCTCAATCCCGAGGTGAAAAGCATCTTTGATTTTCGATACGAAGACTTCGCTCTCGAAAACTATCATCCGCAACCCCACATTCCGGCCGAAGTCTCCGTTTAATCCCCATCCATCTCCTCTATGCGCATTCATCTTATTGCCGCCGTGGCCCGCAACCGTGCCATCGGCTACCGCAACCGCCTGCTCTACTGGCTTCCCAACGACCTGAAACGTTTCAAAACCCTCACCACGGGGCATACTGTTATTATGGGTCGGCACACTTTTGAGTCGTTGCCCAAGGGCGCGTTGCCCCATCGTCGCAACATCGTGCTGAGCCGAACTCAAACCGCCTTTCCCGGTTGCGACTGCTACCCCTCGCTCGAAGCCGCCCTACAGAGCTGTGCGCAGAACGACGAGGTATATATCATCGGCGGTGAACAAGTTTACCGCCAGGCCCTCCCTCTGGCCCATCGGCTCTGCCTCACCGAGGTAGCCGACACTCCCTCCGCCTCCGACGCCTTCTTCCCGCCCTACGACGATTGGCATGTCGAGCATAGTGAGGCCCATCCGAAAGACGAGCAACACGCCTTCGCCTATACCTTTGTTGATTACACGCCTGGTTGGGAGAAAGAAGGATAGGGAAACGAACAACATGCCCTACGGGATGATCAGAACCGGCCAAAAAACGAGCAACACCCACTACGGGATCGTCAGAATCACCCCCGAAAAGACTTCTTCTCGTATTTTTATCGTAATTTTGCACACTTAGAACAGGCATCCTTGGTGTCGTTCGTCATCCCAAACGTGCATAATAACAATTAAAACATCAATATTGTGGCAGAAACTAAGTATATCTTCGTAACGGGTGGAGTGGTCTCCTCGCTGGGTAAAGGCATCATCTCCTCGTCCATCGGCAAGCTCCTGCAAGCAAGGGGTTACAATATCACCATTCAAAAGTTCGATCCCTATATCAACATCGACCCCGGAACACTCAATCCCTATGAACACGGTGAGTGTTACGTCACCGTAGACGGAATGGAAACCGACCTCGACCTGGGACATTACGAGCGATTCACCGATATCAAAACCACCAAGGCCAACTCGCTTACCACAGGAAGAATCTACAAATCCGTCATCGACAAAGAACGCCGCGGCGACTATCTCGGTAAAACCATCCAAGTAGTTCCGCACATCACCGATGAAATCAAACGCAATGTCAAACTCCTGGGCGAGAAATATCACTACGACTTCGTGATTACCGAAATCGGTGGCACCGTGGGCGACATTGAGTCCACTCCTTTCCTCGAAGCCATCCGACAACTCAAATGGGAGTTGGGAAAAAGAGCCGTCTGCGTTCATCTCACCTATATCCCCTACCTCAAAGCCGCACAAGAACTCAAAACCAAACCCACGCAGCATAGCGTGAAAGAACTCCAAAGTCTCGGCATTCAGCCCGACGTGCTCGTGCTCCGCACTGAGAAAACCCTTAATGAAGGAATTCTCAAAAAAGTGGCCGCCTTCTGCAATGTCGACATCGATTGCGTGGTACAAAGCGAAGACTTGCCCAGCATCTACGAAGCCCCCGTGCGTATGCAAGATCAAGGACTCGACACCGCCATCCTCAAACGCATGGGCGAACCCATCGGCGAAAAACCTGCCCTGGGGCCCTGGAAGAGTTTCCTTGAGCGACGCCGCAAAGCCACTGAAGAAGTACACATCGGACTCGTGGGCAAATACGACCTCCAAGATGCCTATAAAAGTATCCGTGAAAGCCTTTATCAAGCCGGAACTTACAATGATCGCAAGGCCGTGCTTACTTTCATCAACTCCGAAAAACTCACTCCGGAAAACGTTGCCGAAAAACTTGCCGGGCAAGACGGCATTGTGATCTGTCCCGGATTCGGACAGCGTGGCATCGAAGGTAAAATCATCGCCGCCCACTATACCCGAACCCACGATATCCCCACCTTCGGCATCTGTTTGGGTATGCAAATGATGGTGGTCGAATTCGCCCGTAACGTCCTGGGCTACGAAGACGCCAACAGCAGAGAGATGGATGAGAAGACCGAACACAACGTTATCGACATCATGGAGGAGCAGAAAAATATCACCAATATGGGTGGAACCATGCGACTGGGAGCTTACGAATGTGTGTTGAAACAAAACTCGCGCGTACTCGACATCTACCAACAAGAACACATCCAGGAACGCCACCGTCACCGCTACGAATTCAATAGTTCGTATCAAACCCAGTATGAACGTGCCGGCATGGCCTGCGTAGGCAAAAATCCCGAGAGCGACCTTGTCGAGATTGTCGAGATTTCAGGACTGACATGGTATATCGGTACCCAATTCCACCCCGAATATCAAAGCACCGTGCTCAACCCGCACCCCCTGTTCGTCGACTTCGTCAAGACAACCATCCTCAACAAATCCAAAGCATAACACAACACAGATGGATAAAAATACAATTATCGGCTTCGTGCTGATTGCCGCCGTACTCATAGGATTCAGCCTTTGGAACCAACCCTCGAAAGAAGAACTGGCCCGGCAACAACAAACGGAACAACTCGAAAAGAAAGCACAGGCAGAAGCCCAACAAAAAAAGATAGAGAACGAAGCCCGAAAAACCGCTACTCTGCAAGCCGCCATGGCCGATACGTCGGCCCTTTTTCACACCGCCCTCAACGGTACGGAGCAGAAAGTGACGCTTCGGAATGGCAAATTGCAACTCGAGTTGACCAGTAAAGGAGCTATCGTAGAGAAAGCCGTCATCAAAGGCTTCCAAGATCGCAACAACCGTCCTGATGTCACCCTCTTCAGCGGTCAGAACCAGCGACTGAGCTACACCCTCGCCTCGAAAGACGGATTCACCAACACGGCCGACCTATATTTCACTCCCTCTGAGCAGACCGACTCCACCGTCACTTTCACCGCCACGGCTGCCGCCGGAAAACAGCTCGTCCTGAAATATCGACTCGGCAAAGACTATCTGTTGCACGCCACCCTCTCGGCCACCGGTATGGATGGCATCCTCAATCCCAACACCAACACCGTAGACATCAACTGGCAGGAGCGATGCGCCCAGCAAGAGAAAGGATTCACCTTCGAAAACCGCTATGCCACCCTCACCTATCATAAAACCACCGGTGGGACCGACTATCTGAGCGAGACCTCCGAGAAAATCGACGAGCCCACCGAGGAGAAAACCGACTGGGTGGCCTTCAAAAATCAATTCTTCTCGGCTGTGATCATTGCCAAGAACGACTTCCAAAGCGGAGCTCTCCTCACCAGCATCCCGCAGGAGAAGGGATCGGGCTATCTGAAACACTATCAGGCCAAGCTCAAAACCTTCTTCGATCCCACCGGTCGTCAGCCCACCGAACTCGACTTCTACTACGGTCCCAACGACTTCCGTCTTCTCCAGCAAGTAGAACGCCAGAGTCACTTCGGCAAAGACCTCGAACTTCAACGCCTCGTCTACCTGGGATGGCCTCTCTTCCGTATCATCAACCGATGGTTCACCCTCTATGTTTTCGACTGGCTCACGGGGTTGAACATCAACATGGGCATTGTTCTCATCCTCATCACCCTTCTGCTCAAGCTTATCACCTATCCGTTGGTGAAGAAAAGCTACATGAGTTCGGCCAAGATGCGCGTGCTCAAGCCCAAGTTGGATGCCGCCACTCGAGAGTTCGACAAGCCTGAAGATCAAATGAAAAAGCAGCAAGCGATGATGAGCGAGTACGCCAAATACGGCGTCAGTCCGCTCTCCGGCTGCCTGCCCATGCTTATTCAGATGCCCATTTGGATAGCCATGTTCAACTTCGTGCCCAACGCCATTCAGTTGCGCGGCCAAAGCTTCCTGTGGATATCCGACCTCTCCACCTACGACCCCATCATCGAGTGGAACACCAACCTCTGGCTCCTGGGCGACCACCTCTCTCTCACCTGCATCCTCTTTTGCGTGGCCAACGTGCTCTATTCGATGATGACCATGCGCCAGCAACGCGATCAGATGGTGGGTCAGCAAGCCGAACAGATGAAGATGATGCAATGGATGATGTACTTCATGCCCGTGATGTTCTTCTTCATGTTCAACGACTACTCCTCGGGTCTGAACTTCTATTATTTCATCAGTCTCTTCTTCAGTGCCGCCATCATGTGGATGCTTCGCAAAACCACCAACGACGAAAAGCTTCTCGCCATTCTTGAAGCTCACTACCAAGAGGCCAAGGACAATCCGCAAAAACTCAAAGGACTGGCCGCCCGCCTGCAAGCTATGCAAAAACAACAGCAGGAAATGCAACGTCAACGCGAGCAGTTGGGCAAGAAATAGCTTTCCGAGGCCTTGGATGGCTCAAAAATGAGCAAAACAAGCTTTCCAACTACTCGGAAGGCTCAAAAATGGGAAAAACAAGCTTTCCAACTACTTGGAAGACTCAAAAATGGGAAAAACAAGCTTTCCAACTACTTGGAAGGCTCAAAAATGAGAAAAACAATCCTCACCCCTAATTGAAGGAACTCGATCATTCAACAAACATAAAACGCTAAAACCTATGAAGAAATCCATCGTCGCGGCAACCCTGGCGTTCCTCGCCGCCGTTCCGCCAACCCATTCGCAAACAATGATTGGAAAAAACAACATCACCCTCCAATCCGACCGCATGACCCCCGAAGCCCTTTGGGCCATGGGGCGCGTGGGCGGTGCGCAGGCCTCGCCCGACGGACGAAAAATCGTCTATCGTGTGGGTTACTACAGCGTGGTCGAAAATAAAGGTCACCAAGTACTCTACGTCTCCAACGCCGACGGTACCGGTAAGCATCAACTTACCACCACCGCGGACAACGAAACCGATGCTGCCTGGATAGAAGGCGGACGGCGTATCGCCTTTCTCACCAAAGGTCAACTCTGGAGTATGAACCCCGACGGAACCGACCGTCGACAACTCACCCACAGCTCTGTCGACATCGAAGGATTCCTCTTCTCGCCCGACGGCACTCGGGTGCTCCTCATCAAGTCTATCCCCTACACCGGCGTCATTGCCGCCCGGCCCGCCGACCTGCCCAAGGCCACGGGTCGCCGCGTTACTGATCTCATGTACCGCCACTGGGACCACTATGTCGAAACCCTCACGCACCCCTTCCTAGCCAATATTACCCCCGAAGGCATTGACGACGGACGTGACATTCTCGAGGGTCAGCCCTACGAATGCCCTATGGCTCCCTTCGGCGGTGTGGAACAACTGACCTGGAGTCCCGACTCGAAAACCATCGCCTATACCTGTCGCAAGAAAACCGGTCGGGCCTATTCTATCTCCACCGACTCGGACATCTTCCTCTACACCCCTGCCACGGGGAAGACGGTGAATCTCTGCAAGTCGGCCGACTATCGTGAGCCGGCCGTAGATGCTACTAAGAGTCTCAAACACCAGGCCGTCAACCATCAGGAGAAAGATCAAAACGTGGGCTACGATCAGAACCCCAAATTCTCGCCCGACGGACGATACGTCGCCTGGCAGAGCATGAAGAACGATGGCTACGAGAGCGACCGCAACCGGCTCTGCGTCTATACCCTCGCTACGGGCGAGAAACGTTACGTCAGCGAGGCCTTCGACTCCAATGTAGACGACTACTGCTGGGCCACCAACTCGCAAACGCTCTATTTTATCGGCGTTTGGCACGGTTGCGTCAATATGTATCAAACCAACCTCGCCGGTCGCGTGATGCAGCTCACCGACGGTTGGAATGATTATGGCTCGCTCCAACTCCTGGGCAATACTGGCAAACTGCTTGCCACACGCCATAGCTTCTCGCATCCCGACGACCTCTTCGTCGTTACTCCCTCGAAGAAAGAAAAGAAAGCCGATGTGCGCCAAATCACCGATGAGAACAAACACATCTTCGACCAACTTGAAATCGGAAAAGTGCAGCAGCGTTGGGTGTCTACCGTCGACGGCAAGCAAGAACTCGTTTGGATTATTCTGCCGCCTCATTTCGATGCAACGAAGAAATATCCGGCACTGCTCTTCTGCGAGGGCGGACCGCAAAGTCCTGTGAGCCAGTTTTGGAGCTACCGTTGGAATTTCCAAATAATGGCTGCTAACGACTACGTCATCATTGCTCCCAATCGCCGCGGTTTGCCGGGCTTCGGATCGGAATGGAATGAAGAAATCTCGGGCGACTGGACCGGTCTCTGTATGAGCGACTATCTCGCCGCTGTGGACGATGCTGCCAATAATCTGCCTTTTGTCGACAAAGATCGATTGGGTTGTGTTGGGGCCAGTTTCGGTGGGTTCAGCGTCTACTATCTCGCCGGGCATCACGACAAACGTTTTAAAGCTTTCATCTCGCACGACGGAGCTTTCAACCTCGAGGCGATGTACACCGAAACCGAAGAGAATTGGTTCTCCAATTGGGAGTATGAGGACGCCTACTGGAACAAAGATCGCTCCGCTGCCGCCAGCCGCACCTACGATCATTCGCCCCACCGATTTGTCGACCGCTGGGATACGCCCATCCTCTGCATCCACGGTGAGAAGGATTATCGTATCAACGCCACTCAGGGCATGAGTGCCTTTAATGCCGCTCGTATGCGCGGCATACCTGCCGAACTGCTCATCTTCCCCGATGAAAACCATTGGGTGCTTAAGCCTCAGAACGGCATTCTCTGGCAACGCACCTTCTTCGACTGGCTCGACAGGTGGTTAAAGAAGTAGTAAGGAATAAAGTAGTAAGGAGTAAAGGAATATTTGCCTGCCCAAGATACTAACTTTCTCGTCAACTCGTCAATTCGTTAACTAAAACAATAATTCAATTCAACACCAATGACACAAGCAATCAGACAAAAGCTGAACGATTCGGCTGCGGCCCGTTGGACCGCCATGTTCATCGTGGCTTTCACCATGATGATGGGGTATTTCATTACTGACGTGATGTCGCCCCTTGAAGTGATTCTCACCAAAAGTACAACTGAGGGCGGACTGGGCTGGACCTCGGACGACTATGGATTCTTCTCGGGCAGCTATGGCCTCATCAATGTATTTCTGCTCATGCTCTTTTTCGGTGGAATCATCCTCGACAAAATGGGCGTGCGCTTCACTGGCATCATGAGTTGCACATTGATGGTGGTGGGCGTACTCATTAAATACTATGGAGTGACGGCCGACTTCGGCAATAGTCTCTTTTCACTCAACTTCAACCTGCTCTTTTGGCATATCAACTTCTCGCTGCCCATGTCGGCCGCTGTGGCCAGTTTGGGATTCGCTGTCTTCGGCGTGGGTTGCGAAATTACCGGAATTACTGTCTCAAAGGTCATCACCAAATGGTTTACTGGTCACGAACTGGCTTTGGCCATGGGTTTGCAAGTGGCCCTGGCTCGACTTGGCACAGCAGCAGCTATCGGTGGCAGTCTGCCTTTGGCCAAAGCCATGGGCGGTGTGAAGGCTCCGTTGCTTTTGGGGCTGGCTTTGCTGGTGATTGGTCTGCTGGCCTTCTTGGTCTACACCGTGATGGATCGCAAGTTCGACGCATCCGTACAGAGCGATGAAGCGGAGAGTAGCGAAGACGAAGGCTTTCACTTCAAAGACCTCAAACAGATTTTTACTAATCCCGGCTTTTGGCTCATCACCCTGCTGTGCCTCTTATTCTATAGCGGCGTGTTCCCCTTCCTCAAGTTTGCTACCAAACTGATGATTACCAACTACGGTGTATCGCCCGATTGGGCCGGACTTTTGCCGAGCATGATTCCCTTTGGAACCATTTTCCTCACGCCCGTCTTCGGTTCGATATACGACAAGGTGGGTAAGGGAGCCACGCTCATGCTCACGGGAGCAGTGATGCTCACGGCGGTGCACGTCACTTTTGCCAGTCATGTCCTGCCCTACGGTTGGTTTGCTGTCATTGTGATGGTGGTTTTGGGCATCGCCTTCTCACTGGTGCCCTCGGCGATGTGGCCCAGCGTGCCGAAGATTATCCCGTTGAAGCTTCTCGGATCGGCCTATGCCATTATCTTCTACATTCAGAACATCGGGCTCTCGCTCGTGCCCATGATGATTGGCAAGATGAACGGCATCGACCCCACTTACACCACGTCGATGTCTATTTTCGCCAGTTTCGGTTGTGCTGCCATCATTATTGCCCTCATCCTCATCGTGGTGGATAAGAAGAAGAACTACGGCTTGCAACAGGCCAACATCAAGAAGAAATAATTCTCCCGTTCCCAATCCTTTTGGGACGTAACACTAAGAGCGCATGCCAGCACGTCTGGCATGTGCTCTTCTATTTCTTTTTACGATATTTGGCCGTTCGAAAAGATTGTTATACCTTTGCCGCCGTGAAACGTAATGGTGTTATATATAATAAGGTACAGAGGACGGCGCAACAAGGTGCGGAGCCGTTGCAGAGAAATTTTGATTTCTCTGTTCATTTTCTGTCCGATTATTTGGTAGTTCCAAATAATTTGCTAACACACACACACACACACACACACACACACACACACACACACACACACACACACACACACACACACACACATTCGCACCGTCGCTCAGATAGTACTTTAAACATTTTCGCATACGCGCGCGCGAAGCGTGTCGCATCCCCTATCAACAAAGGGCTTTTTGGAGTTCCCTTTGTTCGCTTTTTCGTGCTCTTTTGCCAAGCTAAGCAAGAGACAAATAACGACGAATATTCACCCATAAAATAATAGAGTTATGAATAAAAGAAAGATCAGGAAACAAGCGTATGCAAGCCCCACTATTGAGGTGGTTCATACAGCGTTTGACAAACAATTGATGTCAACCTCATTCCCCAATGGTGGACATGGTAAGGCTGGTGATGATGGAGATGAAATCAACGATGCCAAGCAAGGCTGGTTCGATGAGGACGAGGAGGAAGAAACTCCACAACACTGGAGCATTTAACGAGAGAGAGTTTATCACTAAAACAATGGAAAGATGAAAACAAATATATTATCACAGTTTATACTTGCAGGTGCACTGCTTCTGACAGTGGCCTGTACAAGCGGAGAAACAACCCGGCAAGAACAGATAAAAGACTCACAAGACATAAAAGGTCTCACAGCCTTTGTGGTGGAAGACAATACCACCCGCACTACAGGTGAATATGATGGGTCGGGTATCAACTTTTATTGGACGGAGGGCGATCGCCTTTGGGTTAATAATGCAACATTGAAACAAGATGTAAGGAACAACATCTCCAACGTGCTCGTTCCCAACCCCACCACGACTACCGGCGTTAAACGGGCAGCAACGGCTAAGTTCTATTTCGAGGGCAACTTCACCGCCCCCTCCTATCCCGTGCGCTATACCGGTAAAGGTAGCACTGTAGGTGATAAGGTGATCTTCAAGGCTACACAGAACCAACCCGTAGCCAACGACGCCAGCCATATAGGCGAGAGCGGCGATTGTGGTATAGCCACAGCAACTAAACCAGTAGGAAGCGGAAAATATAACTTCACTCTTGAGCACAAAGCATCGTATCTCACTCTGTTGCCTTATTCAACTATCAACTTCTCTACCAATGTAAAACTGACGCAAGTGAAGATAACCGCCGACGAGGCTCTTTCGGGACAATTCAACTTCGATGACAACGGCATCAACCTTGGTTCACGACCTACACCGACCACAACAAACCGTAGTATCACACTCACATTGAATGGCGGTGGTACCAACGGCTTCACACTCCCGGTAGCAGCAACTCCAAATACAAGTGCTGCCATTATTGTCCTACCCCCCGGAACGTATAACAACGTGTCAATTGAATATTCCTTATACGATCGAACCTCTACTAAGAGTGCTATCATCAAAAAGGAATATGCTACACTTACTTTTACACCCGGTAAAAATAAAAAGATAACTACCAATCTGACAATGCCTGTCTATATCACACCGATGGGACCGTGGAATGGAACTGGTCCAAATTCAAACGAAACATTATGGTATCTGCATAAGGGTGATCCACATTTGGATGAAAGCTCAATTTATGCAGCTCGGCGCGCTGCCAGTTTGCCTGCGAATATCTGCCGGGGTGGCGTATGGATTAAAAAGTGGCGTAAAATTCCAGGTTTTAGTCGTTATATAGGGCATGATGGCGTAAATCATATAGGAATTATTAATGGGGTTCCTAATAGTGGGATAAATTATTATGAATTTCCTTTTCCTACTGGGATACCAACTAATATAAAAGATTATTATTTCCTACCGTCTGTTTTTCCAGCTGACAATAATGAGATAAAAAGCTATGATGGGGTAATCCGTTATAGAATGGGAACATATTATTCTAGTTTGAAGGATCAAGGGCAAATCTTTAGCGCTGATGTCTTACCAACTCCAAAAATTGGAATTGGAACAGGTCCTGTGTCGGTAATAGTAGCATATTGGAGAAAACAGTGAAGGATAATAATGGAAGGTGTAAAAACAAGGAAAAAGACTATCTGCCATATGTATGGTAGTGTGAGGGCTTTCAGAGAAATTATCATTTTTTTATAAACTCGCTTATGAACGGAAAAGAGGCAAAGATGGAGGGTGTAGAGAGGAAGGCAGACAAGCGGTCGTAAGGCTGGCGATGCCCACTCAGAGGATTGGTTTTGTCTACTCCTACTTTAGATGAGATGTAGTCCTACTTTAGATGGCATGTAGTCCTACCTTAGACAACGCCTTGCCACGGAAACCCATTATACCCTTTCCTGAGGGAGGACGTTCACTACCCGGTTGATGCTACACCCTCCGTCGGTGCCTCAATTTCAACCGTAAGCACAAAACACATTAAATTATGGCTTTTTGGAAGAAAATTCTAATGAAAGTGAACAACAAGTGGTATCCCAAGTCTGTGCTTGTGGGTAGCCCTGTGAGTACCGAACAGTTGTGCAAACGCATCGCTGCCGAGTCGACCGTTAGTGCGGCCGATGTGCGTGCCGTGTTCACCGCACTGGCCCCGATTATGGCCGACTATATGGCACAAGGCCGTTCGGTGAAGCTCGACGGCATCGGCACATTCTATTTTACGGCTATCGCTGTAAAGGGCGGTGTCCCGACGGAGAAAGAGGTGACGGCGAATATGATTGCCGGTGTTCGCGTGCGCTTTATCCCCGAAACTCGATTCAGCAAGAGTTCGGCAGGGAGCGGTAATGGCAAACGCGCCGTACGCGGACTGTCTGACGTGGAGATAGAATGGGAAGAATGGAAAGGTGTAGAGAAGAAGAAGCCTGCTAAGCCCAAGAAGCCATAAGGAAGACTTTAAACTGAAAATAGAAGGGGTGAAAAGATGCTGATGCGTCTTTTCATCCTTTTATTTTTCCTTTTCTTAAAACAAAGATACAGCGATAGTAGGGAAACCGGGAGGCGTAATGGCCTAAAATAAATAGGGCTATGTCTTAACTCCCTTTCACTCCTTACCCCTTTCTTACTCCTTCAACTCCTCTTCTCACCATTTCACCCGACGGATGGCGAAATAGAAGTAGGCGGTCAGGAGAGGATAGCCCACGTAGTAGAGTGTGCTGAGGCTAAAGAGAATGTAGTTGACGGCACAGACTCCGCACAGACCGAAGAGATAGAGAATGGCATCACCGAAGGGAAGTCGGTGGCGAACATCGTCGACGGTGGCCAGAGCAACGATGAGGATCGCCCATACCGAGGATAGAAACACGGAGAGCAGCGGTGGGGTGGAGAAGGGGTTGAGCGTGGGGTGATAGTAAAAGTGCTGCCAGGTGTCGGCGGCAAAGAGCTGGATGCTGGCGTAGAACGTGGCCGAGCTGGCCACGAGGAGAGCCAGCAGGGTGGGGTAGAACGAGGGGATGTCCCGAAGATGCACCAAGTAGGCGTTGGAGCGAGTGATGCGGCGGATGAGATAGGCTGCGGAGATGAGACAGATGACGATGAGGAAGACGAGTAGGTGAGTGCTGGAAAAGATGGAGATGAACTGCGAGATGGGGTCGTCGGGGACGACGGCGGGAAGAAGCGTAGACTCGCGAGCCCAGCCAAAGGTGTTTTGGTCGCGGGCCAGCTGGATCCAGATGGAGTCGACCGGATCGGCGGACAGTATGCGGATATCGGCCACGACGAGACGGTCGTTCTTTCGGACCACGAGTGAGTCGACCGGTAGATGGTTGAGCGTCTCCTCGGGTTGTTGCTTGAGCAGGACGAGCGAATCGGCTTTGACCACAAAGTTGTAGTTGTTAGAATAATGGTGCGATGCCGAGAAAGAGAGCGAATCGAGTTGGCGTTCGCTATATTCGTGGATGGCCTCGCTGGCGTGAGGTTGACTATGATAGCAGCCCGAAAGGACTGTCAACAGGGTGAGGGCGATGATGGCGGCGGCCCATCTTCCGAGGTTTTTCTTATTCTGCATATAGGTTCATCTGACATTCGGCGCAGTTGAAGTCCAGACGGAATCTATGCCCGTCGGCCAACCGCAGGTAAAGCGGTTCGCGCCACGTGGGTTTCTTGCCGCCATGACGTTCACAATACCCCAGGGAGAACTTGATGCAATGGCGGCACTGCATCAGTAGGGGACGAGTAGGGCGAGAGGCGGACACTTCGAAGGCGTCGGCTGTCGCCGTAGTAAGGCCCTGCTCCTGATAAAAAGTCTTGGACAGGTGGTTGGAGATGTTGTAGAGGTAGGGGTGGCGGCGGTATTCGGGTGTCCAAGCCAAGGAGGACGTGGCGGCAAATGTGGGAGCCTCTCGGGGAGTATCGGAGAGCGTGGGGGCGGGAAATATCGGTTGTTCGGTTACGCCTCGTCGTAGATCGGCCAGCAGGCTCGAGGGGATGAAAAGGTGGTCGATGCCCGATTCGAGTTCCACCTCTTGGCAAAGATAAGGCGTGTTGCCCAGTTTGGTAAGTTGCTTGATGATGTTCTCGCGTTGTGGCTTCTGCGCCTCTTGATGCGAACAGATCCTCTCGCAGACTTTCATCCCTTCGTAGAGGTTGGTTTTCGAGCTGGAGCCGCTGGAGGTGGGGAAATCGAGAAGAGACATTTTTAACCGGATGCCGTCGACAGTGGGTTGTAGCGTCATCTTCACGGGAATTTTTCTCACGGCGGTCTGTCGTGCCATGATTTTGGCAAAGGCCTCGTCGTTGTTGCGATGGAGGGGCGTTCCGGGTTTGAGTCCCTGTGGCATACTCAGCGGGAAGAGCCGATTGCCATCGACGCGGTTGACGCGAAAGCCTTGCAGTTCGTGGCGAGCATTGACAAAACAGAGTCCGTCGCCATTGGCAAAGGTTGCCGTTCCGGCTACGGTGAACGAGTTCCCCCGAATCTCTTTCACTCGCCCAACAGATTCGCCCATGGCTTTGGGTGTGTCGAACGAGGCAATGCCCGCCTGCCGACCTGCGGCAAAATAATTGGTGTAGCCGCGGTTGAATGTCTTTCTTAAATCGGGTTCGAAGTTATATTCCATCCGCCCGAGCGAGGCACGACGATAGCGATCGGGGTATTTTCTGATGATGTTGTCGAGCTGACGACTGTAGGCTGCAACGACGTTTTTGACATAGGCCACGTCCTTGAGTCGGCCTTCAATCTTGAACGATGAAGCCCCGGCGGCGGCCAGTTCTTCGAGGTGATCGATTTGACAGAGATCTTTCATCGAGAGTAGGTAACGTTCGCGCTCGACGACGTGCCCGTCGGCATCCACGAGGTCGAATTTCATTCGGCAGAACTGAGCACATTCTCCACGGTTGGCACTTCTCGCAAAGCAATGCTGTGAGGCGTAGCACTGCCCTGAATAGCTTACGCAGAGTGCGCCGTGAACGAAGACCTCGAGTTCTACCTCGGGTCTTTGCTTGTGAATGTGGGCGATCTCCCTTACCGATAATTCGCGTGCCAGGACCACCCGCTCGAAACCCAGATCTGAGAGCCAGCCCACTTTTTGGACGGTGCGGTTGTCTGTCTGCGTACTGGCGTGCAGAGCGATTCGCGGCAATTGCATTTTGAGTAGACCCATGTCTTGAATGAGGATGGCATCGACCCCTGCGCGGTAGAGTTGCCAAATCAGTTGGCGGGTGTCTTCGAGTTCGTCTTCGTAGACGATGGTGTTCACCGTGACATACACCTTGGCTGCAAAGCGGTGGGCATAGGCAGTGAGACTAATGATGTCTTCGACCGAATTGCCCGCCGCAGCACGCGCACCGAACCGCGAGGCACCGATGTAGACGGCATCGGCTCCGTGGTCGATGGCCGCCATGCCGCACTCCAGATTTTTAGCTGGAGCCAGCAGTTCGAGGGGTTTTGTTGAAGAAATCTTCACTTGATGTCGTCGATGTTATAGGGTGTTTCCTGATAGACGTAATAGTTGATCCAGTTGGCGAAAAGCAGATGAGCGTGTGCACGCCAGGTGACCAGCGGTGGATTCTCGGGATTATTGTCTTGATAGTAGTGGGCGGGCAGGGGTACGTCCGAACGTTTTCCCCGGTCGCGCCGATATTCTGCGTCGAGTGTGTTGGGGGCGTATTCCAGATGACCGGTGATGAAGAATTCGCGTCCCTCGCGGGCCATCACCATGCTTACGCCGCAGTCGGTCGATTCGGCGATGAGGGTCAGTTCGGGATGCGAGAGGATGTCTTCGCGTCGCACCTCTGTGTGTCTGCTGTGGGGCATAGAGAAGACATCGTCGAAGCCGCGGAAGATGGGCAATTGCGGTTGTAGTGGCGTTTGTGGGAACACGCCGAACATTTTCTCCTTGAGAGTTTGTTTGGGGATGCCGTAGTGGTGGTAAAGACCGGCCTGTGCTGCCCAGCAGATGTAAAGTGTGCTTGTGACGTGGGTGCGGGCCCAGGAGAAGATTTCGGTCACTTCACGCCAATAGCTCACCTCTTCGAAGTTCATCTGTTCGACAGGGGCACCGGTGACAATCATTCCGTCGTATTTTTTTTGGCGCATGGTGTCGAAGTCTTCGTAGAAGCTCATCATGTGTTCGATGGGCGTGTTTTTGGGCGTATGACTGCGTAGCCGCATAAAACTGATTTCGAGTTGCAGGGGTGTGTTGGAGAGTAAGCGCACGAGATCGGTTTCGGTGGTGATTTTGAGTGGCATGAGGTTGAGGATGACGATTCGCAGCGGACGAATGTCTTGTCTGGCAGCACGCGAGTGGTTCATCACGAAGATGTTCTCTTTTTTGAGGAGTTCTATGGCGGGGAGCCGATCGGGTAGGCGTAATGGCATTTCTTCTTCTGTTTGGCTTGTCGGGGAGTCCCGAAGGCTTTTTTTTCTGTTGTCGAGATGGAAAGGCGATGGGTTCGGAGAGGATTTTTGCTCTCCGAACCCATGTTTTCGACCCAATGGTTTCTTTCTAACTTACCACAACGACAGGCGTTGCTCTTTGGGGAGGTAGAGTTTGTCACCGGGTTTCACATCGAAGGCTTCATACCAGGCATCGATGTGGGGCAGGGCACCGTTCACGCGCCACATACCCAGGGCGTGGGGGTCGCGTTTGGTGCGGTTGCGAATTTCCTGTTCGGTGATGTTCTGTCCCCATACGCCGGCGTAGGCCAGGAAGAAGCGTTGGTCGGGGGTAAATCCGTCGATGGTTTTGAGATGTTTCTTGGCTGTGGCGTTTTTGAAGGCTTGATAGCTCACTTGCAGTCCGCCGTGGTCAGCAAGATTTTCGCCCAGGGTGAATCGGCCGTTGGCGTTGAGGTCGGGGAGCACTTTGATGGCCGAGAAGAAGTCGGCGTAGAGTGTGGCGCGTTCTTCGAAGCCTTTGGCGTCGGCAGCGGTCCACCAGTCTTGCATATTCCCGCTGTCGTCGTACTGTCGGCCTTGGTCGTCGAAACCGTGTGTCATCTCATGTCCGATGACCACGCCGATGGCTCCATAGTTGAACGCTTCGTCGGCTCGTGGGTCGAAGAAGGGGCGTTGGAGGATGCCGGCGGGGAAGCAGATTTCGTTGGTCGTGGGATTGTAATAGGCGTTGACGGTTTGTGGTGTCATGAGCCACTCGTCGCGGTCGACGGGGCGTCCGGCTCGTTCTTCGATGTGTCGGTCGTGTGCGAATTTGCGGCAGGCCATCACGTTTTCGTAGTAAGATTTTGCCGGATCGATGGTCAGTCGGCTGTAGTCGATCCACTTATTTGGATAACCGATTTTGACGTAGAACTTATCGAGTTTCTTATGTGCAGCGGCTTTGGTGGTATCGCTCATCCAGGTTTGTGCGTCGATGCGTTGGCCCAGTGAGATTTGAAGATTACGGACGAGTTGTTCCATCATTTTCTTGGAGGATTCGGGGAAGAATCTGCTGACATACATTCGTCCGAGGGCCTCGCCCATTTGTGCTTCCACCTGGTTGGTGGCGCGTTTCCAGAGGGGGTAGTCTTCTTGGCGTCCGCTCATGGTTTTGCCGAAGAAGAGGAAGTTGGCTTCTCGGATTTCGTCGGTGAGATAGGCGGCCGAACTTTGGATAACGTCCCACTGCATGAGTGCGCGCAGATCGGCGGCGGTAGCGGCGGCCGAGAGTTTGTCGTAGCCGGCGAGGAAGTCGGGTTGTCCCACGACGAGTTTCTGAATGTAGGCCGACTGGATGCCCTCGGCGTTGGCCAGTTGTTCGAGCGGGATGTTGGGGTATTGGGTTTGAAACTCTTGAAGCGTCATTTTGTTGTAGTTGGCTTGCGGGTCTCGCAGTTCGGTGACGCTTTTCGAGACGAGTGCCAGTGCTGTTTCGGCGCGGAACACGGCGTCGGCCTTTTCTTGTGCCTGTGTCTCGGAGAAGCCGTAGAGGCGGAACATGCGGGCCAGATGTTGGCGGTAGGCTTGTCGGATGTCGCGGGTGGCCTCGTCGTTGTTGAGGTAGTAGTCTTTCTGCCCCAGGGTGAGTCCGCCCTGACCGATGCTAAGGATATTCATCGTGACGTTTTTCTCGTCGGCTCCGAAGTAGGAGCTGAAGCCGATACCGTATCCGCTGTCGGCGTATTTGAGTTGCAGTGCTTGGAGCTGGGCTTTGGTTGGTGCGGCTTCCATTTCGTCGAGCAGAGCTTTGACGGGCTGGAGTCCTTCGCGGTTGCGCCGGGCGGAGTCGAGGGCCAGCTTATAGAAGTCGGATAGTTTTTGTTCCATCGTTCCGCGTCGGTAGGTTTTCTTGAGCAGATCGCTCAGGATGGCGTTGATGCGTTTGTTGTTGTCTTCTTGCAGTTGGTCGAAGCTGCCGAATCGGGAGTAGGCTGCGGGCAGGGGATTTCTTTTCTGCCAGCCACCGGTGGCGAATTGGTAGAAGTTGTCTGCCGGTCGAACGGTTTTGTCGAGGTTGACGGTCTCGATTCCCGATTGTCCTTGGGCCATTCCCACGATTGGGGCGGCTGCCATGGTGATGGTCATCATGAGATGTTTCATAAGTTTGTGAGTTTTTTTTATTGATGTGGAATATTTGTTTTAGGAGGGAAGGAGGGAAGGAGGGAAGGAGTGAAAGGGAGTAAAGGAGTGAAAGGGAGTTAAGACGAATGCTTCTGCAGCCATTCTGCACACTGCAGAAGCTTCCCTGGGTGCCAGCGGCTATTCCCCGCGGCGGGGAATCTTTCTTCCATTCATCGATCTGTCATTTGTCAAGTCTCAATTCCTCCCGTTCGGGATCTCGATCGATGGAGAGGGTGGAGCCGGGGGGCAGCGAGGCGGAGAGGATTTGCTCGGCCAAGAGATCTTCGATGTAGGTTTGGATGGCACGCTTGAGCGGGCGAGCACCAAACTGAACATCGTAACCTTTCGTGGCGACGAATTCCTTTGCCTGCTCGGTGATGCAGAGTCGATAGCCCAAGGCCTCGACGCGGCGGTGGAGCCCGATGAGCTCGAGGTCGATGATGCGGCGAATGGAGGATGGGTCGAGCTGATCGAAGGTGATGATCTCGTCGAGCCGATTGAGAAACTCGGGCGCAAATTGCCTGCTCAAACTCTTCTGGATGATGCTGCGGGCATAAGCCTTGTCTTTCTCGTCGAGGGCAGAACCGAACGCGCCACCGGTGTTGAAGCCCACGCCGCGGCCAAACTCTTTGAGCTGACGCGTCCCGGCGTTGGAAGTCATAATGATGATGGTGTTGCGGAAATCGACGAGTCTGCCGTTGCCGTCGGTGAGGCGACCCTCGTCGAGCACTTGGAGAAGGAGGTTGAAAACGTTGCCGTGGGCTTTCTCAATCTCGTCGAGCAGAACGATGGAGTAGGGCTTGCGTCGCACCCGCTCGGTGAGCTGCCCGCCCTCCTCATAGCCCACGTAGCCCGGAGGCGCACCCACCAGGCGCGATACGTTGAAGGCTTCGGTATATTCGCTCATGTCTACGCGGATGAGGGCCTCGTCGCTGCCGAAGAGTTCTCGGGCCAGTCTTTTGGCCAAGTGGGTCTTACCCACACCGGTGGGTCCAAGGAAGAGGAAAACGCCAATGGGATGATGGGGGGCCTTCAGTCCGACCCGGTTGCGCAGAATGGCTCGCACCACCTTGTCGATGGCTCCATCCTGACCGATGACCGCTCGGCGAAGCTCCTCTCCCAGGCCTTTCAACCGGAGACTCTCACTCTGGGTGATCTGCTGAACGGGCACACCGCTCATCGCCGAAACGACATCGGCCACCTCCCGTTCGGTCACCGTCTGTCGGTCGGCTCCCTCGCCGCTCATCCACTGCCGGTTCAGCTCCTCGAGTTCGCTCTCCAGTCGGTTCTGACAGTCGCGGTAGTGGGCCGCCCGCTCGTAGTCCTGATTCACCACCGCACTTTGCTTCTTCTCCTTGGCCTCCTCCAGTTCTTTTTCTTTCTCGACAATGGCCGGCGGCACCTCCACGTGCTGCAAATGCACCTTGGCTCCCACCTCGTCCAGGGCGTCGATGGCCTTGTCGGGGAAAGCGCGGTCGGTGACATAACGTTCCGTCAGACGCACACACGCCTGCAAAGCCTCCTCCGTGTACGAGACGTGATGATGCCGTTCGTATCGGTCTTTGATGTTTTTGAGAATCTCTAAGGTCTCCTCCGTCGTCGTGGCCTCGAGCATCACCTTCTGAAACCGTCGTTCCAAGGCTCCGTCTTTCTCGATGCTGCCCCGGTATTCGTCCAGCGTCGTGGCTCCGATGCACTGTATCGTCCCGCGCGCCAAAGCCGGTTTCATGATGTTGGCGGCATCCATACTGCCCGGCGCACTGCCTGCACCGATGAGCGTATGAATCTCGTCGATGAAGACAACAACGTCGGGATTGTTCTCAATCTCCTTGAGCAACGCCCGGATGCGCTCCTCAAACTGTCCGCGATATTTCGTACCGGCCACGATGCCGGCCATGTCTAAACTCACGATGCGCTTGTTGAAGAGCACCGGCGAGGTCTTTCTCTTGGCAATCAACTGCGCCAAACCTTCCACGATGGCACTCTTGCCTACACCCGGTTCGCCGATGATGATGGGGTTGTTCTTCTTCCGTCGGCAGAGAATCTCTACCACGCGCAGAATCTCCTTCTCGCGTCCCACCACCGGGTCGAGCTTCTCCTCGACCGCCGCCTGCGTCAGGTCGGTAGAGAAATTGTCGAGCACGGGCGTCTTTCCACTGCTCTTGGCCGTCTGCGTGGCTGTGGCCCGGCGGCTCTGTTGTCCACCTCCGCCCTGCGAAACGGGAGCTTCCTCCTCCTCGTCCGACAGTCCCAGCTGATTCTCCGTCGGCATGGCGCGCTTCTGCCAGTAGGCCAGCGTGTCCTCATAGTTGAGGTCGTTCTTCTCCAACACAAACTTAGCACCGTTGTCCACCCTGTCATGCAGAATGGCCAACAGCAAATGTTGCACGTCTACCATCTGCGTATGCTGGATGCGCGCCTCGAGCACGGCCAACTTCAAGATGTTGCTGGCCTTTTCGTTGAGCACCAATTCGCGGGTTGTGATGGGATTGTTCAACGCATATGCGCGCACGCGCTCTTCCAATTCTGTTCGTATCGCCTGCACGTTCACGGCCATACGCGTAAAGAGTTCGCTCACCGGCCCATCGCCTCCGCGGAGAATGCCGAGCAGAAGGTGCTCTGGCCCCACCGAGTCGCTGGCCAGTCGTGTTGCTTCCTCCCGACTGAAAGCCAGGATTTCTGAAACTTTGGGCGAAAATTGACTGATCATATCTAATGTTTCCTCTTTCTTTTTGTTGATTCATTTACTTGATGTCTGAAGACTCACTCGCCGAGATCTCAAGACTTGCTTGCAGATACCTATACACCGTATCTGATTACAAACACCGTGCCAAAGGTCCTTTCAACAAAAAAAGCTAACCGGAGAAGACCGATTAGCTTTTGTACACCCTTAGGGATTCGAACCCTAGACCCACTGATTAAGAGTCAGTTGCTCTACCAACTGAGCTAAGGGTGCAGGCAAGAAAAATGCGGCGTAAAAGTACATCCTTAGGGATTCGAACCCTAGACCCACTGATTAAGAGTCAGTTGCTCTACCAACTGAGCTAAGGATGCTTCACCTCTGCATTTCCCGGAACCCCTGTCCCGTTTTTGCGTCTGCAAAGGTAA
The DNA here is from genome assembly GCF_018127805.1 of Prevotella sp. oral taxon 475. Taxonomy (NCBI): domain Bacteria; kingdom Pseudomonadati; phylum Bacteroidota; class Bacteroidia; order Bacteroidales; family Prevotellaceae; genus Prevotella; species Prevotella sp. oral taxon 475. Next base: position 1,005,976 of record NZ_CP072334.1, read on the forward strand.
GTCATTATTTCGTAACATCCAAAACTTTTCTTTCCTTTTTCTCGGTGTAGACGGCCATCTTTATAAAAATCAATAGGTTGCGAAGATGTTTCCCATCTCTTAGCTTTTGAGTTGTAAAAGCTAAGCTTCTTTGGACTCATTGATAATAAGTAGATATAAAATAGAAAACAAGAAAAGGGTTACGATTTGGTTACTACCCAAATTCTCTGAACTTCCTTGATTTGCTGTCGTTTCAAACAACTCTTGTTACTAGTACAAAGGTAAATAAAATGTGTTGTCCGACCAAAGAAAACATTTGTTTTTTCTTGTCGGACAGACTTCTGTTGTCGTTTCGATGGTTTTGTCTTACTGAAATCCTCCTTGTCTTCAGCAGAAACAAGTTATGCCCTCTCTTCGTAAACTTCGCTATCAGGCATAACACATTTTACCTTTAGCATGACCGACAAAAGAGGCAGGGAGCTGTCTGTCGAAAGGGATTTCGACAAATCTGCTACCTGCCACATTTATGTGTGTTGGTTACACTTTTCAAGGTCTGGATTTCAGCAAGACAATTTTTCAGAGCTGTTTTAGTATTTTCCTTTTCTTGGAAGCGGTTGTAAAATCCGCATTGTTTGTCCTTGAAGAAGTCGGAGCTATTCAGGTGGTGATAAATCCCTCACTCGTTTACCTCCGACACCTTCAAGTTGCCTGACAAAGCCGTAGGAAAAGTACACGCCTGCCCAGCGCAGCAAGTCCGAAAGGCAGACTTCGTACCTTTCCTTTTCCGTCATCATATTCGTCTATAAACGAAGTACCATTCACTGTGGTAAAAGCACGATTAACGATGCTACTTTTAAATGGATAAGCAGAATTATCTGCAACTTGACTACCATCGCTAAATCCCAACTTCATAAAAACTTCCTTCCATTCATACCAACTTGGTAAATACCAAACGCCGGGTTTATTAATATTTACTCCGGTAAGTATAACCTTGTTTGTTAAATCCGAACTGTTATAGAAGTTACCTGCATAATAGTATGCAGGAAAAAGCAGGTCTTCAGCTTTTGCTTTACCCTTATAGTTTTTTTTCATGTTCACACTTGACTACTTGTGGTATTGCCTAGCCCTTCTTCATAAATAAAAAAACATTTTGAAATTGCGTTGTCCCCAATTATGATAATCATCCGCATCAAACTTTGCTTTTGCTCCCCCATTGGCATCCCAAAGAGCAATAGCCCGATGTAAGGCAAACACGATTGCAATGGGGGTATGTCCTTGACGACCGCTTTCACTAAAATAACCCGTTTTACCATTCTCGAACAAAACTCGTTTTATTTTCTCTTTCGTCTTGCAAGCAAAAGAACATAAAAAAGCGAACAAAGGGGACTTCTCGCAGCTCTTTGCTTATGTGGGTTACATCGCGCCTAACGCACGCGTACCAGTATAAAGAGTGTTTAAAGTGTTATCTGAGCGACGGTGCGAAGTGTATTAGCAATTTTTTGGAGCTACCAAATAATTGGGCAATAAATTAGCAGAGAAATCTAACATTCTTTGCATTACACCATTACTTTGTGATATGTTGTTACTAATTTTTTTACAGCGTAAAAGATATAACATTCTTTTAAACGAGCAAATAAATAAATGGAAAAGAAATGTTGGACAAGCATCATACTATTTCTGCTCTTTAGTATTTCTTGAAAGAAATTTTGTATATCTCAAGAAATTTTGCTAATATTGTGGGTGAATCGCACTTTCGTTCTTTGCCTCTTAGTTGCTTAAGTGTAATTAAGTTGTAAGAAGTACGCATAGGAATTTTTATATATTAAATATTAATTTCTGTAAACGAATAGAATAAAGATGGAAAATCAAGAACTTGCCTTACAAATCCATTATTTCATGGATGAAGAAAATCGTCATTCTATAAATGCCATAACTCACAATGAATGCGAAAAGATTCTTCTATCGTATATTCAGGAGATAGCTCGTCTTTCTCAGGAAAAAAATCTTGAACTTATCTCCAATCTAAGTGAAGAAGGAGGCTGGAAGGATAATCTCACTATTTTATGTAAAAATCCTTTATTCATAGGCCTTGCTGGTATACTTTTAGGGCATTTTATAAGCCCGGCAAAAGATTCTACAGAAAAAGTGAAAGATTTGATAGAAGCAGCAAGTAAAATAAAAGAATCTAATCTCACAGAAGAGGAAACTGCGGCATTGATTAAGGGAGAAGAAAAATTGGAAAACTTTGCCAGTATCTACTATGGAAAACTAAATTCTGATCCTCAGGTAGTAAAGGTCCAATCAATACTGACTAATATTAGAAACAAGGAACAAATTCTCAATACTGCAATTGACAAAAAAGACTTTGAAGGACATATTGTAACTAAGCGAACTCGAAAATATAAGGTTTTAGGAACCAACATCCTCATTATTTCTCCATTATTGGTAGAAGTTAAACGCTTAAAATGGAGAGGAAAATATAATGGAAAAGAAATTCCGTTTATAATGAAAGACCATGATTTTCTCACTGATGTCCACAACAGAAAGGTTTCATTTGAGTCGGGGACTTCTATAAATTGTGATATAGAAGTAGAGGAAACTATAAAAATAAGAGCAAGATATGAAACTATTGAATATCGTTATACAGTAATTAAGGTTAACCAATGGTTTGATGGAAGCCATGCAAAAATAGATGGGAAAGAGTACACTTACAAGGAATAGATACAACAAACACCCTCAAGAAACATATTTGAAATTCTTTTTGAACTGATGGAAGAGGGCATTGTGGAGTAAATTAGTGTCATATTACGGAAGCCGATGGTATAATACCGCTTGCCCCGCACACGATACCTTACCTCCTCATAGTTGGGGATGACAACATTGGCATCAATGCCCCGTAGCACCTCCCCACAGACAACGCTCCCTGCCATAGAGCAGCAACACCAATCTGTCCGTCAGATAGGTTTCCGCCTGCAAGGTGATTGCCCCACCATAAACAAAACCGTCTTTATTGCGTATCGTAGAGCCGTCGAAGAGCAGTTTCTTGCCGCCATTAACCATCTCATAGCCTGCCAAGGCGGAAACACCCGCCGACAGGAAAAAGGTCTTGCTTCCGTCCGAAAGCACGTCACAGAAGAAACCACCCTCACCCGTGAACTGCTCCACGGGAATGCGGCTTTCCCGATAAGGATGGTATCGGCGGAGATATTCTGCCCCGAACACCCATTGATGTCCGCCTTTGGTGTAGGTGGAAAGCGAAGCCCTGAACGAATAGCCTGCGTTGTTACTTGCAGACTTGGCATAAAAACCGTCTGCCATGCCTGCCGTGAGGCGGATACCTTTCATTCCGGGCAGACAGCGTTGGGCGTGCGCCTGCCCTGCAAAGAGGGCAAGCGACACGACAAAGAGGAAAAATGCAAGCTTTCTCATCATTACTTCACTTCAAGTTCGCTGATTTCCCTTGCACGCACAAGGTTTTCGTTCTCGATGACGAACGACTGATGCCTGCCGCCGTTCTTCTCGCACAGCTCCACGACAAGTTGCTTGCCGTCGGGGATGGTGAACTTCGACATGGCAAAGACCGTGCGCTCACTCTTGCCGCCCGGCACGCAGGTAACATAGTTCTGCGCCCGCAGCGGAAGCACGACCTGCTCCTGCACGGCCGTGCGCTTGACTACCTTCTTGTCCACGATTTTCCAAGTGACGTAATCCACGTCGAAAGGAATGTGGCTTTGGTTCCTGATTTCCGTGTGGAAGTAAATCAGTCCGCCGTGCGTATAAATACCTTTCAGCAGGTATTGTACACCGAAATGCTTGCAGCCGATGTGCTTGACTGTTCGTCTGTCCTGCCTGTAAATGGACTTCATGATGAGCCGCACGAGCATCGGGCTCTCACTGCCCAGTTCGTTAAGGTACACCTCCTGCGCATTGTTCGGACGGTTCGCACTTTCACTGTCGTGAATGATGTGTGCTTTGCACCAATCTTAGCTGCGCTCGGCATAGCCGGAACAAATTCCTCTCTGCCCTTGTTGGCAAAAGAAGTCCGTTCTCCACCATGCATAAAATGTCATATCGAAATGAATGCTTTCTACAGAGGTGAGTTATAAGATAATTGTGAATTTTATGGGTTTAAACAGTGCTATACTCATTTTTTATGTGTATCTTTGCGCCACTAGTAATATTATCATCAAGATAGTAGAGTATATATTATGGAAGAGAAAATAGCTTGTTTTGAGTATATTGTAGACCAATTACGTCTTAGGAACAATGGTAGTTTAGATGGGTTTACGACTCTGAAACTAATAAAACTTCTATTCCTAGTTGTAGGTGTTTCTTCAAACGAAAATGAAGAAGGGCTTACAAGGATTTTTAATAAATTTTCTGCTATGCCTTATGGACCTGTTGAAAGTGATATTTATAATGCAATTCAAACAAATAGACTTAATAAATATTACATAAGTTCATCTTTGTGCACTATAAAAGAGGACCGTGATATAAATCTAAAAGGACAAGATAGGCAAGAAATTAATGATGCTATAGAGCAATTGCTGATAAAAAACCCTAAAATATTACAATCCCAGCCTTTTGAGTTGGTAGATATCACCCATAAATGGAGTTGTTGGAGAACATGCTATAATGTTGCCTTGTCTAATAACAGACATAGCATAGATATGCCTGCAAGAATGATTCAAAAAAGTGTCAAATATTACCAATAAATATGGGTTTGCACATCGAAGAATGTATTGATAAATACAAAGAGTTTTTCTCACAAGAGGACAACTCCAATGGCTTATCTGAAAAATATAGTACAGAAGAGGACGTTTTTACCAAAGAAAAGTATGAAGAATTTGAACGTATATTCTTTATAACAATGAATAACGCTCTATTTATTGGTGAGTATTTAGAAGATAATTACACAGAGAAAATAGAGGAGTTTGAAAATATCCTACTTAATAATGATAGCAAATTCTCTCCTTATATTAGAAATGCATTAAAAGGGCTAAGAGAGGCTCTTTTTGGTATTCAAACTGAAAATAGAACGTTACAGGTAAATCTCACCAAAAATGATTCTTCTACAGTAGCAAGCCCATTAGAGAATTTTCAATACTATGATGCTTGGCATACGATATCGCTTAAATTGCTTTATATAGACCACACACTAATCAATAAAAGAGAATATAGAGAAACGCTTATAAAGTTGTACTACGAGATTGAAGCGACTATTATCGGACTTGATAACGAAGATTTACGCCAAGTTTTTCAAAAGTTGAAAAGTAAGTGCTCTTTCTTGTTAGGAAAGACGTTTGTCTTTGATAATAAAGAAAAATACTATTATTCTGTCGATTTCGAAAAAAAGAAAGTGAATGAGATAATAAAAGGTGACACATTCAATAAAGAATTCTCTTCTTTTTTTGCACAGATGTACCCATGTAGATATGAGAAGGAGCTAATTTGTAAATATCAAAAAGAATTCTCTGAAAAGAACTTTTCTTCAACAGGTTTTATTGTTTTAGCATATTATTATGATACATCAGAGAGAAAGTCAGTACAGAGATTAAAAAACTTATTAGAAGACTTTCATGAATATGAAGAATCAATGAAGAACAGGGGTTTATCTAAGTTCGATTCCGAAGCCATTCAAAGTATAAAAAGTTATATCTCAAATTGCTATTTTTCCTTATCACTAAAACAAAAAGGATATACTATTGATAGCTTGAAAATAGATATAGAAAAAATAGAAGCTACCCAAGAAGAAACAGGTATTACGAATTATCATCCATATAAAAAAGCACTATCCTTCTTGGGTAAGCATATAGAAACCCTTAAAGAGGATGAGAGTAAACAACTTCAAAACGGATTGGAGCTATATAACAATCTATACAAAAAATATAAATCAACATATGAAGAGTGCATATTGCGCTGCTTTACTCCCTTCCAGCTTTTGAAAAATGATTGTAAAACTGATAATACCATCTTTTTTGCATCCACATTTTCAAAGCCTATTTCTCCACATAAATTAAAAGATGATGAGCGTAAATATCGAGATTTAATGCTGTACTTAAGGATGAAAGAACGCTTAGCAAAGAGAGAAGCCGAAATAACGAGCGTTGCTAACAGTATTCGAGATTTTAGGCGTCAGTCTTTTGAATACTTAGGTATTTTTATAACAATCATAACCTTTCTGTTCGGTAGTATCCAGTTATTCGGAAACAAAGAAATTACTCCAAAAGCTTCGATTATCAATATTGTCTCTTTAGGAATTGTTTTAGCAATATTCATGGCAATGTTATACATAATATTGTATTGCACAAGATGTAAGATCCTAGCTTTGTCTATCCTTGTAATATTAAGTTTTATAGCACTTGTTGTTTATACGAACTATATCCAAGTATGATAAACTCTTCTTTGTATATTATACGGATAATTTCTATTCTTATTTTTCAATACTATACACTTTCAGTATATAAATATGGATATAACATCTCTACCATTTTTTAGAAAAGTGTACAAGTATTTCTGCCTACATTAGATTATTTTGTTTAAAAAGCAATAAAACAGGAAGAGTGAAAAGATACTACGCCACACGACCGAGCATGCTTTTCACCCTTTCACCTTTTTCAATATTTCACCTTTCTACAGTTTCGGCTTTGGCTTAGCGGGTTTCTTCTCCTCGCCTTTCCATTCCTCCCATTCAATCGTCACATCCGACAGTCCGCGAACGGCGCGTTTGCCGCTACCGCTCCCTGCCGCACTCTTGCTGAACCGTGTTTCGGGGATAAAGCGCACACGAACGCCGGTAATCAGATTGGCCGACACCTCTTTCTCTGTCGGGGCACCGCCCTTAGCCGCAATGGCCGTAAAGTAGAACGAGCCGATGCCGTCGAGTTTCACCGAACGGCCTTGCGCCATATAGTCGGCCATAATCGGGGCCAGTGCGGTGAACACGGCACGCACGTCGGCTGCACTAACGGTCGACTCGGCAGCGATGCGTTTGCACAGCTGTTCGGTACTCACGGGGCTACCCACAAGAATTGATTTGGGGTACCACCGGTTGTTGATTTTCATTAGCATTTTCTTCCAAAAAGCCATAATTTAAAATGTTTTGTGCTTACGGTCGAAATCGAAACGCAGGTGGCGGGCGGTTTGAAGTAGAGCGGTATATTGCCGCCTGAAGCTGAACAATCTGTTGTCTGAAATCAAGGCGGATATGGTCTGTAATCAGAACAGCCTTTGTCTGTAGTAGGACTACATCGTGTCTAAAGTAGGAGTAGATGCCATCTGTCCTAGGACTAGACCTCGTCTAAAGTAGGACTACATCTTGCCTATAGTAAGCGTAGACAGAACCTGCATCAGAACAACATACCATTTCCTTCCTACCGACCTTTCGTCTTTATCTCTTTTTCGCACATAAGCGGATGAATAAATATGTTAACTAAAAAATATTTCTTGTTGATACCCTCCGTCTTCGGCTGTCGAGCCGAGGAGCGCGAGGGGGATATTAATTGCAATGGTTTTCACACGAGGTAATACCACTTTGAATCACTCAAATGGTTGTAAGACAGACGCATAGGGGCGATAACCACCCATTATGATTACTTCATCCTCTTGGAAGCCCATGAGGTACGCATTGAGACCTAAGCTGTTGAGTGGGTCCCCACTTGACGACCAATAGATACCGAGGCGACCAACATAGTTGAGAGTGCCCGTGCTGAAGGAACCTAACATGGGAAGGAAGAAGTAGTCGGAGGTGGAGGCAGGGATATCTCTGGTGGGAGTGGACGGTAGATATTGGTAGGTGGTACGGAAATCGATGCCCGTTGCATCAGAAGAAGAAAAGTAGAACTTCTCTTTCATGTCAGTTTGAGAGGTCAGCTGGCTGTAGCCTGCGGCTTTTAAGTCGTTGTAGATTACCGATCGTTTCTTTAGCCATAAGCCGCCCGTATAAAGGTGTCCTTTGAAAGTCCAGGGAGTCTTATTGTCATAATGTGGGTCGCCGTAAGTTTTGTAATACAGCATCTCATTGGCGTTGGGGGCAATGGTGCAGGAATTGACAGCATTGGTGACTACACCGTAGCCATTATAAGCAGTGCTGTAGTTGCTATTAGCGGAGCGAGTGCCATAACTGTCGTAATTGGTATTGTTTTCGAGCACATCGGGTAAGGTTACGCCATCCCAGTAAGGAGCCTTAGCATCCCATTGGTAGAAATAATTGAGCCATGGGCTGTAGTCGGTCACTTGCAAATCGGTAACCACACGACGGTTTTTGCCGGCAGTAAGGGTGAGATTGTTGTAAGTCTTGGTGATGGTGCCACTCTTTTGGGTGGTGTTGTCGCGCAGGGTGTATTCCACGGTGAGAGTGCCGTAGGTACCGGGAGCTAATACCATGATGGCAGCGTTCTTGGAAGGGTCGGGGATAGTGCCTCCGGGGACAGTGAAGTTGTTGTTGAGTGTGAGAGTGATACTTTGGTTGGTTGCGGAGGCTATGGGGCGTGATGTGAGGTCGATACCATTGTCGTTGAAGTTGAACTCACCTGCGATGGCTTGGTCGGCAGTCACCTTGATTTGAGTAATATAGGCACCGTCTATGGCACCTTGCTGGTTGTAGGGCATAAAGGTAAGGTAAGCCGCCTTATGGTCGAGGGTGAAGTTGTATCGACTACCCGACTTGGTGGCAATGGCTGTACCGCTTACAAACATATATAGCGATGACTACCACTGACAACGTTACTGAAATATTCTGTATACAGGATGAGTTCTGCAAGAATTTAGATGCCGAATTAACTAAAAACCTTCATATTGCACCCATAGACGAGGGATATAAGCACATGAAAAACCGCAAAGGGCAAATGTCTAAGAACGAAATCATGACCATTCTGCTGTACTACCATTTTGGTTCTTTCCGCAACTTCAAGCACTATTACCTCTTTTTCGTCAAGGAACATCTGGCAAGCTACTTCCCTAAGGCTGTTTCCTACACGCGTTTCGTGGAACTCATGCCCCGCGTGTTCTTCGACCTGATGGCCTTCATGCGCATCGAAGGTTTTGGGAAATGCACGGGTATTAATTTCGTAGACAGCACGATGATTCCCGTATGCCACAACATGAGAAGGAGATTTAACAAGGTGTTTGATGGACTTACCAAGAACGGAAAGGGGACGATGGACTGGTGTCATGGCTTCAAGCTGCATCTGCTGTGCAACGAGATGGGCGACGTCCTCACCTTCTGTCTGACTCCCGCAAACGTAGACGATAGAGACTCCAGAGTGTGGAAGATCTTCACCAAGGTGCTCTACGGTAAAGTGTTTGCCGACAAGGGGTACATCAAACAAAATTTCTTTGAGAACCTCTTCACCCAAGGCCAACCTTGTCCATTCACGGCATCGTTCTGTACATAGCTTCCTCATGAATCGCGGCATTGGCTGCATACTGTTTCTTCGAGAATAAGTCCGAAACTCTACCCATGCACATTGAAAAGAGTAGGCAATTGGAACTCTTCTAAGCTAATCCTTATCCCGAGCTGACGTAAAAGGTGCTGTATTACGGCCTAAGTTACAAAAAAAATGCGATAATGCAAGAAAGTATTGTATATTGATAATATAGTGTACAATGATTTACTATATTATTCCTAATTTTGTGCACGAAAACCGGCCAATTGTTGTTAGATTATGGTAAAATGTGCGCTGTTGCAACCATTTTATTCCTTGTGGAGCTAAATCAATAGCAAATTGAATGGTTGCCCATAAAACAGCCCTGCTTTGCCTAATCCTTGCAATAGGTGTAAATACGTATTAACAGTAACAATATATTTACCTATATAGACAAATGAGAAAACATACATTATTACCGGCTCTGTTGTTTGTAGCCGTAGCCTTGCACGCTGTGGTGCGGACAAATTTCCCTACGGACAACACGCGCGCAAAACGTAAAAAGGTGACCGTAACAAAGCAGGCACAAATCGCAAACGCAGATACCGTTATGCGCAACATCGCCCTGTCGAAAGACATTGATGTGAGTGCGTCGGCATTCGTCAACCAGAATGAGACGCCCGAGAAGGCTTGCGATGGGGACGTGCGAACCAAATGGTGCGACAACAGCTCGCCAAACAAGTGGTTGCTTTACGACCTTCAGAAAGATTACAACGTGCGTAAGGTTTGCCTGATATGGGAAAATTGGGACCCCAACAACATATATAAGGTGCAAACAAGTGTCGACGGACAACACTGGACCGACCGAATAACGGAGACAACAAATACACAAAACCAACGTGTTTACGATGTGGATTGGAAAGGTGTGCGCTTAGTTCGTTTCCTTGTGCCCGAAGAGGCCAAAGACGACGCTGTGCGCTTGATGGAGTTCCAGGTGTGGACTAGGGGCGCAGGGCAGCCCTCGCGCATCGAGCCGATAGGCAAATGGGGTGCTATGGTTAAGCCACGCTATCTGCATACGGAGGGTAAGAAAAAGATATACGCACTGATGTCGTTTGTAGACAATAGGGTGGGGGTTATCGATGCTAATGGAAGCAATTGCGTAATCGGTCCGCAAATGCCGTTCGGTTCTATCAATCCGTCGCCCCAAACACCAGAAGGCGAACACGACGGATATGCGCCTAATCAGCCAATACGTGGCTTCGGACAGCTGCACGTTAGTGGAACGGGATGGGGAAAGTATGGCCATTTCTTGCTTTCGCCTCAAGTGGGGCTTAGTATTGGCGAAACCGAACACGACTCGCCAGCAAGTGACGAGGTGGCTAAGCCCAACTATTATAGGGCAAAATTAGATAGGTATGGTATCGTTACCGAACTAACGCCAACCGAACATGCCGCCATTTACCGCTTCACTTTCCCACAAACGCCCGAGGCGAACATAGCCATGGACGTAACCCACAGTCTTACCCGCGACATTGCCAAATATATCGGCGGAACGGTTAAGGCAAACAACGTGAGCATAGACAGTGACGAAGGCGACAAGTTTTCGGGTATGATTGAATACGAAGGAGGTTTCAGCGGTGGTTTTTACAAGTTGTATTTCACCGCTCAGCTAGATAAGAAGCCTCGATCGTTTGGCGTATGGAAAAACGGAACGCTGCAACAAGGCGCCAAGAAGGCTGAGCTTACCAAAGGAGAAGACCGTATTGGTAGCTACTTTACATACTACACGAACAACGGTGAGGTGGTTAAGCTCAAGATAGCCATATCGTTTAACAGTGTTGAACAGGCCAAGAAGTATCTCGCTGCCGAAATTCCAGGGTGGGATTTCGAGACAACGAAGAAGCGTGGTGAGGACAAATGGAACCGCATATTGAGCGATATCGTTGTAGACGAAGCCCCAGCCGTGAGGATGAAACAGTTTTATTCGGCCTTGTATCACTGCTTGCTGATGCCCCGAAACCGCACCAACGAGTTCCCCGCATTCGGCAACAAGGAACTGTGGGACGACCATTTCGCCGTGTGGGATACGTGGCGTACGCTCTTCCCGCTGCTCACCATCATCGAGCCCGACGTGGTTGGACGTAACGTTCAGGCCTTCGTTAATCGCTGGAAGGTGAACGGAAAGGTGAAAGACGCCTATATAGCAGGTAACGATATGGTCGAAGAACAAGGTGGAAACGATGTAGACAACATCGTGGCCGACGCTATTATTAAAGACATTAAAGGCTTTGACAAGGCTGAGGCTTACAAGTACTTGAAGTTCAGTGCCGACCACGAGCGCCGTGCAGCGCCGTTAATGGTGGGCGAAAAGGGGTTGGGCCAAAACGATACGCTGTTCTATCGGCAGAACGGATGGCTCCCCGGTGGCGTGATGGCCCAATCAACAGCCTTGGAATACTCCTATAACGACTACTGTGTGGCATTGGCAGCCAAGAAATTGGGTCACGAATGCGACTACAAGAAATATCTGGAACGCTCGAAACGCTGGGTGAACATGTGGAACGCCGACTTGGAAAGCAAGGGCTTTAAGGGCTTTATTTGCCCCAGAGACAAAGACGGAAAGTGGATAGACATAGATGCCACCTACTTTTGGGGCTCGTGGAAACGCTATTTTTATGAAGCCAACGCTTGGACTTATTCTTTCTTCGTGCCCCACGACATAGACAAACTCATCGAATTGAATGGTGGCAAGGAGCAGTTTGCCAAGAAACTGGACTACGGTTTCAGAAACAGCCTGTTGGAGTTGGCCAATGAACCATCGTTCCTTACGGCGCGCCTCTTCAATCATGCCGGACGGATGGACCTCACTTGCTATTGGGTGAACCACGTGTTGGAAAACCTTTTCGGCGAATATTCCATGCCCGGCAACGACGATAGCGGCGCCATGTCTTCGTGGTGGCTTTTCTCGGCTATGGGTTTCTTCCCCAACGCAGGGCAAAACATCTACTATCTCAATTCGCCCTTGTTTAAACGGGTTACCATACAACGGGCAAACGGCAACATCGAGATAAGCGCGCCCAACCGCACCGACAAGAACATCTATATAAAAGAGGTGATGGTGAACGGCAAGACCTGCACCGACGGCATCATTACTTATGACGACCTGAAGAACGGGGCAACCATAAGGTACGAACTAACGAAGAGAACATCGAATAACAATTAATATTAAACAACATGAAACATTTCCTTTTGACGTTGGGCTTTATGCTCACGCTCGGTGTGCTTTCGGCATTCGGGCAACAAACGGGTAACAAGCTTTGGCTTAAAGCCTCGAAAGTGCTGCTTCCCACTGGCGGCAAAGTGTCGTTTGAGGTAGAAGGCACCAATCCGTCTGCCACCTACAAGTACAAGTGGACTTTACCCAAACAGTTTAAGAAATTGTCTGAAAGGGGCAATAAAGTGGTGGTGAAAATCCCCGATGAAGGTAATTACGAGGTGAAGGTGTTTGTGGAAAGCAACGATGAGAGCGACGACGTAGAACTGAAAACCAACGTAGAAGTATCGAACAGCAAAAAGATAGAACTGCTGAGTGTTGGCAAGAAGGTTGTGTCGTGTAGCGGCAACGTGGGCGACGAAAGGCCCGATTGGCTCTTTGATGGTACCGCCGACCCCGACAATTACAGCAAGAAATGGTGTGCCGAGGGAAAGAAAGAACACGAAGTGGTGGTAGACTTAGGGCAAACATGCCAAATCTATCGCTTGAAATTCTACGACTGCCGTACCAAAGAGACCGATTACGACAACATCCAAAACTTTAAACTCTTTGTGAGCGACAACCAAACCGACTGGACTTTGGCCCTAAGCGAGACGGGGAACAACGATAACGTGAAAGACATTACCTTTGCTCCCGTCAAGGGAAGATACGTGAAATTCGTGGCCTACGACCCAAACAAAGACTTCACCATCCGCGTCTGGGAACTGGAACTATATGGCGTAAAATAGTAAATGGCGCGGTAAGGGGGCGCCTTATGGTGCTGCATGGTTCTCTTCTTGTTCCTCCCCAAAGAACGTTTAGCCTTTCCACTTTGCCAAAAGAGCCGTGCCGGCGATTTTCAATACTCGCCAAGGCAACGTTCGAACAAGTTTGGCATTGTCTCCTTTGGCTTAACGAAAACGTCGAACTATTGCGGCGTCCGGCGCACCTTTACCCCCTCCCTTACAAACAGGTGGCTTATGCTTAAACCAGTAAGATTTTGGGTATGCCTGGCTCTTATCCTGGGCATGCCAAGGGTGTTTTTTGCCCAAGACAAGACACCCTATCGGCTTGTAAACCCCTTTATAGGCACGGGCAACGAGGGCAACTGCTTCCCTGGTGCCCAGGCTCCGTTCGGCATGCTGTCGTTAAGTCCTAACAACACGTTCGACAATTATGAAGATGCCGCATCGCGTCCGGGTTACAAATATTTCCGGAACGAGATAAACGGCTTTGGGATGACGCATTATAGCGGTGTGGGTTGCCATGCCATGCAAGACTTGCAGTTTATGCCCGTTGCGGGAACACTCGACAAATCGCCCGTGAACGACAAGCATGCATACGTGTCGCACTTCTCGCACGAACGCGAAAAGGCAATGCCTGGCTATTATTCCGTTACGCTCGACGATTACCATGTGGATGCGAAGTTCGCTGCTACGGTACACGCTGCCATCGGCGAAATTACCTATCGCGGCGACCAAGAGGCACATCTGGTGTTTGCTCCAACAAACTGTGCCAACGGCATCGGCGATGGAGAACTGCACATCGAGTCGACAGCCATGACCGTAACGGGGTGGGTTTCGACGGGCGGATTTTGTTGGCGCGACCCCAAAGACCGCCCATACCGCGTGTTTTTTGTGGCTAAGTTCAACACCAAGTTCAGCAGCTACGGCGTGTGGAAAGGCAAAGCTAAGGCCGAAGGGGCCTCTAACGTGGCAGGAGACGACGTGGGCGCATACGTGTCGTTTGGAAAGTTGAATGGAAAGGCAGTGAAAATGAAGGTGGCCATCTCGTATGTGAGTATCGATAACGCCCACAAAAACCTGCAAGAAGAGATAAGCTGTTGGGAGTTTGAGGACGTTTGCCGCGCAACGAAATCGCAATGGGAGCGCATGTTGTCGCGCCTGACCGTAGAAGGAGGCAGCGAAAGTCAACGGCAAGCATTTTACACCGCCGTTTACCACAACCTTTTGCACCCCAACGTGTACAGTGACGTGAACGGCGACTACATGGGATTTGACGATAAAGTGCATCGTGTGGCCAATGGAAGGAAACAATATGCCAACTTCTCGCTGTGGGACACCTATCACACAACCGCCACATTGCAGGCCCTAATCGCACCCGATGAGGCTTCGGACATGGCCCAATCGCTGTTACTTGATGCCGAGCAAGGAGGGGCTTATCCCAATTGGAGCATGAACAACGTTGAATATGGGGTGATGAATGGCTACTCAACGTTCCCCTTCATTGCCAATCTCTATGCCTTTGGGGCACGGAACTTCGACCTGCAAGCAACCAAAGAGATGATGAAACGCGTGTCGGTGAAACACATTAAGTGTAAAGGTTTCCACGGTTGGGAGCACGTTGAAGACTACATGACGTATGGATACGTGCCCGTAGATAGGCATGGGCATGGCGCCTCGATGACCCTTGAATATGCCATTGACGACTTTTCTATTGCCCAGATATGCAAGGCTGCCGGCGACGAGGCTGCATACAACTATTATATGAATCGTTCGCAAAGTTTCGAAAAACTATTTGATGAAGAAACGCGGCTGATAAGGCCGAGAAACGCCGACGGCAGTTTCCTAACGCCTTTCGCACCCAACATGGAGAAAGGCTTTAACGAAGGTAATGCCATGCAGTATTTTTGGAGCGTTCCGCATAACGTAGATGCCTTGACAGACTTTTGTGGAGGTAAGGACGCTATGGAGAAACGGCTCGACACGTTTACGTCGCAAGTGAAGTGCGGTTGGGCACCCGATGTTCCATATTATTGGTTGGGCAACGAACCTTGCTTTGGGAGTGTCTACGTGTACAACTTCTTAGGCAAGGCATGGAAAAGTCAACGGATGGTGCGAAACGTCCTCAATCGGTTCGACGATACGCCTAACGGGCTCCCCGGCGATGACGATGCCGGTGCAATGTCGGCCTTATACGTATTCTCGGCTATGGGATTGTATCCCTACATCCCGGGCATTGGAGGCTTTGTGGTAACGGGTCCGCTGTTCACTAAGGTTCAGTTGCAGCTCAAGGGGGGTAAAACGCTCACTATTATTGGTGAAAACGCAGGCAATGATGCCCCTTACATACAGCGTTTGCAAGTAGACGGGCGCGAAACAACATCCACGTGGTTAGACTGGAACAAACTGAAACATGGCGCAAGGCTGAACTTCGTGATGGGTAAAGAGCCCAACAAACAATGGGGAGCGACAGAGAAAGACGTTCCGCCGTCTTATTATTAAGGTGGGATGGGCAAGCAAACGCTTTGCTGCCTGCCAACAATCTAAGTACAAACAATAAAATCAGATGAGAATGAATAAATACGCATTGTTGCTGTTCTCGCTTTGTTCGGTGCCCTTGTCGGCATTAGCTCAGGGCAAACACATAACGGGTAGGGTGTCTGACACGAAAGCCGAACCCATCGTGGGAGCAGTAATCAAAATTCAAAACAAGGCTGCTGTGGTTACGGATGCCGAGGGTAGGTATGCCATTGATGCAGAGCCTGGCGACGTGTTAGACATCACTTGTATCGGCATGCAGAGCCAAAGGTTGAAGGTTGGCAACCGGTCTACCCTCAATGTGGTGCTGCAAGACGATGCCGTGAAACTCGACGACATCGTCGTTGTGGGTTATGGCACGATGAAGAAACGTGACCTCTCGGGAGCAGTGGCCAAGATAAGCGGCGACGACCTTTTGGGGACGGGCGCTTCCAGCTTTAACCAAGCCCTGCAAGGAAAGGTGTCGGGTGTGGTGGTTAACAAAACCGACGGGGCACCGGGCGGCGCCATCAGCATCAATGTGCGTGGCGCAAACTCGTTCACCACAAGCACCGAGCCGCTTTACATTGTAGATGGTGTTCCCTTTGAAACGGCTGGCACGCCATCGAGTAAGGCCACCGACGGCAGTCAGATGCGCATGAACGCCCTCGCCTCGATTAACCCACACGACATCGAGTCGCTCGAAATACTTAAAGATGCCTCTGCAACGGCCATCTATGGGTCGCGTGGAGCCAACGGCGTGGTGCTCATTACCACGAAGAAAGGTAAGGCCGGGCGTGGAAAGATTGAGTTCACGTCGAACCTGAGCATGTCGAACGTGCTGAAAAAGATAGATGTGCTCGACCCCGTTACCTACGCGCGTTACATTAATGAACAAACGGCCAACAGGGCAATATATAACGGAGAAACCGTGAACGGGCTGCCTTACGAGGGAAAATGGAAGTATCGGGAACTCAACGGAAAGATTGTTGAGAACTCGGGCGTGTACAATCCCTCGCCCGAGGATTTCCTCAATCCAGGCCTGCGAACCGACCAATATGGGAACAAAACGATGGTGCGAGGCACCAATTGGCAAGACGAAATCTACCATACGGGTTTCTCTCAAGAGTACAACCTTAACGTGTCGGGTAGCGACAACAATGGTTGGTGGTCGTTTTCGGGTAACTATCTCAACCAAACGGGCGTTATCAGGCGTTCGGGATTTGAGCGTTACATCCTTCACATGAACATCGGACGTAGGGTGAAAGACTGGTTAGAGATTGGCATGAACATGAATTACACCAACTCGACGACCGACTTCGCCAAGTCGAGCAATGAAGTTGGTGTGGTAAGGTCGGCCTTGGTGTTCCCTGCCACTTATGCTCCCGATGTCAGCGTGTATGAGTCGGACAAGCTAAACTGGCTTGCATCGAACCCTGTCGTTTATCTTAACAACTCGAAAGACCAGCAGCGGATGAGCAACTTCTTCTCCTCGTCTTACTTGGAGGCTAAGATCAGACCTTATTTAAAGTTCCGACAGAACCTCGGATTGGGTTATTCGGAAAACAGTCGCGGGTCGTATTACGACAGGCATACCTCCGAAGGCAAGTATCCCGACAATGGGAAAGGAGGGCAAAGCGATAGCTGGTGGAAGAGCCTGACGTCCGAATCGCTGCTTACTTTCGATAAGAGTTTCGGTGGAAAGCACTCTGTAAACGCCTTGTTAGGCTTTACCTACGAGATAGCCAATTTCGGTTCGAAGGGCATGTCTGCAAAAAACTTCCCCTCGGACGTAACCCAAGAGCACAATATGGGATTGGGATTAAGCTATAATGCGCCAGAGAGCGAGCGCGGACAGCAAAAGCTGATGTCGCTATTGGCACGCGTCAACTATTCGTATTCAGGCGGAAAATACGTCGCTACCGCATCTTTGCGTCGCGATGGATCGAGCAAATTCTCTCAGGCAAACAACAAAATAGGGCACTTCGCATCAGGTGCGGTGGCCTGGCGACTATCAGAAGAACGCTTCGTTAAGGATTTAGATATCTTCGATAACCTTAAACTGCGATTCAGCTACGGACAAACGGGTAACCAAGGTATTGGCGCTTATCAGGCACAATTATATATGATAGCGTCTAACTATCCTTATAATGGCAGCATGTCTAGTGGTTTCTCGGAGGTGTTATGGCGTGGCGCGCTGAACAAAAACCTGAAATGGGAAACCACCGACCAATTTAATCTTGGCCTTGACATGGCCTTTTGGAGAGGAAGGGTTAACCTCACGGCCGACTTGTATTGGAAAAAGACGCGCGACTTGCTGCAAAGTACCGCCATCCCTTCTAGCAACGGCTTCGTCAATATGTGGTCTAACGAGGGTCATGTGGTGAACAAAGGACTTGAAGTTGCAGCGAAGTTCAATGCCATTAACCATAAGGGTTTCAACTGGAACATCGAAGCGAATATCGCCTTTAACAAGAACGAAATAGGCGGACTCTCGTCTGACCGCTTCGCCGAACGCATATCTGCGGGTATGGAAAAGGTGTTCGTTCAACGCAACGGACTTCCTATCGGAGCCATTTACGGCTTCTTGGAAGACGGATTTTATGATAACGAGGCCGAGGCTCGTATGAATAAGAGTTACGCAGGAATGTCGTCTGAAGATATTAAACGTTTCGTTATCGGTGAGGTTAAGTACAAAGACCTTAACGGAGATGGGATGATTACCGATGCCGACAAAACCGTAATAGGGAAGACTTTACCCGACTATACCTTCGGAATTACCAACACGTTCAGTTGGAAAGGGTTTAACCTGAGTTTCTTCTTCCAAGGTTCGGTGGGCAATAGCCTCTTCAATGCCAACATGCGTGATGTTCGCCTCGACGACATTGGCAATATTCCCCGCAGTGCGTACGAGGCTAGATGGACACCCGAAACGGCTGCAACGGCGCGTTATCCCAAAAACGTGGCCACGCGAAACCGCGATATGAAGGTGTCGGATCGTTATGTGGAGGATGCCTCTTACTTACGACTGAAGAACCTAAACCTAGGTTATAACATCAAGCCACATTGGCAAGGCATCTCTAATATATATGTATATGCCAGCGCCACAAACCTGTTTACCATTACCAAATATAGCGGAGCCGACCCCGATGTCAATGCTTTCGGATGGGACGCATCGCGACGTGGCGTGGATTATTACTGCTATCCTGGTAGTAGAACCTTTACCATCGGATTTAAGTTGGATTACTAAAAACGGAGTCTCATTATGAAAAAGATATGTGTTAAATCCATTGTCGCTTGCTTGTTGGGCACACTTGCTACGACGTTTTGCGTCTCATGCGCAGACATGTTGGACGAGAAAGGCTTCTCGTTCGTTAACGACAAGAACATAGAAAATAACGACGAAGGTGCCCAGCAATGGGCCACAGGGGCATTTAGTGTGCTCACTTACGAGGTGTTTCGCTGGGATGCGTTCCCCCATGTACTCGATTTCGACTGCGATTATATGACCGGACCCGACTGGGCATTTGGCAAATTTGGGTCGGGAAACTTCCAAGACGACGACCACGCACAGCAGATGTGGGAGAAGATGTATAACATGATACACCGCTGTAACCTAGGAATTGAGAACGTTGAGGCTATGACGGGCACCACACCACGTGGCAAAGACAATGCCATTGGCGAAATGCAGGTGCTCAGGGCATACGCCTATTTCCTCCTGGTAAGGGCATTTGGCCCCATCCCCATTCGTGATCACACCATCAATTCGGGACTTTCCGACATTCACCAGCCACGCCAACCCATCGACTCTGTTTACCATTACATCATCGCCAACTTGCAACAGGCCGAGCAACGGCTCTATAAGAACACCGATAGGGAATTCTCCTTGGGGCATGTTTCGGCAGGAACGGCTGCGTCGCTCTTGGCAAAGGTCTACCTAACCATGGCTTCGGGTGCTGTTCCCACAGGCGAAAAGGTTATCGTAAGGGGTGGAAAGGCGTTCGAGAAAGTGGCAGGCGAGAAGGTTTACACCAATCCCGTGGCCATTGAACACCAGAAAACGCAGCTCGCAGGATATGACAAGATAGACTACATGAAGTACTTCGCCTTGGCCCGAGATAAGGCTAAGGAAGTGATGGACGGTAAGTATGGCTCGTACGACTTACTGCCTTATGATGCGCTTTGGGCAATAGGCAACCGCAATAAGGTGGAACACATCTGGAGTTTGCAAACCGTTTCCAACGATGATATTTATGGCGTGTCTTTTGGCGAAGGCTATGCGGGCGTGTTAGGTACGGCTGGCGAGACCTATGGCTTACATCATGGCATGCGCAATCATTGGTATAAGCTGTTCGAACCGCAAGACTATCGCATCACAAAAGGCGTGATGCACCGCTGGCAACGCTATCATGCCGTAGACTATCATGGCGGTTCCTATTATCCCAACACCGATGAATGGAAGAAAAAAGCCCAAGGTTATACCAATGATGAAGGAAAGTGGGTGGCTCCCGTTGCACCCTTCAACGATGGACTTTCTTACGAAAGCAAGAACGATAACAATTATCTGGCTTATCTCACTAAGTACACTTACGTAAGCGACAGAACGAAAAAGCGGGCCGACATATATTTCCCCTTCTTGCGTTTTGCCGATGTACTGTTGATTTATGCAGAGGCAGCCAACGAAGCCAACAATGGTCCTACCTCCGAAGCGCTTAATGCACTTAACCGCGTAAGGGTGCGCAGCAATGCCACGCCCAAATCGCTTACGGGTGTAGGGAATATCAACGACAAGGTGCTTTTCCGCTCAGCCGTGCTGGAAGAACGAGCAATGGAATTTGCCGAAGAGGGCGATCGTCGCTGGGACTTGATAAGATGGGGCATCTATCTGCCCGTAATGAATGCCATTGGTGGAACAGACGAGGTGGACATAGTGAAATCAAGGATGGAAAAACACCAGCTCTTCCCCATTCCTGGTTCGGAAGTGGGCGTTAATAAGTTCATAACTACAAACAATCCGGGGTGGTAATGGCCTTGGCTAGAGATAAACATCCCCTTTAATTGCACGATAATGAAAGTAAAGATAAGAAAACAATTGCACCTTGGTTTGTTTGTCATTGCCACGGCGATGATGTCTTGCCAAAACATTGTAGACAATCCCGCAGTGGAAGATTTCTCTGCCAACGGTGCCCCCACGATAACGAAGATAACCTCGGTTACCGATTTAGATCAGTCGGTTACCCAAAGTGGCATGGGGCAATGGCTTGCCATTCATGGCGACAACTTGGCTCATCCCACGGCCATTCTCTTTAATGATGTGGAAGTAAAACTTAAAGACGTTTATGCCGTTCGCACCCGAATAAACGTGGCCATACCCACCGAAGCGCCTAGCAAGCTAACGAACACGCTTACCGTGCGTACTGCTTTGGGTGAAGTCACCACGAATTTCACCGTCGATTTCCCAAAACTAAAGGTTGTGGGACTAGACAATGAATTTGCGAAGCCTGGTAGTAACGTCACTGTTATGGGTGAGTTCTTCAACCTATATGGGCTTACTTCCAACGAGGCTACATTTACATTAGGTGGCAAATCGCTAACGGTTGTTGAGAAAAACGACAAGAAAATTGTGCTCACCATACCCGAAGATGCGGTTGATGGAGGAGAAATCGTAATTTCAAGTCCCAAGTTAGAGCAGCCCGTACGTCTGCCTTATCGCGACAAGGGCGTACAACTTTTCGCCAGTTACGATAAAGATTACCTTTTCGGAAAAGGCTATCTATGGACATCGCAAGACTATTTCACCGACGGAACGAACGAGGGAGACCCCGTTCCACCTATTGGAAAGTGGTTCTTTAGACGAAAGAACACCTACTCTGCATGGAATTGGGATACGCTCATTGCTGGGCATTTCGACCTCGATGATGCTGATGTGGTGAGCCATTTGGAAAACTATTGTATCAAGTTTGAGGTGTGGACAGCCAAGGATAAGCCCATACCCACAGGCGATTTCATATTTTGGAGCCAGCAAAGCGCAGACAATATGAAGCTGCGTTGGAACCCTGCAGACCAAGGAGTGTCGTTAAATACCAACGGTGAATGGCGCACCATAACCCTAGATGCCACCACGTGGTTCAGGGATAACGATGCTCAGCCGGTATTGAAAAAGGGTAGCAACGACTTCACCATTGTTTATCAGCCCCATAATGGGTTTGATGCCGACTTCGCACTTGCCAATCTAAGGTTCGCCAAAAAGCGGTAAGGGCGGGTCCTAAAATTAGTTTCTATGGATCTCTAGGTCTTATTTGAGCAGATTTCGCTTACTTTCTTGAAAGGGCATAATGAACAAATGCAACTGAAAGAGTAAACGAAACCTGCCAAGTAAAAATAAGAAAGGCATAGAACAGCCACCGAATAAAGGAGGCTTGTAATATAGTTCTGAATTTTTATAACGTGATTATATGTAATACCATTTATATTAGGAAAACACAAAAACAAGGCAGGCTCTGAACGCTATTAACGGTTTCAGAACCTGCCTTATTTGGTGTTGCGCATGTTGTTATGCCATAACAGCCGTGTTACCTTCTAAACACTTTCTGTGCGCGACCATTCTTTTTCTCAATGTGCAAACCCTTGGCGGGTTCTTTCAACTCTCTACCATCTAGACTATAATAACGTGTTTGCGTGTCGGTTGATGCTTTTTCGTTATCAATACGCTTGATGGGTGTCACCTCGCCATTGGTTGCGAAGCGTGCGCCTTTAAGCACAAACGTGGCACCCGACGGACCTTTTACATAAACCTGCCTTAACTTGTTCTTATCTTTAGATAAGGGTACGTTAATCTGCGAAGCGCCTGCTTCAAACTTGCTGGTGGTTGTTTGGGCGTTTTCACCATCGTATTCGATACCGATTTCACCTTCGGTTGCTGTTGGTTGGGCAAACTGAATGACGAACATGTCGAAGAGACTGAAATCCCTAAATTGGTCGTTGAAGTACCATCCTTTATGTGCCCAGTCGTCTTTAATGCTGATGGTTTTTGTTGCAGGGTCGTAATCTGCTCCGCCACCTTCGTTTACCTTCTTCAATGTGAGGTCGAATCGCTTGGCCTTTTCTTCTTTCAGCATTTGTTCGTATTCGGCCTTTGTACAGGCAATAACCTTGTCTATGGTAATCATACCAGGGTAGTCGGCACTTTGTAAGAAGAAATCTTTTACGTTCTTCTTATGTTCGGGGTTCAGGTCAATACCTGCAACGAGAAGTCCTGGTGTGATAGCTCGCTCCGCGCCCCAACTGTCTTGTTGTGTCGTTCCGTCTGTGTATTCGGTCTTAATCTTAAACATACACGAGGCGTCTTTTAGTTTTAGCACCAGCATGTCGTATTCCGAGAAGTCTGTTCCACCTTCAAACACGCATCTGTCTTTGTCGAAGAACTTGAAGGTGACCCCGTTCCACTCGGTCATAAAAGCGATATTGTTTCCCAAGATCTGGCAATTGGCATCCCAAGGTTGGAATTCACCAGCAATCTCTTTCATCGGGAAGGCGCTCAATCCTGTGAAGAGCGCAAAGGAAGCTAGTAAAAATGGCTTTCTCATAATAATTTTTTGTTTATGTTAGACGTTACAAATTTAAGTCTTTTATCCCTCTTTCGTTGATATAATCTTATCATAAATTGGTATAATTTTGTCTTTA
Organism: Prevotella sp. oral taxon 475; assembly: GCF_018127805.1. Taxonomy (NCBI): domain Bacteria; kingdom Pseudomonadati; phylum Bacteroidota; class Bacteroidia; order Bacteroidales; family Prevotellaceae; genus Prevotella; species Prevotella sp. oral taxon 475. The sequence goes on from NZ_CP072334.1 coordinate 1,029,519, forward strand.
TTCATCTATATTCTCCTCTTGTAGTGTACTAAACAAGTTGATACATTTTAAACCCCTCAACTCATTCTTTGATGCACTCTATTGGGCAACCATAACACTTACCACCAACGTTGTCTATGGATTTAGCCTCTCTCATCCTTGGTGCGCACTTACCGGCTGACATTGCAATGGTACTTATGATTATCTATGAGTTGTATTTTCTTTTCACAATATTTGGCAGTTCGGAAAGATTGTGTTATCTTTGCCGCCGTGAAACGTAAGAGTGTTATAAAATAGCAAGATGATACGAGGCACAATGAATAATAGACAAGGCATAATGAGCAATAGACATGGCGCAATGCCGAGGCAGAAAGGCGAGAACTTTTCTGTTATTTTTGTACCCGATTATTTGGTGGTTCCAAATAATTTGCTAACACACACACACACACACACACACACACACACACACACATTCGCACCTAGCGTCTAACTACACTTTTTTCACTTTCGCTTACGCGCGCGTGAAGCGTGTCGTAACCCCAATAAACAAAGGGCTCCAAGGAGTTCCCTTTGTTCGCTTTTTCGTGCCCTTTTGCCAAGCCGCGCAAGAGGCAAATAACAACGATTTATCACCAAATAAATAATACAATATGAATATAAAAGAATTTAAGAAGCAGATGTATGTCTGCCCTACTATCAAAATTGTTAAAACTGATTTGGAATATCAACTATTAACAGGTTCTAATATGAGCGGTGGGCATAACTCGGGTACCATTGCTCCACCGGTGAGTAATGCTAAACAAGGTTTTTTCGAGGATGAAGCCGAAGAAGAAGATGAAGATAAAGAAGATTATAACAATTCTTGGGGGATTTAAAGAAGAAGAAAGATTAAAAAAATTAACAACAATGAAGAAAAGTATTTTATGTGTATTCGCTATGGTGGCACTTTTTGCTGGCTGTGTCAACAATACTGCGGATGAAGAAAAAGAAACCAAAGAGCCGAAAGAAGAGAGTTCCACCCAGCAAGGAACTACCTTTATTGGCGGAATAGCAATCAAATCAACTACAACATCTGCCACTCGTACATCGCTCAGCATGGTTTATCCCGGTGGTACGCAGGTAGATTATTTTTGGGAAAAAGGCGACAAAATATGGACTGCTGATGGAGCAAATGGAGAAGCGCAAATCACAACAAAGTCTGCAACAGCTAAATTCATGTTATCACAAAGATACAATACACCCACCGTTACTTTGTATTATCCCGGTAAACTTGCTACAAGCTATAACAACGTAACGATTGCAACCCAACAAAATCAATACGAGCCAAATACAACAGATAAACTTGGCGATTATGGCGATTGCGGTACGGCAACAGCTCAACGACAGCCCGATAATTCCTATACATTCAATCTCGACCATAAAGCAGCCTACCTCTGTCTACTGCCTTATTCAAGCTATAAACTAACATCTGCTTATATCTCTCAGGTAAAAATAACAGCAGACAATAATATTGCAGGAACTTACACACTGACAAAAACGGGGCTTACAGGTAATGGGTCGTCTAATACGATCATGCTCACCACCAAAGCAGGAAGCGGTGTTTATGCCAATGGTTTTCCTTTAACCAATACAGATGTAAGTCAAAACACTAATGCAATTTATGCCGTAATTGCTCCCGGAACGCATGCGCTTACGATAGAATATTCTTACAAGGATAACATAACAAATATAGAAACGACTGTGACTAAGATGATTGCCTCACAAAACTATTTAGAGAATACAGTCTATCCTATTCTGAATGATATTAAACCTAAAAATTATTCTAGCGATGGATATTTTAATTGGAGCGCAAAAGAACATCTTTGGGCAGGTCGTGAGGAAGACCGGCTTACAATCAATGGGACAGAACTCAATAAAACATATCCATTCGCAGTTTTCAAAAGATCGATGGGTGTAGGTGGATTTTTTCCTCAATCGGGCACCAACAGTTGCCAAAACTGTCCGAATGCAAATGAACTACTTTGGTATGTCAAACGTGGAGAGCCACGATGGGATGATAATATTGTTTGGGCTGTAATGGGACATCTTTATAAAGGCGGGCTATGGTTAAAAAAGAAAAACAATATTGCAGGCTACAATCCTTCTGCTGCCCCTGACGACGGCAAAGATTATACAACAGATGACTTGAATGTCGGTCTCGGTGGCGGTCACGGTTGGTTTCGTTATGAAACTACCTTAAAATCGGTTTCGTCTGCCGATAACCTGAACGACTATTTCTATCTACCGGCATTAGGCATATACTATGCAGACCCTAGCAGAATTACGTTGGAAGATATTGGTATTGCTGGAAACTATTGGTCGAAGACTTTCTCTCCTTGGTCAAATGGATTTATATACAATTTACACTTCGACAGGAATAAGAAGATTTGGGTAGGAATAACGATTGGTTGTGCTTTACCTATTTGGACAGCCCAATAGCATAGAATAATCTCAAGGACTCCCAATTAAAACCCTCAAGGATGTTAAGTATCACTCCTCATGAAGTCTAAGTTAAAGTCCTCTGGGAGTCTAAGTTAAAGTCCTCTGGGAGTCTAAGTTAAAGTCCTCGACGAGTTTAAGTATCAGTCCTCCGGTAGCTTAAGTATCCGTCCAAAAGGAGTTTAAGTATGAGTGCAAAACATGCGCAGAAACAGAACACGTTAACGGGGCAAAGCCCAACGGCAGAGCCCCATATTATTCATTTAATACATAAGAAAACATGATTAGTTTTAAAGTAGTTGAGAGTATTCTCAGAGTAGGCCCGCGCAAGGGGCAAAAGGGGTATGGAGCGGTGCAGAAGGCTCCGATGAAGTTCTCGCAGGAGTGGCTCATCAACCGCATCGTGCGCGAAACGTCGTTGAGCGAGGGCGATGTGAGGAACGTGTTTATCACGCTGCGCAACATCGTGGTAGAGGTGGTGACGATGGGCGGTTCGCTTGACTTGGGCGACATCTTTTCGCTTCGCACCACCATTCCTTCGCGGATGCTGGAGAAAGAGGAGGACGTGACGGTTGCCTCTGCGCTGAAACGCCCTCGCATCATTGTGACGTGGAAGGATGCTATCCGTAAGGTGCTCGGTAAAATCGAGGTGGAGGTGGATAACCCCAAACGGAAGGACTTGAATAAAAAGCCGAAAACGCCGAAGCCGTAGCAGGAGTGCTTCTTCTCAACGGGCGTGGAGCCACGGGGTGGAAGTTTTATTTTAGAACAAACTAGTTTGACTTATAAAATAAATTTAGACATTCAACACACATAAGTATTTATTGCAAAATACTTATTTTTGGGTATTGCGGTGTTTTGATGTCTTTGCTACTTTTGCAAAACAAACATTGCAACTATGCGAATACACGATATTTATATAGTAAGAGCGCAAATGGGCTCGTTCAATCTATCGCACCGTTCGATTACGAAACGGTGCGATTTTTTTATGAACAAAACAGAACTTAGTTCATTATTTAAAGTTTTCATGGGCGTATGCAGAAACTGAAAGACGACATTCGGCAGCGTATTGTTGCCGTGGCGCGAGAGGAATTCATCGCTCACGGCGCACGCAACACGTCTATCCGCACGGTGGCGCGGCGTGCGGGCATTGCTGCTGGCAACGTGTATAACTACTTTCGCAGCAAGGACGAGCTGTTCTGTGAGGTGTTGCGGCCGCTGCTCAACGAGCTGAACCGCTACATTCTGTCGCACAACGAGGAGCGGCACCTCTGCATCGAGGTGTTCGACGCACTCGATTTTCAGAACGAATACATCGGCACAATGAAGAAAATGGTGAAGCTTTACCGCCCCGAACTGCGCCTGCTGTTGTTCAATGCCGAAGGCACATCGCTTACTGGGTACAAGGAAAGGATAGTTAAGCACCAAATGAAAGTTGGTTCGGAATACCTGCGACTGATGAAAGCGCGCTATCCGCACATCAACATTGACATCTCGCCCTTCTTCCTGCACATTGCGAGTTCTATGTGGGTGAACATCTTCTGCGAACTTGTGGAGCACGAGGACTACGACGAAAGCGAGGTGAACCGTGCACTCGAGCAGTATGCCGCTTACAGTATGGCAGGGTGGAGAGAACTGATGAAACCTTAGAAACCGTAGAAACAATAACCTTTTAACATATATAGAAGAAGATGATAAGAATACTGAAACGCTTAGGACATTACATGGGAGGGCGCAAGACGTTGCTGCCCTGCTCGGTTGTGCTGTCGGCAGTGAACGGACTGCTGTCGCTCGTACCCTTTATTTTCCTGTGGTTGGTGGTGCGCACGCTGCTCACTGCCGACGGAAACCTTGCCGATACGCCCGTATGGGACTATGCCATTGCGGCGTTCGCGGTGTCGGTGGCGAATGTTCTGCTCTATTTTGCCGCCCTCATGCTCTCGCATCTTTCCGCTTTCCGCATCGAAACCAATATGCGGCGCACTGCCATGGAACGGCTGATGCGTGTGCCGTTGGGCTTTTTCGACACGCAGAACACGGGGCGCATGCGCAAGATAATAGACGAGGATTCGAGTCAGACCCACACTTTCGTGGCACACATACTGCCCGATGTGTCAGGCAGCGTGGTGGCTCCGATAGGCATTATAGTACTTCTGCTTGCCGTAGACTGGCAGTTGGGCATTGCCGCAATGGTACCGATAGTGTGCGCCTTCGGCATCATGGGCTACATGATGAACCCTAAGAACAACGATTTCCAGCGTATGTACCTAGACGCACAGGAGAAAATGAGTGCCGAAGCCGTGGAATACGTGCGCGGAATACCCGTCGTGAAGGTCTTCCAACAGACGGTATTCTCGTTCAAACGCTTTCACGACAGCATCATCAACTACCGCGACCTCGTCATCAGATACACCCTTCTGTGGCGCATGCCCATGTCTGCCTACACCATAGCCATCAATGCTTTCGCCTTTCTGCTTGTGCCTACGGGCATCATACTGATAGGGCACGGCGGCGAAACTTCCATCATCGTTTCCGATATGGTGCTGTATGTGCTCATCGCACCCATCATTGCAGCCAACGTAATGAAAGCCATGCACCTCAGTCAGAACCTCTTTCTGGCAAACGAAGCGGTAGACCGATTGGAGAAACTCACTGCCACGCCACCGCTTCCAGAAAGTTCCGAGCCCGAGAAAGCGGCAGCCTTCGACGTCAGCCTGCGCAATGTGTCGTTCCGATACGAAGCGGCGGAGTGCGATGCCGTAAGCTACATCGACCTCGACATACCGCAAGGCAAGACCGTTGCGCTGGTGGGAGCGTCCGGAAGCGGCAAGACAACCATCGCAAGGCTCATTCCACGTTTCTGGGACGTGCGCGAAGGCAGTTTGAAAATAGGCGGTGTGGACGTTCGGCACATGGATAAGGCAACGCTGATGCGCAACGTGTCGTTCGTGTTTCAGAACACCCGACTGTTCAAGACCTCCATTTTGGAGAACATACGCTACGGCAATCCCGATGCAACCATCGAGCAGGTGAACCGTGCCGTAGACCTCTCGCAGAGTCGGGAAATCATCGAGCGGCTGCCACAGGGACTGAACACCGTCATAGGAGCGGAGGGAACATACCTCTCTGGCGGCGAGCAGCAGCGCATAGTGCTTGCCCGTGCCATTCTGAAAGATGCGCCCATCGTGGTGCTCGACGAGGCTACTGCCTTTGCCGACCCCGAAAACGAGCACCTCATCAGGCAGGCATTTGCCCACCTTACTTGCGGAAAGACCGTGCTCATGATAGCCCATCGACTGACCACCGTGCAAGATGCCGACAACATTGTCGTGGTGGACAAGGGCAGAATAGCCGAACAGGGCACCCACCGACAGCTCATGGAGCAAGCCACATTATATTATAGGATGTGGAACGAATACCAAAAGTCGGTGGCATGGAAACTATAAATCTAAACCTAAACAGAAAGGACACAAGACAATGATAAAATATCTTCAACAACGGTTCGCCCTCACCGAAAAAGGAGCGAAAGACTTGCGGAAAGGCATCGCCTTCTCTACATTGATGAACCTCGCATTGATGCTGCCGCCCACCTATTTGTTCTTCTTCCTCATGGAGTACATCGACTCCGAGACGCCCACCGAGCCGCACACGCTGTGGTTCTATGTGCTTGTGGCTTTGCTCTTGGCGGTGCTTATGTTCTTCATAGCCCTCCGACAGTACGACAGCACCTACACCACCGTCTACAACGAGAGTGCGCAACGCCGCATCGGAGTGGCAGAAAAGCTACGCCGACTGCCCCTCGCTTTCTTCGGCGAACGCAACCTTTCCGACCTCACCTCTACCGTGATGGAAGACTGCACGATGCTCGAGCAAACCTTCTCGCACGCTGTTCCCCAGCTGTTTGCGTCGGCTCTGAGCGTCGTCATCATCGCCGTGGGTATGTTCTCCTACAACTGGCACTTGGCTTTAGCCCTCTTTTGGGTCGTTCCGCTCGCCGTAACCGTACTGCTGCTGTCGCGCCGTCAGCTCCACAAAGCCTTCGTTCAGCACTATAAAGTGAAGCGTGGCGTAACCGAACAGATACAGGAAGGACTGGAATGTATGCAGGAAATAAGATCGTACAGTGGCGAACAGGCATACTACCGCAGCTTCGACAAGCGGCTGAAGGGCTACGAACGCGAACTTGTGCGCGGCGAACTCGTGGCAGGTGCCTTCCTCAACCTCGCCGGAATGTTGCTCAAACTCGGCATGCCCACCGTTATATTGGTGGGAGCGTGGCTGTTGCAACAGGGCGAAGTGTCGGTATTCACCTACTTGGCTTACCTTTTGGCATCGGCAATGGTCTACAATCCCATTATCGAAGTGTGCAACTACCTTGCCCTGCTCTCCTTCCTCGACGTGCGCATCAACCGTATGAAGGAAATAGAAAGCATGCCCACGCAGGAGGGAAGTGCAGCCGTACAACTCGATAACTACGACATCGAGTTCCGCAACGTAAGTTTTGCCTACGAAACCGCGAAGCAAGTGCTGCACAATGTCTCGTTCACGGCACGCCAAGGCACCGTTACCGCCCTCGTAGGGCCGTCGGGTGGAGGCAAAAGCACTACTGCCAAACTCGCCGCACGCTTTTGGGACATCTCTGACGGACAAATTCTGGTGGGCGGAAACGACATCTCGAAGATTGACCCCGAAACGCTGCTGAAACACTATTCCATCGTCTTTCAGGACGTATTGCTGTTCAATGCCTCTATTGCCGACAATATCCGCATCGGCAAGCGCAACGCCACCGACGAGGAAGTGCGCCACGTTACCCGACTGGCGCAGTCCGACGACTTCATCAGCCGAATGCCGCAAGGCTACGATACCGTCATCGGCGAAAACGGCGAAACCCTTTCGGGTGGCGAGCGGCAGCGCATTTCCATTGCCCGTGCCCTGCTGAAGAATGCCCCAATCATACTTCTCGACGAAGCTACCGCAAGCCTTGACGCCGAGAACGAGACGAAAATACAAGCGGGCATCTCCAAACTGGTGCGCAACAAGACCGTTATCATCATCGCCCACCGTATGCGCACCGTCCGCAATGCCGACCACATCGTGGTGCTTAGTGGCGGTACGGTGAGCGAACAGGGAACGCCCGCCGAACTGTTGGCACGCAACGGCGAGTTCGCCCACATGGTTCGTCTGCAACAGGAAAAACGGCAATGATACCCCTACACCAATCGCTCGCAAAGGATTATGGCAAACAGCAACAGCCTATGGCTTACGACGCGTATGGCGACCGTGCAAATTGGACACGTTTGTCCAACAAGTTAGACAGACGAGTCCAATGAGCTGGACAAACGGGTCCAATAAGTTGGATAAACGTGTCCAATTCCATAAGTATTAAAGGTTTCCGGCGATTGTTCAGGAGTAGTAATAACGACCGGTCAAAGGTAGTAATAACAACCGTTCAGAGGTAGTACTAACGACTGTTCAGAGATAATACAGACAACCGTTCAGAAATAGTAATAACAACAAAGATAAAACAACAATGAAAATCGTAAAAATCAACAGTAAATTCAAGCAGTTGGCAGACTGGATACTCTGCCACCGTCTTGTGGTCGGTGCGTTGTTCGCAGTCATCGTCGCCTTCTCGTTTGTGGGAGCGAAGCGCATCGTGATGAAAACTTCGTTCGACGACTATTTCGTGAGCGACGACCCGATGCTGCTCAAGACCAATGAATTCAAGTCTATCTTCGGCAACGACTACTATGTGGCGGTGCTGGTGAAAAACAAGAACATCTTCTCCCAACGCAGCCTGACGCTCATTCGCGAACTGAGCAACGAACTGAAAGACAGCCTGTCGTATGCCGACAAGGTAACGTCGCTCACCGATATTGAGTTTGCCGTAGGTACGGAGGAGGGTATGACCATCGAACAGATTGTCCCCGACGAAATACCGTCTGATGCCGCTTCGCTGAACGTAATCCGGCAGAAAGCGTACAGCAAACCGTATTTGGCAAAGAAGATGGTGTCAAACGACGGCACGATGACGTGGATTATGGTGAAACTGCGGCCGTTCCCCGAAGACAGCGTGTGGAAAAAGACGAGCGACATTGCGCCCGATATGATTACGGGCAAAGAAGCGGGACACATTATCGGCAAGGCGAAATACGCCGAACTGTCGCCCAACGCCGCGGGAATGCCCTATCTGGGCTACGAGAAATTCGTTTATCTCAAAAGCGAACTGGGGCGGCTGTTCCTCTTTGCCTTCATCATCTCCATCGTTGTGATGCTCATCGTAACCCGTTCGCTGCGCGGCGTTGTTGCACCACTGCTCACGTCCGTGTTCGGACTGCTCATCAGTTTCGGCATCATCGGCTGGACGGGCATCTACATCGACATGTCCACGACAATGATAGCCGTGATACTGACTTTTGCCTGCTCCATCGCCTACAACATTCACCTGTACAATTTCTTCAAGACGCAGTTTGTAGAAACAGGCAAGCGCAGGGAATCCATCAAGGAAGCCGTAGGCGAAACCGGTTGGGGCGTGTTGCTGTCGGGACTTACCACCGTGGCTGCTATGATGACGTTCCTGTCCATGAAGATAGTACCGATGCGAGCCATCGGCATCAACACCTCGCTCTGTCTGCTTGCCGTGCTGCTCACCTGCCTGCTGCTCACACCCATCCTGTTGTCGTTCGGCAAGGACCGCCAGCCTGCCGCCGATATGTCGAAGAGTTTTGAAGGATATATCGGCAAACGATTCGAACAGTTCGGCAGTTTCGTGATGCGCAGGCATCGTTCCATTGTCGTTTCGTCGGTTGTGCTGACCATCTTCTGCGGTATCGGACTCTTCTCCATCGAGCCTGCGTTCGACATCGAAAAGACGATGGGGCGGAAGATTCCATACGTAAAGAAATTCCTCGACCTCTGCGAAACCGATCTTGGTTCGATATATTCCTATGACCTTATGATTACCTTGCCGCACGACAACGACGCCAAGAAGCCGGAGAATTTGCAGAAACTTGACCGACTGGCGGAGATTGCAGGCGGCTACAAGCTGATGAAACGCCACAATTCCATCACCGACATCGTGAAGGACATGAACTGTACGCTCAACGGCAACAAGCAGCAGTTCTACCGCATTCCCGACAATGCCGATATGGTGGCGCAGTTGCTGTTGCTCTATGAGAATGCGGGCGGTACGGAGTCGGAATACTGGATGGATTACGACTACAAGCGGCTGCGGTTGCAATTGGAGATGAAAGACTACAACTCCAACGAGGCGGAAAAGGAAATGAACGACTTGCAGGCGGAGGCGCGCAAACTCTTTCCCGGCGCACACGTCTCGGTGGTGGGCAGCATACCGCAGTTCACCGTGATGCAGCAGTATGTGGAGCGCGGGCAGATGTGGTCGATGCTGTTGTCGGTCTTGGTCATAGGCGTTATCCTCGTGCTTGTCTTCGGCAACTGGAAAGTGGGGCTCGTTGGGATGATACCGAACATTGCCCCCGCCATCATCGTGGGCGGTATGATGGGTTGGCTGGGCTATCCGCTCGATATGATGACAGCCTCGCTCATTCCGATGGTCTTGGGTATTGCCGTCGACGACACTATCCACTTCATCAACCACAGCCATGTGGCATACGACAGGTGCGGCAATTATGCAGAAGCCATCAACCGAACCTTCCGCACCGAAGGACTCGCCATCGTCATGTCCACAGTCGTCATCTCGGCTACGTTTACGGGCTTCGTCTTCTCCGATGGCACACAGATGCGCAATTGGGGCATTCTGACTGTTGCCGGTATGATGTCGGCACTGCTGGCAGACCTCTTTCTCACGCCAATTCTTTTCAAGTATCTCCGTGTGTTCGGGAATGATAAGCGGACTTCCCCGGGAACGACGAATGGACTTCCCTGGGAACGATAAATAAATTTCCTTGATAACAACAAAACACCATAAAATATAACGATATGAAAACAAAACATTTCACATTGCTGCTCATCGCCATACTGGCGGTGTGCGGCGCGCAGGCAGCAGGGCTGTCGGGCAGAGACATCATGCAGAAAGTAAGAAACCGCGCAGACGGCGACACACGTTCTGCCACCATCGAAATGACGCTCATTCAGAAGAGCGGCCATAAGCGTGTGAGGAAACTCGAATCGTGGGCAATGGACATAGGCAATGATACGAAGAAAATCATGTTCTTCACCTATCCCGGCGACGTGAAGGGTACGGGATTCCTCACTTGGGACTACGACAATACCGCCAAGGTGGACGATAAGTGGCTCTATCTTCCGGCAATGAAAAAGACGAGGCGCATCAGCGGGAAGTCGTCGAAAACCGATTACTTCATGGGCAGCGACTTTACCTACAACGATATGAGCGCCCGCAGCGTGGACGAAGAGAAGCATACGCTTCTGCGCGAAGAAATGTTGGGCGGTCAAAAATGTTGGGTGGTAGAGTCGGTACCCAACGACAAGGATGAGATTTACACACGCCGCGTCACCTGGGTTCGGCAGGACTGCCTGATGGCGATAAAGGCGGAATACTACGACAAGCTGAACAAGCTGCACCGTAGGCTCACGATTTCCAACATAAATAAAGTGCAGGGCTTCTGGACGATGCACCATATGCAGATGGAGAATGTACAGACGGGACACAAAACCATTATCCGTATGGAAAATCAGAAGTTCAACGTAAAGGTATCGCCTAACCTTTTCACCGTTTCCCAACTTGAGAAAGGACTCTGATATGAAACCGATGCGATTATGTATGCTCTTGCTTGTGCCGATACTCTCGGTGCAGGTATCAGCCCAAATCGATAATACATTGCCGGCCGATAGCGACACCATCGGTTCGGAATGCACTCCGCAGGAAACGGTCAATGCATCGGACGATAACGCCTTGCAGGTGCAGGTGAAAGGTTTTCTTGATACCTACCATGCCGTCAGAACAGAGGGACGCGCCGACTGGATGGCTTCGCGGACTCGGGCGCGGGGAGAACTCAAACTCGAGAAAGGGGCGGCTTCGCTCTTCCTATCCCTGAACGCCACCTACAACGGAATATTGAAAGAACGCACAGGACTGGAATTGCGCGAGGCTTATCTCTCTTATGCAAAGGGCAACTTCGACCTGCGCGTGGGGCGGCAGATTGTCGTATGGGGCGTGGCGGATGCACTGCGCATTACCGATTGCGTGTCGCCGTTCGACTATACTGAGTTTCTCGCACAAGACTACGACGACATTCGCATGCCCGTCAACGGACTGCGTGCAAAATACACAAGAGGTTCGGTCACCCTTGAAGCCGTGTGCAATCCTGTGGTAGACTTTTTTATTCTGCCGACAGACGAGCGCAATCCGTGGGCAATACGCCTGCCGTCTGCACCACTGCCTTACACCACCGACTTGGAAAGCGGCAAGCCGGAGAAGAAAATCAGGAATATGGAGTTTGGCGGACGGGCAAGCGTCAATCTCAGCGGAATAGACTTCTCCGTGAGTGCCTTGCGGACGTGGAACAAGCTGCCCGCCCTTTGCCCAGCCCTGTCGGGCGATGGAAGGACGCTCTACATCAACGGACAGTACCGCCGTATGACGATGTTGGGTGCCGACTGCTCATTGCCCGTCGGTCAGTTTATCCTCCGCGCCGAAGTCGCCGAGTATATAGGCGAGGCACAAGGAAGCGGCTTGGGGCAGAATGCCGTGCGGCGCAACACCCTCAACGCCCTTGCAGGGGTAGACTGGTATCCGGGTAACGACTGGAACATCAGCGTGCAGTATTGCCATAAATACACATCGGGCAATCTCGCAGCACTCTCCGTCTATCGCAATGCCGGGCTTGCCACAGCAAGACTCTCAAAGGAACTGCTGCACAACACGCTGAAACTCTCCACCTTTGCCTACATCGATGTGGCAAGCGGCGGCATTTTCAACCGCCTTTCCGCCTCCTATTCTCTCAACGACGATATAGAACTAACCGCCGGTTACGACTATTTCCATGCCGACAAAGGCAAGTTTGCCATGTATGGTAAGAACTCCGAAGCGTGGGTGAAGATGAAATACAGTTTCTGACTCCATTTTAAATGCACGAAATGACTATACTCAAAATAAAAATATCATGTGAAGATGCATAAAGAAGAAAAGTAGAATGTAGTCATGGGGGAGTAATGTTTGTTTTCTCCAACTACATTCTAACTTTCTTTCTATCACAATTTTATATCTTTTGTAGTTATGTCGTGGGTTGATATCGGTGAAAGAGAAGTTTCCTCTGTCTGATGTTTCCTTATTAACCTGTCCATCTCCTCCAAAATCTTATTGTCGGTTATTTGTGCATAGATTTGAGTGCTTGAGATAGAGGTGTGCCCCATCATTTTGGCAATGCTCTCAATGGGGATTCCTGCACTTAAACTCATTGTGCCAAACATGTGCCTTGCCATATGGTAGGACAATCACTCTCTGATACCACAAGCTCTGCTCACGATACTTAGCTTTACGTTCATCACTCTACGGCTGCAATTACAGTGAAAGACAAGGCCATTGCCTTTTTTTTCACCATTTGTCTTTCTTTATTCATTGGTTGTTCTTCCTTACATTGATTGATGAGGGCTTCCACTATCGAGTGCAGAGGCACAATAAACTCTACTTTCGCCTTTTGCCATTCCTTTCGGATATATCTTTCTTTGTCCGTCGACTGCCGTCTGGATATGTTCAAATTGCAAATGTTCCATATCAGTAATTGCCAAGCCTTTAAAACAGAAAAATCCGTCTTGCTTGTCTCGTCTGTTTGTTAAGAATCTTTAATGCTGTAAGTTTGGCAACTTCGCTCTTTTGCAGAAAACGTATCTTTTGTTCCGCTTTCTTGTACTTGGCATTCCCAAAAGGATTGCAATGGATGAGCCTTTAGCTGACCCCATGGTACATCAGCCTACTCAACCAACAAAGGTAACGATTCATGGTTACTATTGCCATACTTTGCCCTTTCAAATAGAAGCAGTATTCCTCAAACTAATCTTCCGTTATAGTGACTATGGCTATATCCGCCATTCTCTTATCTTTTACGAACTCTGTAAGTAACTTGTCTGAATAGAAAAGATTCTGATAAGTGCTTCCTGCTCTTGACTTGCCCACGCACTCTTTACGGATTGCCGTTCAGCTTTACTCATGGCAAAGCGTTCCTCACTTACGCAGGAAACTGCCGGCCAAAGCAAAAGCCACACGAGTGAAAATAATTCAGTTACCGAATGCTGTACCATCGTTATCTACATCAAAAAGGTAACACTCTGGTAATTGAACTTCTGCCTAAATCTGTATATTCCTGCCCTTTACAAATAGACTAGTTTTATGCAAATCATCCCGTTTCATACTCATTATCAGTTAGTTTACATCAACTTCGATATTTCTCCATTTTCATTGATTAGTTACACACACGCAGAAATTTCTTCTCGCAAAGAAATAAATTTATTTACGGGAAGCAATTTGGGTGCATACCCTTATCTATAAAATCGCAAATAACAGCAGGTGATATCTTTTGAGAATGTAACAAAAAATAAAAGTCGTCCTTAACTTTGCAAGCAACTATGAGATGATAAAAGCAAAACGTGCCTGCAAAGTCTATTACAAGCAAAGTCCTCCTTCGGCATCTTTACCGTTGGAGGGCTTATTCCTCTTTACTTTCTTATTATCTATTCTAGATCTGTTTGTGTGTTAATTAACACATGCTGCATCAAGACAGAAGATGATAGATGTTTCTGGCTTTCGACAGAGGGAGCCTGTGACTTTCTTGCGCAGTTGGCGGGCAGCAGAGCTATCGATGCGGTAGGCAAGAGCAAGCAATAAGTCGAGGTTGTAGACATCAGCGTAGTTGCCGTTCTCTAAGACTGCGAACTGTGTCGTGTGGTACGGCAGCAACACACCCGAGCGATATATCGCCCGAATGGTATGCCTGATATGTGTTGCCGTGGTGTTGAACAGTTCGGCAATTTCAGCAAGGGTCATCCATATCTCTCCCAGCGGAATATGAAGAACGGGAGGCTCAAAGGTAATTATATTGCGTTTCATTGTCTTTTCTCCTTTTTCGTTAAATGAGGGTTGCTGCGGCATGATTGCTGATGTCGGTCAGTTTTGTGGAAAGAGTATCCATTTCCCTACCTAATTTTTCGTTGGTTATCTTGGCGTATATCTGCGTGCTGGTGATACATTTGTGTCCCAACAGACTGCTAACCGATTCGATGGGCATGCCGTTAGAAAGACATACTACCGTTGCCATAGTGTGCCGGGCTACGTGCCATGTGACATGTTTGTCGATGCCGCATTTCTTCATGATGGTTTTGAGGAGATTGCAGCAGTAGACGTGCGAGGGAATGGGAAAGAGATATTCATTGCGGCTGAGTCCGCTATACTTCTCGAGGATTTGCAGGGGAATATCGAGCAATTTAACGTTTACCTCCACGCTTGTCTTCTGTCGGCGGGTACGTATCCACACATCGCCGTCGAGTGGACTGCGGACGATATTCTCTTCCCGAAGGTTCTTCAAATCAATGTAGGCAAGTCCCGTAAAAGTGCAGAAGAGAAACATATCGCGAATGAAGGTTTGTGCGGGTGTGAGTTTGGGGACACCAATGAGCAGTCTGATTTCTTCCTTTGTCAGGAACACCCGCTCGGGTCTTTGCTGGCTGATATTGTAATCGGAAAAGGGATAGCGAACCAGCCAGCCGTTCTCCACGGCTCGATGCATGAGCATCCGCACAGGAAAACTATAAAGCCAAACGGTGTTATGGCTCAAATGGCAATAAGTGAGCAGAAATGTTTCGAGGTCGGTGGCAAAAGTGGGTTGGATTTCTTTTAAGGCGATATCGCTAAGATGGTGTCTGGTTTGCAGGAAGCTTTTCAGATGCTTATACACGGCATGATATTTTTGAAGGGTTCGCTTGGACTTTAAGCCGCATTCCACCTTTTGGGCGTAGTCTGTCAGGAAGTCGTCGTAGAGGGTGATGAGGGTATGTTTGCGGTATTCCAAGCCTTGAAAGGCATTGCGCACCTTTTCGGCGGTGACGAAGTTGTCGCGCTCCATGATTTCCTGATAATGTTTTGTAATGGCGGCACGCAGCTTGTCGAGTGCACGATTGATATCGCGTGCCGTGATGCTTTTGCCAATGGCTCGTCCGCCTTTGATGCCCCAGAGTTTTGCTTCGATGGAAACCTTACAGCTGAACTGTGCCTGTGTGCCGTCCACGGTGATGCGTCCCATGATGGGCGAGGTGCCGTCTTTCTTTACCTTGTTCTTCTTTAAGTAGAAGATGACTGAAAATGTACTCTTCATTGTGTTCCTTTCTTTGTTTGCAAAATTATTCAATGCAGAGTCATTCGTCACTACGCAAATCGCGGAGGATTGTGGAAATCGAAGCGGGAGAGGAAGAATTTCCATTGGTTATCTCTTTTCTATCTCATACTCATACCTCTATCATATTGCTATTTCCCCGTCTTTCCTCTCTTTGCCGCCATCGCAAAAGAGGTTACGAATTGGCAACTGAACGATGGCCGTAAAGTGCCTTTTCATGGTATAGCGTGACTTTCTTACGCATCCGATTATCACGTCTAAGAACTTGATTCACAACTCAATTGCTACATTTTTCCTATTTTCTGATTTTATAGAAGCCTTTGATGTGTAAAAGCTAAGAAAACGCATGCCGAAAGCTAAGAAAATGAAGTGCAAAAGCTAAGAGATGGGAAAACTGTTCGGCGGGGAGTGAAATTTCGTTTGACAAAGAATGGGATTCTTTTTACTTCATCAAGGCTATTATGCGGCGGTGTTGTTGGGATGTGAACTTGCAAATGGAGATAAGTATAATGAAAAATACGAATTAAGAGAATAAAGGTTCGTGTGCCAATTGACCGCGCCTTAGATATGTAAATGTGGACGGCAACCTGGTAATCTATATAAATTACACATTTTGCAAATACGGGTTGAAAAGTTCTCTAATTGCTAAAAATATGGGGTGGAAAGAAAAAAATTCTCTCGTTTAACTTGATTTTAGAAAATTGTTGCATATATTTGCAGCGCAGTAATGCTCAAGAGAAAATTTGGATAAAAGTTAAAATAGGATTATATAAGCTGAAACTCCCTAACATGCGAATTGTATGGAAGGTGTAGATCCAGGCCAAAACTATAATCAACCTAAATAATTACATTTATGAAAGTAAGAATTTGGATGTTGACCCTTTGCTTGCTAACCGGATTGAGTTCGGTTTTGGCACAAACGATCACAGTGAAGGGAAACATCGTAGATGAAAACGGGGAAGCCTTGCCTGGCGTAAGCATTGTCCCAAAGTCGGCCCCGAAGACGGGCACCGTGTCTAACATAGACGGTAAGTTTACTATCAGCGTGCGGAACGGAGAGAAACTTACGTTTAGTTTCATGGGTTATAACAGTCAAGAGTTGGCCGCCGCACCCCAAATGAACGTGCGGATGGAACCCTCGGACCTGACTTTGAACGACGTTGTTGTGGTGGGTTACATGGAACGAAAGGTAACTAACACCTCGGCCTCTGTGGTGAAGGTGAGTGCCAAAGATCTAGCCATGAAACCCGTAGCCAATCCGTTGGATGCCGTTCAGGGTAAAGTGAGTGGCTTGCAGGTGTTCTCCTCGTCGGGCGAACCATCTTCGCGCCTGTCGATGGCTTTGCACGGACAAGGCTCGTTGGGAGCTGGCACGGGCTTGCTCATCATTCTCGACGGCATGCAGGTTAGCATGGCCGTGCTGCAATCTATGAATTCGAACGACATTGAGAGTGTGCAGTTCCTGAAAGATGCTGCTGCCACCTCTATATATGGTGCGCGTGCAGCCAACGGTGTTATGTACGTAACCACCAAACGCGGGCGAACCGAAACGCGCCCAACTATCAATCTCAGGGCACAATATGCCGTTTCGTCGTTGGCCAACACCGATTATTTCGACCAACTGATGTCTGGCCCCGAACTGTTGCGCTATTATCAGGAGACAGGTATTTACACAGCCGACCAAATAGCGGCCTTAAAGAGCAAGTATTTCAAGGAAACCGACTTCCAATGGTATAAGTATGTGTACCAGCCCGCACCCATGTATACGGCCGATGTGTCGGTATCGGGCGGCACATCGGCCGTAAGATACTACCTCTCGGGTGGTGCATTGAGTCAAGACGGACTGCGTATGGGGTCGAGTTACAAGAAAGCTTTCGGCCGCATCAACCTCGATGCGAAACTGGCCGAATGGGTTCGCGCTGGTGTAAACACCCAAATAGCATACGACGATACCCGCGTTTCGCCCTTCGGCAGCAACAATGCGGTGGGCGGAGGCTTAGCGGCCATGAACGCACCCTTTGCATCGCCCTACGATCCTAATACCGGAAAGGAACTGGAACGTGTGCCACTGCTCGACATTACCACGCCTAGGCACGTTATCTCAACCAATCCCGCCAAGACCAACGCCTTTATCCTGTCGGCCAATGGAAGCCTAACGCTCACCCCGATAAAAGATCTTACCCTGCGTTCGCTTGTAGGTTTGGAGTTGAATTACGGTGATAGCCGTTCGCGTACCTTGCCTAGCTACTATCGTGCATACGGTAATGGCAGTGCCGAACGTGGCTACTCGATGGTGTCGAACTTCACCATCACCAACACCGCAGCCTATAACATGGGCTTTGGCGACCATCATATCACGGCCTTGTTGGGTCACGAATACACCAATTACACAGACGATGGCTTCTCGGCATCGGGTTCGGGTATCTTAGACGACCGTCTTACCCTGCTCAATAACGCCACCCAAAAGAAGAATGTAGGTGAAGAAACCAACAGCTACGCTTTCCTTTCGTTCTTCACCCAGCTGTCTTACGACTTCTCCGAGCGTTATTTCGTCGACTTGGTTTTACGTAACGACGCTTCTTCGCGCTTTGGTCGCAACAAGCGTAATGGCTTGTTCTGGTCGGTGGGACTGTTGTGGAAGGCTAAGGGCGAAAACTTCCTTAAAGACGTTTCGTGGATTAACGAACTAGACTTCAAGACCAGCTACGGTACGCAAGGTAACTCTTCGATACCCCCTTACAGCACTTCATCGTACGTTGGAAAGGTTGGACAGAAGAAAGGCGGCATGAGCTTGGGCTTCGTTAGTCTTGGAAACCCCGACCTAGGATGGGAACATCAGAGCAAATTTACTGTGGGCGTGAAAACTCGCTTGCTAAATCGACTGGACCTAAACTTAGAATATTACAACCGTATAACGAGCAACATGCTCTTCGAAGTTCCGTTGCCCTACACCTCGGGTATGCCTGTGGGCAAGGAAGGTTATGCCACTCGCTATGAGAATGTTGGTCGCTACCTGAACCACGGTATTGACTTCCAACTGGGCGCAGACATCCTTCGCGGGCGCGATTGGGGTGTTTCGGCCAACGTTAACTTCAACTACAACCGCGATAAGGTGCTTGAACTGTTCGAAGGACGTCAGTCGTGGCACGAGCCAGGCGGCCAACTCGCCTACATGGTAGGTAAACCTGTTACCTTCGTTCTTCCGCTTTACAAGGGCGTGAACCCCGAAACTGGTGTGCCCGAATGGTATAAACCAGGTGCCGACAAGAACCAAACGCGTCGCGACGACAACGACGTGGTGTCCGAATATACCTCTTCGCTTAGTCAAAACACAGGCATAAACGCTTACACTCCCTTTACGGGCGGATGGGGAATATCAGCCTATTGGAAAGGATTTTACCTCAACGCCGACTTCTTCGTTGCTCTAGGCAAGCACATGATTTCGATGGATAAGCAGTTTTACGAGAACGATTACCACGTACGTAACCGCGAAGGAAACTACAATGGGTCGCGTAGGCTGTTCGACTATTGGAAGAAACCGGGCGACAACACTGAGTATCCCTCGTTGGCATGGGTGCGCCAAGCCAACCACCAAAGCAATTATGTTGACTCGAAGATGCTTGAAGACGCCTCGTTCATGCGTTTGAAGAACTTCACTTTGGGCTACGACATCCCTCGAAAAAGCCTCGGACGTCAGAACATCGTTCGTACCGCGAAAGTGTTTTTCACAGGTCGCAACCTGCTGACCTTTACCAAATTCCGCGGCATCGACCCCGAAGTGAACCGCAATGTTTCGTATGGCGTCAATCCCAACACCAAGCAATTGAGCGTGGGAGTGGAGATAGGACTCTAACAACAACACACAAATAATGAACACGTATATGAAAACAACGAAGATATTATTCTGGGCGTTTACGTTCGCAGCTATGCTTCAAGGGTGTAATCTCGACCGCGAGCCAGCCGACTATATAGACTATGGCGTCTCGTTTAACAATATGCAAGACGCAGCCAAATGGGATAACGGCATCTATTCCACCCTTCGTGGCAAGTTCGGAGGTGGCTATGTGTTGCCCCAAGAGGCACAAGCCGACATGCTTAACGCGCATGCGGCCTTCGGAAACCTTTATGGCGAGTTCCATGGATGGACCATTTTGCCCGAAAGCAACGTGATACAAGAAATCTATCACTCGTATTATTCGGCCCTTGTAGATGCCAACGTGGTGATAACTAAGTTGCCTCAGTTGCCCGTTAGCGAGTCCGAAAAGCCCACGCAACGCCATTATCTGGGTAATGCATACTTTGCTCGGGCCTTCTATCATTTTAGTTTGGCCTTGCGTTGGGGCATGATTTACGAGCCTACGACGGCCAATAAAGACCTTGGAGTGGTGTTGGCGCTAATGCCTGGATCGTTAGACAAACCGGCTCGAGCCACCAATGCGCAGACCTACAAACAGATATTAGACGACTTGAACGAAGCCGAAACGCTGTTGGCCGATGTTCCTACCAGTCCAGGAAACACCGAAATAAACGCCGATGCAGTGCGAGCACTTCGTGCACGCGTATACTTATATATGGGCGACATGGATAAAGCCTATCAAGAAGCTAAGCAGTTGGTAGACCGAAACACCTATCCGCTTATCGCGCCATATACCTCGAAGCTGAACAGCGAGGGTAAAATAACCCCCAGCGAAGACGCTTTTGCGCAGATGTGGTTCTACGATAAGGGTACCGAACAGATAT
Organism: Prevotella sp. oral taxon 475; assembly: GCF_018127805.1. NCBI lineage: Bacteria > Pseudomonadati > Bacteroidota > Bacteroidia > Bacteroidales > Prevotellaceae > Prevotella > Prevotella sp. oral taxon 475. Next base: position 1,050,038 of record NZ_CP072334.1, read on the forward strand.
GGCAGCCCTACGTGGCCAAAGAAAACGAAGTGCCTACGGTTACTTCGCTCTATGGTGCCGACCTCTCTACGACCACCTATTGGGATGAATCCAAACAGTCAAATAAGGTTGGCGACTACAACAAACCTCCCTATGTGCCGACGCGCGAAGTGATTAACGACCTCTTCGCCAGTGGAACCGACCACCGCGCACAGGTTCATTTCGAGTTTGTAAACACCACGGTGAACGACAAGAACGTGTCTACCCAACTCTATGTAGTGTCTAAGTTTAAGGGCAATCCCAACTACGCCACGCTCACCAGCACACATTGGGGTGGCTATGTGCCTAATGGCAATCAGGCTCCCAAGCCTTTCCGCATAGCCGAACAATACCTCATCGTGGCCGAGGCTGCCTACAAATTGGGTAACACTGCTGATGCCCAAACCTACCTCAACACGCTTCGTCAATCGCGTGGTGTACCAACCACGAACCTAACAGGCGAAGATCTCTACGAAGAAATAAAGAACGAACGCGCTCGCGAATTGGCTTTCGAGGGTTTCCGACTTTGGGATTTGCGTCGTTGGAAACGAGGTGTACGCAAGCGTACATTCCAAGGTGCAAAGGGCTATTACCAAGTTCCAGGCTCGTTCTACGCAGGTGGCTACAAGGTAGACATACAACCCGACAACAAGATGTTTGTGTGGCCGTTCCCCGATAACGAAGTGCAGATAAACCCGAACGTTAAGCAAAACCCAGGATGGGATAAGCAATGACACATACGCTAACAAAAAACAAATACGCTATGTATAAGAATATAAAGATATGGGCTTTGCTCATCGTGGCATCGTTGGCAAGCGCATGCCAGAAAGATCTTACCTTGGGCGGAACAGAAGACATCGTTCAAGGCGAGACGCAGACGCTCACCCTCAAGCAAGAGGGCGAAACTAAGATGGTAAGCTTTGCTACACTTGGCCATGAATGGCAAGTGGAGAAGGGCTCTTACGATGCTTGGCTCACCGCAAAGAAAGTGGGACAGGCACTCGAACTAACGGCTACGGCCAACGAAGAAGCCGATGAACGCCAGGCCGAAGTGGTTCTGGCCACGCCCAGCGGTAAGCAAACGGTAACGGTTACGCAGTTTGGCACGGCGCCTTTCATCTCTGTAGACGGTAGCAACGGTACGGCCATCTTCAACCATGAAGCACATACGGCCGTAGAGTTGAACGTTATTTCCAACTCGGATAACTGGCGTGTGGAGCAGGTAGACAAGGAAAAGAACACCTGGCTCACGTACGAAGTCGACCAAAAACAACGCAAGTTGAGGCTAACCCTTACCTCCATCGACCGCAATAGTCCATGGGCGCAAAGCAGTAGAACCGAAAAGCTGTTCCTATCTAACGGCAATAAGCACTTCTTGCTCAACGTAACGCAAAACGGATATGTGCAATTTCAGCTACCCGTATGGGATCTCGACAAGTTTGATTTAGCACGAGTTACCCAGCTGGAAGGCGAAAGAAACAACAGCCGAGATAGAAAGTTCGAGATCGATTCTCTGTTGCCGTACAAGGAAGACTTGGATAAGGTATACTATGCGTTCCATTCTCCCGGTGAGCAATCTCCTCGTATATTCTACTATCCCAACTATCACACCAAGCTAATAGTAAGTGCTTGGCTGAAAGCACCTAAGGGGAAGGAATTCCAAAAAGAATCATACGACCCTTGGTTGAGGCAACAGAACTTCAAGCTGGGTAATAAACAGCGCGTTGCAACCGAAACACAGTACTACTGCGAAGAGGAAAATCAAACGCGATTGATGCATGTTTACGACGATCCCAACAACCTTAAGATGTTTGGTGGCGTCTACAAGAGCCCCTGCATGAAGTACGTTGTGAGCTCAAACGAACTGAAAGTGGGCAGCAATGGCAAGGCTACATGCTTCCCCGTGTTTATTTCCGACCGCATGCACAACAAGTCGTTCAAGCTGAAAGAGGTGATCGAGTTTGAGAAGAAGCGAGGAATGAAGCCCGATTTCGAAAACCAATTCAACAGCGAAAAGATCACTACCACCACCGAAGACCCGAGTTGCAAGTACTCGCGCTTGCTTTTCGTACCCGAAAATGCTAGCTACGATGCGGGCTCACTGGCCAATGTGATTTACTTCTTTAACTGGCGAGGCGTTACGCCCGAAGATATCGATGCGGGTTTGGTGGCCGATGCCGACCTCAGCGGTACCGTTGGCTCGTGCCAAGTGTTCTATATGGGTGGCGAAGTGCTATATAATCGCGAGGTGGAAGGCACTCCTGGCGTGTACGAATGGTACACCTATACCTTGCCAACCAGCACAAGGAACGCCATTGAAGAGAAAGGTTACAGCTACTTCCGTGGCGACAATAGCGGCTTTGTTACCTACTTCCGTGGCGAGGCCGACCTCATCGACATGCGCCCGCAGCAAACGCGTACGGTCATCACTTACTATAAGAGTAAGCATTATGTTGACCTCATCAAGAAAACCCTCAACCTTTAGACATCCCATTCAATGAAAAAGTTCAGAAACATATATACACTGGCGGCTTGCATGATGCTGGCGGTAGGCATGTTTTCGGCCTGTAACGACGACCTGCTATCCACGCAAAACAACCCTAATGCAGCCCAAACCACGCCCGACGATGCCTTTCCTTGGCAACCAGGTATGGCCTTTATTAAGCTGAAAGCTAGCGTAAACCCCAGCACGCGCGCAGCAACGCAGAGCGTAACACGTGCAAAGGTGTTCAACAACACCGACGTTAAGGTGGAGCAGGTGTTCGACATGACCAACGATTATGCCGATTTGAAACGTGCAAGAGGCCTCGATCGCTGGTTCGTCGTGAAGTTCGACAGCACCAAGAACGTTGAAGAAGTGATCAACGAACTGCTTCGCGACCCTGCCATCGAGAAAGCTCACGGCAACGTGCAGATTGCTCCCAACAAGGTGAAGTACACCTCCGCCACCCGCGCACCTATTCCCGAAAACAGGCTAAGGGCTGCGAACGACGGCACAGGATTCCTAAACTTCAACGACCCATACCTGAAATATCAGTGGCATTACACAACAACCATCCCCTCGTATGGTATGTTTAAGGAAGGTGCAGACGTAAACCTGTTCCCCGCTTGGCAAAAAGAGACGGGCGACCCCCATGTGGTTGTGGCCGTAATGGACTCGGGTATCGACTTTGAACACGAAGACTTGGCTGCCTCGGCATGGCAAGGAGTGGACTCGAAGACGGGCGAGAAAATACACGGACGTAACTTCTACGCTGCCGAAAGCGGTAAGGGCAACCCCAACGTGATCGTCGCAGGCGGACACGGAACGCACGTGGCAGGAACCATTGCCGCACGAAACAACAACGGCGTTGGCGTTAGTGGTGTGGCAGGAGGTAATGGCGACAACAATTCGGGCGTACGATTGATGAGCTGCGAAATATACGGACGCGACGGCTACAACGAAACCGCCTCTACCGCCTACATCGTTAAGGCTTTCGAGTTTGCTGCCGAAAATGGTGCTTCCGTATGTAACTGCTCGTGGGGTTACGCCTTTGATCGCAAGAAATATCTCAACAACGAGAACTTCCAAGCTATCTTCAAGGCGCAGTTTGACTTGCTGAAAGAGGGTATTAACTACTTTACCGACTATGCAGGATGCGACCCGCAGGGCAACAAAAAGCCTGGATCTTACATGAAAGGTGGCCTTGTTATCTTCGCGTCGGGTAACGATTCGCAGTACGATATCGAAATGATACCAGCCTCTTATCCCCGCGTGGTGGCCGTGGGAGCTACCAACAGCATGGGCATTCCCACCGATTACATGAACAAAGGACCATGGGTTGACATCCTTGCACCTGGTGGAACCACCGAGACGAACGAAGTAATGAGGGGTGTATTAAGCACTGTGCCTAAGAATTTTGCCCAGTCTAAAACTGGTTCTACACCCAATACCGACTTCATTCTGCCCAACGATGGCAACTATGCATACGCCCAAGGCACGTCGATGGCTGCGCCCCACGTGTCGGGTATTGCAGCGTTGATTGTGTCGAAGTTTGGTAAAACCAACCCCAACTTCACCAACGAAGACCTTCGCCGACGCATACTTGGGGCTGTAAAGGCCACTAGTCCCTACGCCGTTAAAACCGATGCCAACCTCGCAGGCAAAATGGGTGTGGGCTTTATCGATGCAGATTTTGCACTGGCCGACCCCGAAACGCAGAAACCCGACGCACCAGAAATAACCGTTACCGACTATTCTGCGGATGCCACTCGCGGCTATTACGATGCCCGCATAACGTGGAAGGTAACCGCCGATGCCGATGCGCTGAACCCACAACACACGGCTTTTGCCTACGATATACACCTATATAAGAAGGCCGACATGAGCAAAGCCGTGCAAAGCTTTACCCGTTATTCGTACGATAAGCCTGTTGGCACCGAGCTGGAGCAAGAGTTTACGGGACTAGATACCGATGTAGACTATGTGGTGAAGATGTCGGCGCGCGACCGTTTCAACAATACTTCGGCCGATGTAACGGCAAACTTCAAGACGCGCCTTAACCATGCGCCCGTACTTGGTGGTGCAATGACCGACACTTTGCGCCTACTCGACACCCAACCATACTACCATCAGGTGCTACCCGTAACCGATGAAGACGGCCACACCTGGACCTACACCACCACCGCGCTGCCCAGCGGCGTTGAAATGAAACGTGTTGGCAACGCCTTAGACCTCTTTATAAAGGTAGGTTCCGTTGGGACGTATGGCTTTGAAGTGACGCTCACCGACCAACTTGGCGGTAAGACGGTGCAGAAATTCGCCTATAAGGTGGTTTCGCACACGGCTCCCACACCCACCAACACGCTTAGCGACGTGTCGTTGTTCGAGCAGGGCGAGGCCGCACAAATCAATTTGGCCAACGCTTTCACAGCCATGAGCGGTGGCGAGATGCAATTCGCGGCCACATCTAGCAACGATGCGGTGGTGAAAGCCTCCGTAGAGGGTAAGCAACTAACGCTAACCCCTGGACAAAAAGGCACGGCCACGATAACCCTCACGGCCATCGATGGTGGCAAACGCACCACAACAACCATCCAGGTGCGTGTTACCGACAAGAACGCACCCGACGTGCACACCATCTATCCTATACCGGCGCACAGCTACATCAAGGCGCTTATGCGCAGTGGGGTAAGTAAGGTGCAGGTTATCGTTACCTCTTTGCGCGGCCAAAAGCTTATCGACGAAACCTTAACGCCCGACAGTCGCACGCACGAAGTAACCTTGGGCATCGACCGACTAGCTCCTGGCACCTATTATCTGCTGCTCAAAACCGAGCGCATAACAAGCAAACACACCTTCATCAAGAAATAAACAGCACGCTATGAATAAGATATCAATGGCACTCCTCGCGCTTGGCGCAAGCCTTGCAATGGAGGCCACGGCGCAAAGTCGCATACTACCTGTGCTAGAAGCTACACCCGATGCGCGCACAGCAGCCCTGGGTGGCACTTTGCTTGGCAATGCCAACCAAATGCACATTTACACTAACCCCGCCGCTCTTACCTTTGGCGAAAAACGTTTTGTAGCCGACGTGTCTGCCGAGGCACAGCCCAAGACCGACGAGGGCCGACTGATGCAATACAACTTTGCCACGGGCTATCGCTTTGCCAATCGTTCGGCATTGATGGCAGGCGTGCGTTACCTTGGCGGCCTAACGGTTCCCTCGGTGGGTGCTACGGGCGAACCGGATAAGGTTTCGCCCTACGATATGGCCATAGACTTGGGCTATTCGTTCGCCGTAACGCCCGAAGTGGCCGTGTATGCCACTGCAACCTACGCCCGAAGTCATGCCGCAACCAGCGCCAACGCTTATGCTTTCTCGGTTGGAGCGGCCTATCAAAAGGGTTTCAACATCTGTCCAACTGTTCCAACCACGCTAACCGTTGGCGCACGACTGTTGGATTTCGGCAAGTCGGTGAAGTTTAACGATACGGGCATACCCCAAAGTTTGCCCACTTCGGTGGCAGTAGGTGGCGACTGGGCCGTAAACTTCGCTCCGCAACACGCGCTTACTTACGCCCTTTCGTGTCGTTATTTCACCCCGAAAGATGCTAGCGAAACCTTGCTTGCCGGCGGTTTGGAGTACACTTACAACCGCATGCTCTCTGCAAGGGTGGGCTATCAGTATGCCGACAAGGGCTCTAACGCCCTCACTTTCGGTGCTGGTGGCGAGTTGTCGGGCTTTAAGCTCAACGTGGCCTACCACCATGCCTTTGCCGATTATGGTGTAGATGCCCTGATGGTAGGCGTAGGTTACGCCTTCTAGCATCATTCAACGACGTGCGTTGTATCGGAAACAACGCGCAATAATCACAATAAGCGAAAGCCATGTCTTGCCGTAATTGCGGCGCGGCATGGCTTTCGCTTTTGTTGATGCACGCTATATGTGGTGCTAGCGGCGTTTACATGTTTGCTATTATCAAAAGCATTGTATCGCTAAATCGTTACTTATATTTTTGCCAACTCATCGCATAAGTTTACTTACAATACTTATTTCGTTTGCCCACTCATTTATAAAAGAAACAGTAGATTGCGAGGATGTTTCCCATCTCTTAGCTTTTGAGTTGTAAAAGCTAAGAAAACGAATGCCAAAAGCTAAGAAAATGAAGTGCAAAAGCTAAGAGATGAGAAAACTGTTTGGCGGAGTTCCAGATTCGTCGGGCGGAAAAGCGTCTGTTCATACTTGAAAAACAGCTATAAAGAAAGGATGCAAATCTGCTGCAGACTTGCATCCTTCTCCTTCTTTTTAGTCCTCTTTCAAGACTTGTATAGAAAGCCTCTCCGCGGGTATCGAATCTCTCTTCCGCGGGTATCGAGAGCCTTTCCCGAAGCCATCTTAATCTTCTTCCGGCGTGATCAGTTTGTAACCTTTCCCGTGGATGTTGATGATTTCGATGTCTTCATCGTCCTTCAAGTGTTTGCGCAGCTTGGTAATGTAGACATCCATTGAGCGTGCGTTGAAGTAATTGTCATCAATCCAAATGGTCTTCAGGGCAAAGTCGCGCTGCAAAATTTCGTTTGCATGCGAGCAGAGCAATGCCAACAGCTCGTTCTCTTTGGTGGTGAGCTTGGTTTGTTTCTCGCCGATGGAGAGCAGTTGTTTTTGCGTGTCGAACACAAATTTACCGATGCGGTAGAGTGTATTTTCCTTGTTCTTCTTTCCGCGCACGCGTCGCAGGATGGCTTCAATACGGAAAACCAGCTCTTCCATGGAGAAAGGCTTGGTGATATAGTCGTCTGCTCCAATCTTGAAACCCTCCAAAATGTCTTCTTTCAAGGTCTTTGCCGTCAGGAAGATGATAGGTGTCTCGGCGTAGGCTTGACGTATTTCTTGGGCCAATGTAAAGCCATCTTTCTTCGGCATCATCACGTCCAGCACGCAGATGTCGAATTTATTCTTCAGAAAAGCCTTGTAGCCGGCTTCGCCATCGGGGCAAAGCTCTGCCATATAACCTTTAGCCTGTAGATATTCGCGAAGCAACATGCCTAAGTTTTCGTCGTCTTCGCACAGCAAAATTTTCAATTTCTCGTCCATAAGTCTTAATCTTTTATTATTGGTAATTGAATGGTGAATTTTGTTCCTTTCCCGTATTCACTTTCAACGGTTATTTCGCCTTTGTGTAAGTCTACTATTTTCTTGACGTAGGCCAGGCCTAAGCCGAATCCTTTCACATCGTGCACGTTTCCGGTATGTACCCGATAGAATTTCTCGAACACCTTTCTGAGGTTTTCTTTCTTGATGCCGACGCCTGTATCGCGGACTGAAAGATAGAGAAAGTCTTCGTCGTTCCATGTGCGGATATAGATGTCGAGCTTTCCTTCGGGCTTTTTATACTTCACGGCGTTATCCATCAGGTTGAAGATCGCATTCTGAAAGTGCATCTCATCCACATAGATGGTGGAGTCTACGGCCTCGATATCGGTGTAGATTTTTCCGCCGGTGTGTTCCACACGCAAGGTAAAAGTGTTGGCGATGTTCTCTACCATCTCGTTGAGGTCGAGCTGTTTCATATTGAAAATAGCCTTCTTGCGGTCGAACATCGACATTTGCAACACTTTTTCAACCAAAAACCTTAGTCGTTTCGATTCGTCGTTGATGACGCCCCCTAAGTGTTTCATCATCGAAGTGCTTTTTGTCACCGAACTGTCATTCAACATCTGCGCCGCCAACGAGATGCTGCTGATGGGGGTTTTCAGTTCGTGGGTCATGTTGTTGATGAAGTCGTTGCGCATTTCTGTGTAGCGTTTCTGGCGGAAGATAATAACAATGGTGAAGATAAAGGTCACCAACAGCACCAAAGTGAATATCACCGACGGTATCATAAACCTCACACTGGAGTAGATATAGCTGTTCATGTCGGGGAAATGTATCTTCACTACGCCCATCTTCGAGGGGGGATCGTTGCGAAATAACACTTGCGAGTAAGAGCATTCTTCGCCTTCGTCGGCGTAGTCGGAGCAGCGATATACTTCCCTTCCATCAGCCGTCAGCACCGTAAAGTGGTATTGCAGGTTGATTCCGTTGTTCACCAGTTCGTTCTTTAGGTCTTGATCCAAGAGCTTAAAGTTAATTCGCTCTTTCAAAGGTCTGTCTGATGCCGAGTAGAGCATGGAGTAAACCACTTCGTCGAGCAGAGCTTTTTGATAAACATATCTGTTCTTAACGATTTCCTGCATGGACTTCGAGGCCTCCGAAAGCGAATTTTTGTCGTTGCGAAGTATCATCGCCTTGGGCATCTGAGAGGGCTTGAGCGTGATGGTCTTCAATTCGAACGAAGAGTAGACGGTACCGTCTTTTCCCGAAACGGAGTACTGATGCGACTGCTGTAAGGTGCCGTCGGGCTGTCCGCTTCTTGTTCCCACCGAGTCGTTGCTGTAGGCTTTGCGCTCGGTTTCGTTGATGTCTTTCTCCAAATAGCGGAGCGTCTCGTTCACCTCCATATTGCGAGAGGCTTGATATAAAGCACGATTCACCGACTCGTCAAACTGCTCTCTCTTCATGTCGGCCATCTCTTGGATGTATTTGAGCTGCACGAAGAGAAGCGCAAGAAACGAAGTTCCCATGATGATGGCTATTGTCCAAATCGTTCTTTTCTTCATAACCGCAAAATTAATCGTTAACACATGCTTTACAAATGCTTGTGTTAATTTTGTTCTTTAATTTTGTTTGAATTAACATAAAATACAATATGTGATTATAAATATGTAAGTATCTGTATCTTGTAAGGCCTATTTTACGTTGCATTCAATTACACATAAAAAATCCCCGGCAGTGTTAACCGCCGGGGAAATCTCACATGATTTAATTGGATAAAGAGAAAAATGCAAGTCTATTCCTCTTCCTTTGCCAACTCCTCTTCGTGCGTTTTGATGAGTTCTTGCTGAATTTCGTTCGGCACGAGTTCGTAACTGGCAAACTTTGTGGTGAAAGAGGCGCGCCCACCAGTGAGCGAACTCAACGAGATCGAATAGTTTGCGAGTTCTTTCAATGGGATTTTCGCCATCAGTTTTTGATAACCGGCCTCGCTATCCATGCCCATAATGAGTGCGCGTCGGCCTTGAAGGTCGCTCATTACGTCGCCCATGAAGTCGTCGGGAACGTAAACCTCCAGATCGTAGATGGGTTCGAGAATCTTCGGACCTGCTTCTTTAAATGCGTCGGAGAAAGCACGGCGAGCCGCTAACATAAAGGAGAGCTCATTAGAGTCTACCGGGTGCATCTTACCATCATAGACAATGACGCGCACATCACGAGCATAGCTGCCTGTAAGCGGGCCATGTTCCATACAATCCATGATGCCTTTGAGAATGGCCGGCATGAAACGGGCATCGATGGCACCTCCAACTACCGAGTTGATGAAGACCAATTTGCCACCCCATTCCAGCGAAATCTCCTCTCGTCCCTTCATGTTCATCTTCACTTCCTGGCCGTTCAGCTTGTAAGTGGTAGGGTCGGGCATGCCCTCGGCATAGGGTTCGATGATGAGATGAACCTCTCCAAACTGCCCTGCACCGCCACTTTGCTTCTTATGTCGGTATTCGGCGTGGGCCGATTTGGTAATGGTCTCTCGGTAAGGAACCTTTGGTTCGCCGAATTTTACTTGTAGTTTTTCGTTATTCTCCAAGCGCCACTTCAGCGTTCTGAGGTGGAATTCGCCTTGTCCGTGCACAATTGTCTGTCTCAATTCTTTGCTTTGCTCCACTACCCAGGTAGGATCTTCCTGATGCATTTTGAGCAATGCCGCCATCAACTTTTCCGTTTCCTGCGAGTTGACGGCTTTGATGGCTCGTGCATACTTAGAGTTGGGGTATTTGATGAAGTCGAATCGGTTATCGCAATCTTTGGTATTCAGAGTGTTTCCCGTCTTTACGTCTTTCAATTTCACGGTGCAACCGATGTCACCGGCATTCAATTGGTCGACAGGAATTCTGTTTGCGCCGGCGCAAGCATAGAGTTGACCGATGCGCTCTTTCGAACCGCGGTCGGCATTGGTGAGATCGTCTCCTGCTTTCACGCTTCCGCTCATCACTTTGAAGTAAGACACTTCGCCGATATGCGGTTCCAGGCCTGTCTTAAAGAAGTAAATGGAGGTAGGTTGTTTGGAATCGGCCTCTATTTCTTCGCCACGTGTGTTGTGCAATTTAGGCATTTCGCTCACGAAAGGCACCACATTGCCCAAGAACTCCATCAAACGGCGCACGCCCATGTCTTTTCCGGCGCACACACAGAAGACGGGGAAGATGCTTCTCGTTACCAAACCCTTTCTGATTCCTTCCCGAAGTTCGTCCTCCGTTAACGATTCGCTCTCGAAAAACTTCTCCATCAGTTGCTCATCATTCTCTGCAGCCGCCTCGACAAGGGCTTTGTGCAGGGCCAGAGCTTTGTCCATCTCTTCTGCCGGGATGTCTTCGATCTTGGGCATACCGCCTGTGGCGTCCCAAGAATACTTCTTCATCACCAGTACATCGATGAGTGCGTTGAATCCCGGTCCTGTTTGTACGGGGTATTGCACTTGAATACACTTGTCGCCATAGATGTCTTTCATACTGGAAATGATGCTGTCGAAGTCGCATTTATCGGAATCCAGCTGATTCACCAGGAAGATAACCGGTTTCTTCAGTTTCTCGGTATACCTGAAGTTGTTCTGCGTTCCCACTTCCGGCCCATACTGACCGTTGATGAGAATCACCGCTTGGTCGGTGACATTCAGTGCTGTAATGGCACCGCTGACGAAGTCGTCGGCACCGGGACAGTCGATAATATTCAGCTTTTTGTTGTTCCACTCGACATGAAATACGGTTGGAAAGACCGAATACCCATACTCCTGTTCTACCGGGAAGTAATCGCTCACCGTGTTTTTGGCTTCAACCGTACCACGGCGTTTGATAACACCACTACCAAAAAGCATTGACTCGGCAAGAGTGGTTTTGCCGGAACCCGCACTGCCAACAAGGGCAATGTTCTTAATTTCATTAGTTTGATAAACCCTCATATCAAAAGATTGAATGTGTTAGTAACCGTTTTTTGTGAAGAAAGGATACATTCCCTTTCTCGCCCTCTAAGATATGAATTTTAGGTAAAGCTGCCAAAACATTGCAAAAGAACAGTTGCCTTTTTAAAACATTTTAGTATTTTTGGAAGAAAATACAAGATGGCAGGTCTTTATATACATATTCCTTTTTGTGCAAGTCGTTGCATTTATTGCGGATTCTACTCCACTACAGCCGTAGCCTCTCAAGATCGCTATACCGATGCCTTGTGTCGGGAGATGCAAATGCAGAAAGATTATTTGTTGAAAGCTCTCAATGCAACGCCCCACATGGAGCTTTCCACCATCTATTTGGGAGGAGGCACGCCCTCACAGCTTAGCGGTGAGAATCTGGAGAAGCTCTTCGACACTATATATAATAAGGTATATCAAGACCAACTCCCTGTTTCGGCCACTGCGGAAGTAACCATCGAGTGCAACCCCGACGACATCACGCCCCAGTTTGCCAGCATTCTCTCCTCGCTACCGGTGAATAGAGTGAGCATGGGTGTGCAAACCTTCAGCGACGAGCGGTTGAAATTTCTGCGAAGGCGGCACTCTGCACGTGAAGTAGACCAGGCCATCGGCCGCCTAAGACAAGCGGGTATCGGCAATATCAGCATCGATCTGATGTTCGGATTCCCTCAAGAAACAATGGCCGACTGGCGAATCGACCTCCAACAAGCTCTCTCTCTTGAGGTGGAACACATCTCGGCCTACAGCTTGATGTACGAGGAGGGAACGGTTTTGTACCGTCTGCAGCAGGAAAAAAGGGTGAGAGAAACTGACGAAGAAACCAGTCTCGCGATGTACAACCTGCTCATAGACGAACTCACCGCCCACGGTTTCGAGCATTACGAGATCAGTAATTTTGCCCGACCGGGCTTCCGTTCGCGCCACAACAGCAGCTACTGGCAGGCCGTGAGCTACCTGGGGCTTGGCGCATCGGCCCACTCTTACAACGGCTATAGCCGGCAATGGAACGTGGCAGATATCCGCCAATATATCGAAGCGATAGAGCGCGGAGTGCTACCGGCAGAAATCGAGACCTTAGATGCCGACACACAGTATAACGACAGAATAGCCACCGCCTTGCGAACTCGGGAAGGAATCGATCTCTCTGTTTTGGAAAAGCCTTATCAAACCTATCTGGAAGAGCTGGCCATACCCCACATCTGGCGCGGACATCTCGTCTTGAAAGATGGTTGTTTGGCGCTTTCCCGGTCGGGAATCTTTATTAGCGACAGTATCATGGCCGATCTGATGAAAGTGTAACTTGATCTATTAAATAGAACAATTTTAAGCTGTTAAGAAAAAAGAAGCACCTAAACGAGAATCGCGTAGAGACAAGTCGCCTTGTCTCGGCTTGCAAATATGCGCGTATTGAGTGTGCTTGATAATGAGGAATTTACACAGTTTCTGTTAAATATATTAACGCATAACAAGTCAAAAACAGCGATTTCCGCGTGCTAAAAGACTGTTTTTGCCGCGCGAAAACTAAGAGATGGGCGTGCGAAAGCTAAGCTTTTGTAGGTAGAGAGCTTAGCTTTTGCAAAAGAAAGGCTCGTTTTCGGTGTTTTCGACGCTCGTTTTGGGTTTTTGGGGTGCTCTTTTCTTCTCATTCGAAAAATCGTTTTGTAGTGTAAAAAGAAAGTCTTCGCTTTTCGAATTTTGCGTTTATCCGTAAAATCGAACAATTGTATATGACTCTTCAAAGAATTCGAACATCATGGCGGAAAACGCTTGTTGAAGAGACCAGCAGAGGGTGGTGGCATTGCCGGCAGAAAGAATATGTGCTTTCTTCCGACCCTTATCCCAATTAAATATATTAACTTTGCAGAGAAATGAACATCGAATTTTGCTTCTCGAAACACCCCTCAACCAGATGAATAGTGGCAAAAAAATGCTTTTAGGATTGACCCTTGCCGAGCTGAAAACCGTGGCAGGGCAGTTGGGCATGCCTGCTTTCACCGGCAAGCAGATGGCGGCTTGGCTCTACAAACAGCATGTAGAGGAGATAGACGGGATGACCAACCTGTCGAAAAACAACCGGGCCCTACTGGCTGAAGCCTATGAAATAGGATGCGCCAAGCACGTTGATGCGCAATATTCGAAAGATGGAACCATCAAATATCTCTTCCCGACGGAGAACGGACGCTTTGTTGAGACAGTGTATATCCCCGATCGCGACCGCGCCACGCTGTGCGTTTCGTGCCAGGTGGGCTGCAAAATGAACTGTCTGTTTTGTCAAACCGGGAAGCAAGGCTTTGAAGGTAGTCTTACCGTTCGTGACATCCTGAACCAAATTTATGCACTGCCTGAGCGCGAAACGCTGACCAACATCGTGTTTATGGGGCAAGGAGAGCCGATGGATAACTTGGATCATGTGCTCAAAGCTACCGAGATTCTCACCGCAGACTATGGTTATGCCTGGAGTCCGAAACGCATTACGGTGAGTAGCGTGGGGGTGAGAGGGAAACTCAAACGATTTCTCGACGAGAGCGATTGCCATGTGGCCATCAGCATGCACTCGCCTTTGCCCGAGCAACGGGCTCTGTTGATGCCCGCCGAAAAGGCGATGTCGATAGAGGAAATCGTCGACTTGTTGCACCAATACGACTTCTCGCACCAACGCAGACTTTCGTTCGAATACATCCTCTTCGGCGGTATCAACGACTCGATGACCCATGCCCGCGCTATTGTTCGATTGCTCGATGGACTGGATTGCAGGATGAACCTGATTCGTTTTCATCAGATTCCGAATGTGAACTTGCAGGGGACAGACGAAAAACGGATGGAAAGCTTTCGCGATTATCTCACGGCCCACGGCATTTTCACCACTATACGCGCCAGCAGAGGACAGGATATTTTTGCCGCTTGCGGTTTGCTGAGCACGGCTAAACAGACGGTCGATGAGCGAAAGACTTGACGGCGGGCTATCGCTATCAACCGGTAGGTGTATCGGAAAGGAAGAAAAGAAATAGCATCGGGCAGCGAGAAATTGTGCTGCTTACACTAAAATAAAGAATATGGACGAAAAGAAGATACGCATAGGTATCACCCAGGGCGATACCAACGGCGTGGGTTACGAACTGATATTCAAAATTTTTGCAGAACCCGAACTCTTGGAACTCTGCACACCGGTGATCTATGGATCGCCGAAAATTGCCACTTATCATCGCAAAGCCCTCGAGATGGAGGTGAATTTCAGCATCATCCACCACGCAGATGAAGCTCGGACCGATCGGCTGAACCTGTTGGCCACGACGGAAGAAGAGGTGAAAGTGGAACTGGGAACACCCAGTGAGGAGAGCGGAAAGGCTGCGCGCAATGCACTGGATAGGGCTTTGGCCGATTGTAAAGAAGGCTTGATAGACGTATTGGTGAATGCTCCGATCAACGAAAGTACCTTTTTTGCCAAAGACGAGACGAACAAAGATCTCGTGGAATATATCGCTCAAAAACTCGGAGCAGAGAAAGAACCGGAGATTCTCTCGGTGAACGACCAGTTGCACGTCGCTACCGTGGCAGGCGAAACTGCTATTAAAAACGTGGCGAAAGAGATCACCAAAGAGAATATCGTGGCAAAGGCTACGTTGATGCACGAAACACTGAAGCGAGACTTTCGGATATCCATCCCTCGTATCGCTGTGCTGGCTCTCAATCCGGAGACGAGCGAGGGGCAGTTGGGCAAGGAAGAACAAGAGGCAATCGTGCCTGCCATTAAAGAAATGGTGGCCGACGGATTGACGGTTTTCGGGCCCTACCAGGCCGATACGTTTTTCGGAGGTAGAGAATACGATGCCTTCGACGGTGTGTTGGCTATGTATTATGACCAAGGAATCACGCCGTTTAAAGCCTTGTCGGTGGAAGGCGGCGTGCGATTGTTGGCCGGTTTGCCGGTAGTTGTTGCCTCGTCGGACCATGAAGTGAGCTACGACAGAGCCGGACAAGGCCTAACCGACGAGCAGGCTTTCAGACATGCGCTCTATCTGGCGATGGATGTGTTCCGCAATCGCTTGTCTTACGATCGACCTTTTGCAAATCCTTTGAAAAAGCTCTACCACGAAAAACGGGACGAGAGCGAAAAAGTGCGATTCTCGGTGAACAAAAAACGAGGGACAGACGGCGAAAAGAAATCTTCGTAAGGAATGAACAAGAAATACCAAAACGGCTTTTTCATCTTCGGTATGGCAGTGCTTGGGTTGATGATCACCCAACTCGACTTTGCCGAAGTGTGGTCGGGTTTGCAACATACGGGCTATTGGTTTTTGGCCGTTTTGGGATTATGGTGCGTTCTGTATGTGTTCAACACCGCTGCTTGGTACCTTATTATTAAGGCAGGAGCAAAGAGTGAGAGCCCTTTGCAGGGTCAACGCAGGGAGAAAGTGGGCTTTTGGTGGCTGTATAAGCTGACAGTGTCGGGTTTTGCCTTAAACTACGCCACGCCGGGAGGGCTGATGGGCGGCGAGCCTTACCGGGTAATGTCGCTCGCACCTAAGATAGGAACCGAGCGAGCCTCGTCGTCGGTGATTTTTTATGCCATGACTCACATCTTCAGTCACTTCTGGTTTTGGCTCATTTCCATCCCTCTCTATCTGCTGACGCAGCCGTTGAACGTTCTCACCGCCTTGATGCTGGGGACTGGTGGAGTCTTTTGTGGATTGGGACTGTGGTTTTTCATCTCGGGCTATCGCAAGGGACTGGCTGTAAGAGCGATGAATCTGTTGCGCCATATTCCCTTCGTGAAGAAATGGGCGAGGCCTTTCATCGACCGGCATCGCGGCGAACTGGATACCATCGACTGCCAAATCGCGGCGTTGCATCGGCAGAGCAGGGCCACTTTCATCGCTGCTGTGGGGCTTGAATTGACATGCCGGCTTCTTTCGGCTTTGGAAATCTACTTCATCCTTTTGGTCATTCTGCCTGAGGTAAGTTATATACAATGTGTTTTGATCCTGTCCTTTACCAGTTTGTTTGCTAATCTGCTGTTCTTTATTCCCTTGCAATTGGGGGGCAGAGAAGGCGGTTTTCTCATGTCGACCGCGGGTTTGGGCATTGCGACCAGTGCCGGGATATTCGTTGCTTTGATTGTGCGGATGAGAGAACTGTTGCTCACGGGTGTGGGATTGCTGCTGATCAAGTTGGGCTCATCTGCTCCCGTCGTTCGAGATAAGGAAGAGAGAAACGAACCTAAAGCCTGACAACAGAAAGAAGAAACGGGAAAACGCTCTGACGAACGCTTTCCCGAAGCCTAGATAACACCTCTAAACAATGTTATTTATTTTGTACTTATAGCGATTTGAGCTATCTTTGCAGCCGTTATTTCGAAATAAAACCTTTTTATTTTCACCGATAAATGAAACAGTATAAGTTAGTAGACAATGCGCTGGGTTGGCTTACTTTTCTCATCGCAGCATTTGTTTACTGCTCAACCATCGAGCCGACAGCCAGTTTTTGGGACTGTCCCGAGTTTATCACAACAGGTTATAAACTGGAAATAGGTCATCCGCCGGGTGCACCTTTCTTCATGCTCACGGCCAATCTGTTCTCGCATTTCGCGAGCGATGCAACCCAAGTGGCACGCATGGTGAACACGATGAGCGCCCTGTTGAGCGCAACGACCATCCTCTTTCTCTTTTGGACGATTACGCATCTGACACGGAAGCTGGTGCTGAAAGATTGGGACGCACTGACTACCGGTAAGTTGATCGCTATTGAGGCTTCAGGATTAGTGGGTGCATTGATCTATACTTTTAGCGACACTTTTTGGTTCAGTGCCGTTGAAGGCGAAGTGTATGCCTACTCGTCGGCCTTTACGGCCATTGTATTCTGGCTCATACTGAAATGGGAAGACCATGCCGACGAACCGCATAGCGATCGTTGGCTGGTACTCATCATGTATATGACGGGATTGAGTATTGGCGTTCACTTGCTCAATCTGTTGTGCATTCCGGCTATTGTGTTGGTGTTTGTGTATCGGAAATTCCCCGACATCGAGGTGAAAGGTTCGCTTCTGGCGTTGGTCATCTCGTTTGTGGTGGTGGCGGCGGTGCTCTATGGCGTAGTACCGGGCATCATCACAGTGGGTGGATGGTTTGAATTGTTCTTCGTCAACACCTTGGGTATGCCGTTCAACACGGGTGAAGTGATTTACATTATTCTCTTGGCAGCTATTGTGATTTGGGCTATCTATGAGAGTTACACGGGAATTCATGCGAAGCGCGAGAATCTCTCGTTCATCGCCGCTTTTGCTATGTTGGGCATTCCGTTCTACGGTTACGGCTGGTCGGCGGTATTGATAGGAGTGATTGTGTTGGCTTTGCTCTACGTGGTGCTGAATTACAAACGGCGGACGGCCGATAGAAAACTTGTTCCTCTTGTTTCTTCGCGCATCAAGAACACGGTACTGCTCTGCATGCTGATGTTGATGATCGGCTATTCGAGTTATGCGGTGATCGTGATTCGTTCCCTGGCGAATCCACCGATGGACCAAAACTCGCCTGAAGACATCTTTACGTTGGGCTCGTATCTGAGTCGCGACCAGTACGGCGACCGTCCATTGCTCTACGGACAAGCTTTCAGTTCGCAGGTGCAGCTCGACCAAGAAGGTAACATGTGTAAGCCCCGAATGACAGAAGGAGCACCCATCTATCAGCGAAAAGAGAAGGCACGGGCCGACGAAAAAGACTCTTACTTCGTGGTGAGCCACAAGAATAAATACGTTTACGCGCAGAATATGCTCTTTCCGCGGATGTACAGTTCTGCGCATGCTCAGGCCTACGATGACTGGATGGGCGGAATCGACGGATCGGAAGTGCCCTACGACCGATGTGGCGAGAACATTATGGTGAAGATGCCCTCACAGGCTGACAACTTACGCTTCTTTCTTTCCTACCAATGCAACTTTATGTATTGGCGATATTTTATGTGGAACTTCGCCGGAAGGCAAAATGATCTGCAAGGAAACGGCGAACTCGAACACGGCAACTGGCTTACGGGTATCAGTTTTATCGATAATCTGCGGTTGGGCGACCAGAGTAAGCTGCCCGATGACCTCAAGAACAACAAAGGACATAACGTCTTCTACTGTCTGCCGCTGCTCTTAGGGCTCATCGGATTGTTTTGGCAAGCTTTCCGCGGACAGCGAGGTATCCGACAGTTCTGGGTGGTGTTCTTCCTGTTTTTCATGACGGGCCTGGCCATCGTTATTTATCTCAACCAAACTCCCATGCAACCCCGCGAGCGCGACTATGCTTATGCCGGATCGTTCTACGCCTTTGCCATCTGGTGCGGCATCGGTGTGGCGGCACTGATTGATCTGCTCAAGAAGCGGTTGTCGATGAACGAGACGGTGCTTTCGGCTATTGTGGGAGCGGTGTGTCTGCTGGTGCCTGTGCAAATGGCTTCTCAGACTTGGGACGATCACGACCGAAGTCATCGCGACACCTGCCGAGACTTCGGGCAGAATTATCTTATGACTCTGCAAGATAAAGGTAATCCCATTCTCTTCACCAACGGCGACAACGATACCTTCCCTCTGTGGTACAATCAAGAAGTGGAAGGTGTGCGAACCGATGCCCGTGTCTGCAACCTGAGCTACCTGCAAACCGACTGGTATATTGACCAAATGAAACGTCCGGCCTACCGTTCGCCATCGGTGCCTATCACCTGGCCAAGACTCGAATATTGTTCGGGTACGAACGAATACGTCGAAATCGTACCCCAGGCTAAGCAGCAACTGCTCGACTTCTACAAAACTAACCCCGAGCAGGCACGAGCTACCTACGGCGACGAACCCTTTGAACTCAAGAACATCCTGCGCTACTGGGTACGCTCGAAAGATAAAGACACCCACTTCATTCCTACTGACACGCTCTACGTTACCATCGACAAAGCTGCCGTGCGTCGCAGTGGAATGATGATGGCGGCCGACACGATTCCCAACAGAATGGTCATCTCGTTGGCTGGGAAGAACGCCCTTTATAAAGGCGATCTGATGATGCTCGAGATGATTGCCCAGTGCAATTGGGAGCGACCCATCTACGTAGCCCTCACCGTGGGACAGGAGAACTACATGAATTTGGGTGACAACTTCGTGCAGGAAGGACTGGCCAATCGCATCACTCCCTTTACCACCAATCTTCCCGGTGCGCGCAACTTCGATACCGAGAAAACCTATCGCAATGTGATGTATCGTTACCGCTACGGCGGACTCTCGCGCCGCGGCATCTACATCGACGAAACCGTCATGCGGATGTGTTACACCCATCGCCGGCTTATGGCTCAGCTCGCCACCCAGCTTATCGCCGAAGGCAAGAAAGAGAAGGCCCTACGCGTGTTGCAAAAAGCCGAGCAGGAGATACCCTACGAGAACGTGCCGGTAAGCTATGTCACAGGTGGCTTCGACCTGGGAGCCGGCAATGAGTTTGCCCGTAACTACGCCCTGCTGGGGCAGAAGGGAAAGGCACGCCAGCAAATCGACGCTGTATGGAAGAGTGCCGAGCAATATTTGGGATGGTATCTTTCACTCGAGGGAGCACGCTTCCAAGGTTCCACGCGCGACTGTTTGGCGCAATTCTATCAGATGCGGCAGACGGTGGCTATCACCGAGATGTTTGATCGTTCGCTGGCTGCCAAACAACGCAAGCAGCTCGAGAGTCTCATGTCGCTCTATCATAGCAAAGGAGGCGTCTTCCCCGAATAATCCTGATTTTTTCCGTTAGCCATGGCTGTTTGTACCGCGAGTTCATTGCCCCAAACCGCCATGGCTGTTTGCATTGCTGGACTTCGTTTGATCGAATTATATCGGTACGATTGCATCGCTGGATTTCGTGATGCGTTGTGGAATAAGGCAAATTTCCTTGTCAACTCGTCAACTAAAAAACAATGTTCATCGAGCAACCCTCCATCTGGTTACGTTGGCTTTATCCCCACGCTCTGTGGCGGATGGACAAACGGGAACGCGCCGTCTACCTCACCTTCGACGACGGGCCCATCCCCGAGTCTACTCCCTTCATCCTCGAAACCCTGGCCCGATATAACGCTCTGGCCACTTTCTTCATGGTGGGACAGAACGTAGAAAGATATCCCCATCTCTACCGCCAAATCCTCGACGCCGGGCATCGCGTGGGTAATCATACCTACAACCATATGGGTGGTGCACGACACACCATCCGCACCTATAGCGATAATGCCCGACAGGCCGACGAACTCATTCACTCGCACCTCTTTCGACCGCCGCATGGATGGATGCGACTCAGTCAATATGCCTGGCTCAGCCGGAAATACAAAGTCGTCATGTGGGACGTCGTGACACGCGATTACTCCAAATGGATGACCGCCGAAGACGTCCTTAACAACGTGAAACGATACACCCGAAACGGATCAATCATCACCTTTCACGATTCGCTCAAAAGTATCGACAAACTTCGCTTTGCCCTGCCGCAGACCCTGCAATGGCTCAAAGAACAAGGCTATGAATTCAAAACCATCGATTGACAAGAGTGAACTCTCCCGCCAGATCAAAGCCGAGGCCGCACGCCTCGGCTTCTTCGCCTGCGGCATCGCACATGCTGAAGCTGTAGACGAGGAGACGGCTCATGAGGTGAGACGATGGCTCAGCGAAGGACGGCACGCAGGTATGGACTATATGAACAATCATACAGACAAACGACTCGACCCACGACTGCTCATGCCCGGTGTACAGTCTATCGTGAGTGTTGCCCTTAACTACGCTCCTGCCCAACGTATCCCACAAGAACAATATCAACTTGCCGGCTACGCTTACGGACAAGACTATCACGACGTCGTCAAGACAAAACTCAGATCTCTCGCCACACACCTCGGCTTCACACCCTATCCCTCGCCTTCGAACCCATCCAATACCTTGACTCCCTCAAGTCCCTATTTCCGAGTATTCTGTGACAGTGCCCCCATCCTTGAACGATACTGGGCCGTGAAAGCCGGACTCGGATGGACTGGACGCAATCATCAACTCATTCTTCCACAGGCCGGCAGCCAGTTCGTTCTCGGCGAACTCTTCCTCGACATCCCCCTCCAATACGACCAGGAAATGCCCAGTCGCTGCGGCTCCTGTCACCGCTGCCTCGAAGCCTGCCCCACCCACGCTCTTGGCACCTGGAATCCCCATCACCCTCACCAACGACAGCCTCTCGACGCTCATCGCTGTCTCTCCTATCAAACCATCGAAAACCGCGAGGACCTCAACCCCACCACCATCCAGGCAATGGGCAATACCATCTACGGCTGCGACAGATGCCAAACCGTCTGCCCTTGGAACCGACTCGCTCCACCCACTGATATCCCCGAACTCCAACCCCGAACCGAACTCCTCGAAATGACCCGCGAGAAATGGCTCCGTCTCTCCGAAGACGACTATCGCCGACTCTTCAAAGGTAGTGCCGTCAAGCGCGCCAAATATACCGGTCTCATGCGCAATATCAATGCTGTAGGAAAAAAGGAATAAAAAGATTTGCAGATGTACACCAAAGTAATTAAATTTGCACACAAGCATAAAGGCAACACTTAAATGAGACAGCTGAAAATCACAAAATCAATCACCAACAGAGAGAACGATTCCTTAGACAAATATCTCCAAGAAATTGGACACGAGGAACTCCTCACGGTGGAAGAAGAAGTAGAATTGGCGCAGCGCATACGAAAAGGCGACCGAAAAGCCCTGGAAAAGCTCACCAAATCTAACCTCCGGTTTGTGGTGTCTGTTGCCAAGCAATATCAAAACCAAGGTCTGAGCCTGCAAGATCTTATCAACGAAGGCAACGTAGGACTAATTAAAGCAGCCGAGAAATTTGACGAAACACGCGGTTTTAAATTTATCTCGTATGCCGTGTGGTGGATTAGACAAAGCATTTTGCAAGCCATCGCCGAACAAAGTCGCATCGTAAGGCTCCCGCTCAATCAGGTAGGTTCGGTGAACAAAATCAATAAAGTGCTCAATAAGTTCGAACAAGAAAACGAACGACGCCCCAGCATCAACGAACTCGCAGAGAAAATCGATCTCCCCGAAGAGAAAATCGAAGATGCAATGAAGGTGACAGGTAAGCACATCTCCGTGGATGCCCCCTTTATAGACGGCGAGGAAAGCAGTCTGCTCGATACGATGACAAGTTCGGACACACCAACCGCCGACAATGAACTGGTTTTAGAATCGCTACGCAACGAAATCGCACGAGCATTGCAGTTTCTCAACGAGCGTGAGCGAAATGTCATCGAAGCCTTCTTCGGAATCAATCAGCAAGAAATGACGCTCGAGGAAATAGCAGACAAATACAGTCTTACCCGCGAAAGAGTGAGACAAATAAAGGAAAAAGCCATTAGAAGACTGCGAAACAATACAAAGAACAAAATGCTGAAAAGCTATTTGGGGCAGTGACAAAGAGTCGTGTGACTTACACACGGAAGAACTTGCAGTCATAAACAATTATCATTGATGAAGAATTATAAACAATATCTTTTTGCCATCTTATTGGCCTTGCTGGCAGGCAACGCGTCAGCAAAACTGAAACAAACAAAAGTTTACGCATTTGGATTTGCAGCATCATTCAACGACTCCACGGTCTATTTCACCGACGTTCAAGAAATAGATTCTGCATGGGTCAACGAAGGAAATCACTTTCTTTACAGTCGGGAGAACTACTCTTACCAACTGCGCGATTATTTGAAAGGCCAAGGCGTATCCTATCCCACTCCCATCACGAGTTTTGCACTGAAAAGAAAGACGGCGGAAAAGAAGCTGGCAACGCTTAGGAAGAAATACACGGAGAAAGGAAAATTTGATGTGCGCTACATTAAGGAATCGGAATTCAGATATGCGCCCATCGCTCCCGAAGAGGAGAAGTGAAGCATCGTCATTCCCATCAAGCACTCAAAGCGAAACACCGCATGATTCATCATTTCAGGATAGCAGAACTCAACATTAGAATCATTTTCGAGGAATCAAGGCACAACGGTCCGTCACTGATACAGTCGTTCGAGCCTTTTCGTGTATCGCCGTTCACAGACGATTTATTTTTTCAGCTCACGGTGGACGACCGGCTACGGCCCACGGACCAAGAGGAGAGAGAGACGATCAGAGATTTCGATACAGGGAATGGAAACACGCTTGTCGATCGACTCTCTGATGGTGGATATCAGTTTCTCATCAAAGACTTGCGAGGCAATCACTGCTGTTTGCTGCGCACGAATAAAGACTTTTCCGACTGTCGTTGCGCCCTCAATGGCAATTACGACATGCGTTGTTTCGGACTTAACAACGCCCTCATGCTCATCTTCGCCTTTGCCGGCAGCTTCAGGCAAACGTTGCTCATTCATGCTTCATTGGTCCGTCATCAGGGACGTGGATACGCCTTCACGGCCAAGAGCGGAACGGGGAAGAGCACGCACGTGAGTCTTTGGCTCCGCCATATCCCCGACTGCGACTTGATGAATGACGACAATCCGATCATTCGGATCATTGACGGACAGCCCTACATCTACGGCGGACCCTGGAGCGGGAAGACCCCCTGCTACCGCAACGTGAAAGCACGCTTGGGAGCCATCTCGAGGATCGACAGAGCCACGCAGAACAGCGTCGACAAGTTGAATCCTATCGAGGCGTTTGCCTCCCTGTTGCCCTCCTGTTCATCGATGAAGTGGGACAAAGACATCTTCAACAGCATCTGCAACACCATTTCCCGAGTCATCGAGACAACGAATATTTACACCGTCCACTGTCTACCCAACAAAGAAGCCGCCCTCCTATGTCACCAGATCATCGCCCAATAAAAGAACTACAGTTTGAAAACGCGCGTTTTCTGCCCGAGGTGGTAGCCCTTTTAGAAGAGGGGCACACCGTAACACTACGGCTCAAGGGCTTCAGCATGCGTCCCTTTTTGGAAGACAACCGCGACAAAGCCCTGCTGAGCAAGCCCACCACCATACAGAAAGGCGATGCCGTACTGGCTGAGATTGCAAAAGGGCATTTCGTTCTGCATCGCATCATCCGCATCAAGGGCGATGAGATTACGTTGCGCGGCGACGGAAATTTAGGTACGGAGCATTGCCAACGGAGCGACATCCGCGCTTTCGCCTTGGGATTCTACCGAAAGGGACGGAAGAAGCTCGACAAGACCAATAGTCTGAAATGGAAAGTCTACTCTTTCCTTTGGACCCGCCTCTTCCCCCTGCGCCGCTACCTCTTAGGCTTTTACCGGCGAGTGTGGCTGAAGGTATTTCAACCGATTTAGAAAACAATAAAAACAAATATTCAACAACAAAAAGGATGAAAGCAAAAAAAGGATTCAACCTGCGTTCCATCTGCGGCGAGCGTGTGATTGTGGCCGAAGGGAAAGAGAACATCGATTTCAGCAATATCATCAGTATGAACGAACCGTCGGCCTATCTTTGGGACTCGATTGGAGAAAAGGAGTTCACCGTCGATATGTTAGCCGACTTGCTCACGTCGCACTACGAAGTAGAGCGAGCAGTGGCTCTGGCCGATGTCCAGGCTCTTGTACAGCAATGGAGAGAGGCAGGCATCATCGAGGAATAGACCTATTTCGTTCCGAGCACCTCTGGTCTTCGCCTCAATGAGAGGATGTATCAACATTTTTATGATACATCCTCTTTTTTGTACCTCTTTCAATGCTACCATGTAGAACGCAAAAAGATTTTGGTGCACAGAATCTCAGGTTTTCGTGCAGAAAAAAGATTTTGATGCACAGAATCCCGGATTTTCGTGCAGAAAAAAGATTTTGGTGCACAGAATCTCGGATTTTCGTGCAGAAAAAAGGTTTTCATGCACAAAATGCCGCAGTTTGAGGAGGAAATGAAGACGGAGCGAACTATCCTCTCAGAAAAAAGGGCGCATCGGGATTTTGATACGCCCTTTATTGCCCGTTTTATGTTTCTGTGGGTGCAGAAGTCTCTGATTTGAGTTGGGTAGCATCACCGTTTCCCTTCGGTTCGCACAAACGGATGGCGCATGAAGAGAAACGTTTGGATGGCTCCGCGACTGAAGAGATAGACGAGGAACGAGAGCCAAAGGGCATGATTGGCGATGGTAGATCGGAGTAGCCAGTAGACCATGAAGAAGAGAATGGCCGAGAGAACCGACGAGACCAACATTCCTCGTGTCTGAGTGGTTCCGATAAAAAGGCCGTCCCACACGAAGGCTGCCATGCCGCTCAACGGAATCAGCACGGCCCAAGGAAAATAGGGTAGAGCAGCGGCCACCACCTCCTTGTTGCTGGTGAGCAGCGACAGGAACGCCCGTCCGCCCAGGAGATACAGTCCGCTGAAAGCCACAATCATCCCTCCGCCCCAAAGAAACAGTCGTGTCACCGTGGCAAGGAACGCCCTGCGATGGTTCGCCCCATAATATTTCCCGCCCAGTGCCTCTCCGGCGTAGGCAAAGCCATCCATCACGTAAGAGAAAATGGTGAAGAGTTGCAACAGCAGTGTGTTCACGGCCAGAATAACGACGCCCTGTGCCGCTCCGGCCGAGGTGAAGAAGAGATTGACGGCCACGAGGAAAACGGTGCGCAGGAAGATGTCGCGATGGATGTGGAAGAAGGGCGAGAGTTCCGCGCGGCGGGCGATGCCGTGCAGGTGGAAGTAGGTGCGTAGAGGCGGAAAATAGCGACGGAAGAAGAAGAAAAGACCCAAGGCCAGTCCGGCATATTGGGCCACGAGTGTGCCCAGGGCCACGCCCTCGATGGTCATTCCGCAGAACGCTACGAACAAGAGGCTCATGCCGATGTTCACCACATTCTGCACCATGGCAATGAACATGGGAATGCGTGTGTTCTGCATTCCGACGAACCAGCCCGTCAGACTATAAAGTCCCAGCATCGCCGGAGCTCCCCAGATGCAGACGACAAAATAGCGGCGCGCCATTGAGGCCACCTCCTCTGCCGGGCTCATCACTGCCAGAACACTCCGGCAAATGGGTTCTTGCAGCACCAGCAGACCCAAAGCCAAAAGCAACGCAATGAGCATCGAACGCAGCAGAATCCGGGCCATCTTCTCATGATTGCGTTCGCCGTAGGCCTGCGAAGTCATCCCGCCGGTTCCCATCCGAAGAAATCCGCATAGCCAGTACATCACGTTGAAGATCATGCTGCCCACGGCAATGGCTCCGATATATTGGGCCTGACCGAGGTGTCCCATAATGGCTACGTCTACCATTCCGAGCAGTGGGACAGTGATGTTGGAGAGGATAGAGGGGAGGGCGATTTGGAGAATTTCTTTGTCGGTCGAAGTCATTTCGTCGCGGATTTTACGTGAGTTTCGGGCGCGAAGATACGACAAAAACGGGAGATTGCGGACAACAGATTTTTGCAAGCGTACCGCTCGAGGGGTAATAATTGTTAATTCCGACACGGTCGAATCAACTTTTTCTCCCTTGCGTCCGTCTCACTAAAGAAATCGCTGGGGACTTTCATCCCTTGTGCCAAAACAACATCGGAAAGAACATGAAGAAACAAAGAAGACTCATCGCTGCTGTGCTGCTCATGCTCGCAGCCCTCGGAACGGTTCAGGCCAGAGAGTGGTCGCTGAAAGAATGCATTGACTACGCCTTGCAAAACAACATCACTCTGCAAAAGAGCCGCCTCTCGGTCAAGAGTGCGCAGGAAGATCTGCTGCAAAGTCGGGCCGGTTTGCTGCCATCGCTCTCGGCCTCTACCAATCAGAACCTCAACTATCGACCGTGGATCGAGTCGGCGGCAGGTGGTGGTGCTCCGTCGAGCGTGGATAAGGTTTATTATAACGGTTCCTACAGCCTTTCGGCCAATTGGACGGTGTGGAACGGCAACCGAAACCGCAACACCATCAAGCGAAATCGCCTCCTGACAGAATTGGCCGAGGCGCAAACCGAGGTGTCGGCAGCTACGATTCAAGAACAGATTGCACAACTCTATGTGCAGATTCTTTACTCGACTGAGGCCCTCCGTGTGAGCGAGCAAAGTCTGAACACGAGCCAAACCAACGAAGACCGCGGCCGAGAAATGCTGCGTGTGGGCAAGATGAGCCGCGCCGACCTGGCGCAACTCACCGCGCAACGAGCCCAGGAAGAGTATAACCTCGTGGCTGCGCAGAGTACGCTTGCCGATTACAAGCGACAGCTGAAGCAGCTCTTGCAAATAACCGATGGCGAGGTCTTCGACGTAGTCGTTCCGCCCTCGACCGACGAGATGGCCCTGCAACCGATTCCCTCTGTGAGCAATGTCTATCTGGCCGCCGTTGAATGCCGTCCCGAACTCAAGGCCGCACAGCTGGCCCTGGCCGGAAGCGACGTCAACATCAAAATAGCACGGGCTCTCCGTCTGCCCACCGTCAGCCTGGGCGGAGCCTTCAACACCAACACTTCCTCTACCTCCCACAATGCCTGGGGCACACAGTTGAAAACCCATCTCGACATGGGTGCAGGTCTTACCGTGAGCATCCCGCTTTTCGACAACCGCACGCAGCGCACCGCCCTCAACAAGGCGCTCATCGAGCGGCAGGGCTATCTCCTGGATTTGAAAGACCGGCAAACCGCTCTCTACGCTAACATCGAGAACTATTGGTTGCAGGCCACCACCCATCAAAGTAAGTTCAAGGCTGCAAAGGAGAGCGTGAAGAGTGCGCAGGAAAGCTTCGACTTACTTAGCGAGCAGTTCAGACTCGGACTTAAAAACATCATCCAGCTCATGACCGGAAAGAACAACCTCGTTGCCGCCCAGCAAAACGCCCTGCAAAGTAAGTATCTCGCCATTTTGAATCTCGACCTCTTGCAGTTCTACCAAACGGGGAAGATGAGGTAGGCCTTTAGGTGCAGATCTTCCTCCTCCGGTTTCCTCTTTTTGGTGAATTCAAAAGTTTGTATTACCTTTGCCCCGTCTTTTAGGCAGCAGAACAAAGGATATATATATCATATAATGTGTAGCGTGCATCTCCATACAGGCATAACAGCGGAGCAGAAAGGGGCGAACTTTTCTGCATCTTTTAACGCCTTTTCTTTGGTAGTCTCCGAGAAAATGACTACCTTAAACACACACACACACACACACACACACACACACACACACACACACACACACACACAATGTTCGCACCTATTGTAGTGTAAGACTTTTTCACTTTCTCCTACGCGCGCGCGAAGCGAGTGTAAACCATAGCCTGCAAAGGGATTCCCAGCGAATCTCTTTGCAGGTTTTTTCGTACTCGGTCAGTGCGGGAGGAAGAGAGCGTGAAACCAAATTTTCCAGGATATATTAACAACAAAACCAAGTTTTAGTTATGAAAAGAGATCAAGTAAACATTCAACATTACACACGTCCCGAGATTAGGGTCTTGAGGCTCGACACGGACAGTCAATTGATGCATCAATCTGGCAGCGGCGGTCACCAGTCGGCCGGCAATGAGCAGGTGCTACCCGGTGCCAAGCAAGGATTCTTTGACGAAGAGGATACCGACGATGCCGCCTACACGCCCTACCGAGTATGGGAGGAATAAAAAGAAAAGTAGTAAGTGATAAAGTAAGTAGTAAGTAATAAAGTAGTAAGTAGAAAAAATATGATCAAGCAAATAAGAACATCTGCCCTTGCCTTGAGTGCGCTTTTAATGATGAGCTGTGCGGGCGAGAATACGGCACAAGGAGATAAGAACACAGAAGAATTCGATACAAGAGGACTGACAGAGTTTACCACGGCCCCAAGTTCCAAGTTGACTTCGGCCAAATCAGGATTGCCCTGGCAGGAAGACGAGATAGAAACGCGCACCACGGGCGAGTACACCGGATCGGGTATCGACTTCTATTGGACCACGGACGACATTCTTTGGATTCACACCGACGACGATGTCCTCAATCCGCTCAAGAAGAGCAAGCGCAGCAATATCGCTACCCTGAGTGCTGCCGACACGAAGAACCGAACCGCCACGGCCAAGTTTTATTTCGATGGCTCCTTTACCAAGAGCAGCTACACCGTGCGCTATACCGGAAAGAACAGCACATCGGGCGACAAAGTAACCATCCAGGCCCAGCAATCGCAGGCTGAGCCCAACGTTGTCCGTCAACTGGGCGAGAGCGGCGACTGTGGCATCGCCACGGCCACGATGAACAACGGCCGCTATGAGTTCACCCTCCGGCATCAAGCCGCCTACCTCACCTTTATCCCCTACAACGCGCCGGGTGACATCAGCACCGCGGCCAAACTCGTCAAGATCAAGGTGACGGCCAACAAGCCCCTGGCCGGCGAATACAACTTCAGTGATACCGGTCTCGACCTGGCCACCTCACCCGCCAACCCCTCCAACACCATCGAACTGAGCGTAGGCGGCTCTACTGGTTATGCCCTGCCTACGGCCGCAGCCTCCGACAAGTCTTTCACCATGGTGTTGGCTCCCGGTACATACAGCAGCTTCAAGGTAGAATACATCTTTAAGAACCAAGACGACAACACCGAGATCAGCACCACTCGAGAGTATGCCAACCTCACCTTCAATGCTGGCAAGAACACCGAGCTGGGCAAAGACTTCGACATTCGTGTCTATCATCCCAAATACACCCTATGGGATGCGAATAATGATCTGTGGTATGGTAACGAACAGCATCAACCTAAAACGCCGGGTGGACAGCATACAGCGCATCTGCCCGTCAATGAATACGATTCGTATCTACGATGGGCGAATGGTACGAGCGTCCTTGGCTCTTATTTTCAGGCCCGCCGGAATTGTAAAGACTGTCCTAATCCCAATATCCTGTTTTGGTATCTGTACAAAGGTGATCCGCACTGGGATGCAGACAGAATGTGGGTGGCTTTGGGCAGGCTCTTTAAAGGTGGCGTTTGGCTGAAAAGACAGAGTGTAATCAAACAAGAGAATTTGGCTCTCTTGGGAGGAAAGAACATGGAGGATGGTTTTGACGATGGAAATGGTTGGATAGACTGGAAAGATGAGAATAATTGCATTAAAAGAGAAACCTTTTCTCCCACTCCGCTGTCACCCTCTGCCCTCAATAAATATTTCTTCTTACCTGCTACAGGAATGTATGGCATGGCTCCGAGTGCGCCTTCTTCCTATGGCAGATTTGATCAGTCGTATGCTGCTTTTTGGTCGAATATAAGTGATGGAGATGGCGATCACGCCTGGTCAATAATCTTCTACTCTAATGGCCCTGGAACTCTCAAGGGAGAGCTCAATTCAAATACAAGCCGTTCCTTGAACGGCCTTGGCATTTGGCTGGGGGAGAACTAAACCAACCTGGATGCGACGCCATTCTCTCCTGCAATTAGTTCAGTGGCAAGAGCACCTCGTTGAATATCAAGGACAGTGTAGTTGAATGTCAACTACACTGTAGTGGAAAACGGGTGGGGCGTAGAATAAAGAAGACAGAATCCTAATGATGCGATGCGCATCAACTGTCAACGTCGCGCGTGAGCATCATTTACAATTCAAGAGGTGACTTCCCGATGTGTGGGAAGTCACCTCTTGCGTATCGGGAGATCATCTGCCATACATCAGGAGATCATCTGCCATGTATCGGAAAGTCATTTGTTATGCATCGAAATCGTATCTGTCATGCATCGGGAGGTTATCTGTCATGCAACGGAAGGACATCTGTCATGCATAAAAATCATATTTACCACCTATTGGGGCATTGTGCGTAAACAACCCTGTAAGGGTTGGTCTGTTGGCAGGGCGGGGTTGGCGAGTGAAACGAGCCTACCCTGCCTGAGCGATACTCCCAATAACAACCCTAAAGGGGTTGGTCTGTTTTTATAGAAAATCCCTCTAACTCAGGAAGTCAAAAACAACCTTCCCACTCCCCTAACTTAAGGGGGTTAAATAGACCAAGACCTACGGCCTTGTTTTCTCTTTGCATGTCGTAGACAGGGTAGGCTCGTTTCACTCGCCAACCCTGCTCTACCAACAGACCAACCGCTACGCGGTAGACTGCATGCAACCCTCATTCACATCACAAGAGGTTATTTACTATGCATCGTGAGATTATCTCCCAGGCATTAAAATCGTATCTGTCACCTATTGGGAATGTTGTGCGTAAACAACCCCAACGGGGTTGGTCTGTTGGTAGGGTAGGGTTGGCGAGCGAAGCGAGTCTACCCTATCTAAGGAGTACTCACCAATAACAACCCTGTAGGGGTTGGTCTGTTTGAATTGGAAATTCCTCTAATTCAAAAAACTAAACGGTTTCCCATTTCTCTCATTTAGGGGGCTCGGAGAGACCAAGACCTACATCCTTGTTTTCTCTTTGCATGTCGTAGACAGAGTAGGCTCGCTTCGCTCGCCAACCTTGTTTTACCAACGGGTCAACCGTGATGCGGTTGTTTGTGTGAGGGATATTTGGCATTGTTTGCACTCCCTTTCCCTCTTCTCACTCCTTAACTCCTACTTTCCCCGATAGAAGTCGGCCAGGACGAGTTTGATGTCTTCGTAGCTGATGTCGGGTGCGACAGCGGCTTTCACCTCGCCGCTGTTTTTCTTTTCGTCGGGGTGGCGCAGGAGGAAACGGACGATTTCTTGGCGTTTCCGCTCGTCTACCAACTCTCGAACGTCCACCTCGCCTTGTGCCACATAGCGAACCAGATGCGAGGCGACGGTCGAGAGGGCCAGACCACGCTGGCGGGCTATGGCGGCAATGTCGAGCCCTTGGCGAAGGAGGGTGAGGCTGACCTGGTGCGTGTCTGCTTTTGGAGCCTTCTCCTTGCGTTCCTTACGGGGACGACGCGTCTCGGCGATGGGGTCTCCGAGGAGCAGACGGGTTTTGGTGGCGAGGTAATCGCCAACCTCGAACTGTGCCTTGGTTTGGCTCTCGTGCTTGAGTAGACCTATTTTCAGCCGTAGAGCTTCGTCAAGTTCGAGTTGTCGCTCGCGAAGGGTGGTTTTGAGAGAGGGGTTGTCGGTGGAGATGGAGGTTTTGCGGTGCAGGTCGGCCAGGGGAGCGAGTCGGGCACGGAAGTAGGTGGCGGCGGCTCGGATGCGTTCCGGCAGCGACTGGGCGGGCCTTTCGGCTGTGAGCATCGGCGCGTATTGGTGGCGGAACTTGGCGGAGACCATTACAAGTTCGTCTAACTGCGGGCGGACTTGTCGATATTCGGCCGCCAGACGGGGGAAGTTTCGATGGAAATGCTCGTCGACGAGGCGGGCCATCCGTTCGAAAGCTATTCCCAGGGGGCGGAAGTCGAAGAGTTCGTCGACGAGGCTGAGCCTATAGGCTTGTTCCATCTTCGAGAGCGTCTCCTGGGTGGGCTGATGGGCGGCAGCATAGGCGTTGAAGCGGCTCACCTTCTCGTCGCAGATCACAGCCTCGGCGTTGAGGGGAGCACTTAGGACGAGCCCCTCGAGCGTTCGGCAACGGCTCAGGGCCACGTAGGTCTGGCCGTGGGCGAAGGAGTGTTGCGCGTCGATGATGGCGCGGTCGAAGGTGAGGCCTTGACTCTTGTGAATCGTCACCGCCCAAGCCAGTCGTAGGGGGTATTGCCGAAAAATGCCTTCCACTTCTTCGCGAATCTCCTGCGTTTTTTTGTCGAGCACGTATCGGGCGTTGGTCCACTCCTCCCGGTCGAGTTCAATCTCTTCTCCATCGGCATTCTGCACGGTGATGCCACGAGGTGACAGTTCCGTCACCCGGCCCAGCATTCCGTTGTAGTAGCGGCCTTGCCCGGTGGTGTCATTCTTGACGAACATCACCTGCGCATGGCGTTTGAGGGTGAGCACTTCGTCGGTGGGGTAGGACTGTTCGGGAAACGTGCCTTCTACCTCGGCGCGGAAACTCGTGGACGGTAGCTCGATTTCGGAGAGTTTGGCCTCGTTTACTTGTTGCGCTTGATGGTTGTGGGTGGTGAGCCGGATGTAGCCCTCCTCTTCGGGCGGGTTGAAGTGGGGGATGACGCGGCGGTTGAGCTGCTGGAAGGTGTCGGCGTCGGCACGGTTCTCGCGGATGCGGTTCAGCAGATCGAGAAAGGCTGCATCGCTCTGCCGATAGACGGTTTTGAGTTCGATGGTGACGTATTCGGTTTGCCGCAGGGCGTTGCTCGAGAAGAAATAAGGCGAGTCGTAGTACTGACTCAGTAGGGCCCAGTCGGCATCTTTCACCACAGGGGGCAGCTGTTGGAGATCGCCGATGAGCAGTAGTTGCACACCACCGAAGGGTCGGCCGTGGTCGCGATAACGACGTAGCACGGTGTCGACGGCATCGAGCAGGTCGGCCCGAACCATACTGATTTCGTCGATCACCAGTAGGTCGGTGGTGCGGATGATGCGCTGCTTCTCCCGTCCGAACCGAAAGGTGCCCTCCGCCCGAAATGTGGTGTTGGGGATGTAGGGCGAAAACGGCAATTGAAAGAACGAATGGATGGTGACGCCACCTGCGTTGATGGCGGCGATGCCTGTAGGGGCAAGCACAATCATGCGTTTGGGCAGTTGCTCTTTGAGGGTGCGCAGAAAGGTGGTCTTGCCGGTTCCGGCTCTCCCGGTGAGAAAGACGTGTGTGCCGGTGTTCTTCACAAACTGCCAGGCAAGGTTCAATTCGGGGTTTTTCATTCCTGTGTGTAACTCTTTTTCGTCATTTTGGGAATCTTCGTAGGAGTACGACGGCTCGTTTTTTCTCTTTTCTATGTTTCGGGATGCTCCGATAGTTGTTTTTTAGTTTTTGGACGATCGGGAGAGTGTTTCGAGGAGATGGGCGGTGGCTTCTTCAATCAAGTCGAGTGCATAGTCGAAGTCGCGCTCGTCGCCGTAATAAGGGTCGGGGATGGCGCAGACATCTTTTCGGCGAACGAGATAACGGGCCAGTATCTCCACCTTCTTTGCATCCTCTGCTGTGCGAGCCTGGGCGGTGATGGCCCTGAGATTGTCGGCATCCATGACGAGAATGCGATCAAAACGGTCGAAATCGGCCGGCGAAAATTGTCGGGCTCTACTCTCAAAATGGTATCCGCGGCGACTTCCGCACTGTCGCATGCGCTTGTCGGGTAACTGTCCGGCGTGCCATCCTCCGATACCGGCAGAATCGATCTCGAAAAACTCTTCCTCTCCAGCCTTGCTCACCAGATGGCGCATCACGCCTTCGGCCGCCGGTGAACGACAGATGTTGCCTAGGCAAACGAAGAGCAAACGCTTCTTGATTCTTTTTCTCTCGGTTCTTTCCTCATAGACAGTCGTCTCGTTTCTTTGTGTCGTCATTGTGTCTCCTTTCGTTGTCGTCTTATTTTTTTTGTGTTGAAAATGTGGCTTGATGGCGTTTGAGAATGTCTTCCTGAAACGCAATGGCACGAAAAAGGGGCAACACCTCAATGGTGTGCCCCTGGCGGAAGATGAGGGATTCAAACCCCCGATACCCGAAAGGGGTATACCGGATTTCGAGTCCAGCGCATTCGATCACTCTGCCAATCTTCCTTTCTGCGTGCAAAGGTAATCATTAATTTGAAAAAACGGCAGGCTTCGGTCGAATAATTCGTAAAAGCTACCCCTCGAACGAGATTTTGTCGAGTTTGCTGCGCAGCAAAAAGGCTTTTGAACGGGCGATGGAGAGGACGATTTCGCAGGTGTTGTCATAGTGCATGTCTACGATTCTTGCGCCCATCTCTCTGGCTGTGCGCATCACTTTATTCATCAGCGGGTAGACGAAAGTGTGAACAACGGTTTCTTCTACGGTCTTTTTCACCTTCGAGGCGTTCTCAATGGCCAGTGCCGCTGCAGTTCGGTAGGCTGAGATGAGTCCGCCCGTCCCGAGATTCACCCCCCCGTAATAGCGCACCACCACGACGAGAATGTCGGTCAGTTCGTTGCTGTTGATTTGTCCGAGAATAGGTTTCCCTGCCGTACTGCTGGGCTCGCCGTCGTCGTTGGCCCTGAAATCCTGACGCTCGGCCCCCAAAACGTATGCGTAACATACGTGTCGGGCATCGTAATATTTCTTTCTGTAATCCGCAATGAGGTCTTTCACCTGCTCTACCGATGCTGCCGGATGCGCAAAGGCCAAAAACTTACTCCGTTTCTCAGAGTAAATCCCCTCGCCGATGCTGTCTATTGTCTCGTACTCATCGTTCATTCTTTTTCCTTTTTACATGAAAGAAGTGGTCTCTATTTGAAAAGATAGAGACCACTGTCTGTCTTGTTTGCGAAGCGACAACGTTATTAAGGCTGCCTGTTCTCCGCGTTCATTTCATCTTACAGATGATGAAAAGAGGCTATTCGCCCAGTTTGTGAATCACTAAACCAGACCGGAGCTTCGGCTCGAACCAAGTAGCTTTAGGCGGCATGATTTTTCCGCTGTCGGCAATGTCCATAATCTGCTTCATCGAGACAGGATAAAGAGCCAATGCCATTTTCATTTCTCCACTGTCTACGCGTGCTTTCAGTTCTTCCAATCCGCGGATTCCGCCAACGAAGTCGATGCGTTTGTCAGTCCGTAAATCTTTTATATTCAGGATTTCGTCGAGAATCAGTCTGCTGGAGATGTCTACATCGAGCACGCCGATGGGATCGGAATCGTCGTAAACACCCTTCTTGGCTGTCAAGCTGTACCACGTACCGCCTAAGTAGAGTGAGAAATTGTGCAGAGCCTCAGGATGATATATTTCCGTTCCCTTCTTTTCTACAATAAAATTCGTTGCGAGTTTCTCAAGGAACTCTTCCTCCGTTAGTCCGTTCAAGTCTTTCACCACCCGGTTATAGTCGAGAATGGTGAGCTGCGAAGCCTGGAAACAAACGGCCATAAAGTAGTTGTATTCCTCGTCTCCTCGATGATTCGGATTGGCTTTAGCCTTTTCTGCACCCACCAAAGCAGCAGCTGCCGACCGGTGATGTCCGTCTGCAATGTAGAGAGCGGGCATTTTGGCAAACTCGCGAGTGATGGTTTCGATATCGGCAGCGTCTGAGATGATCCAGAATTGGTGTCCGAATCCGTCGACAGGTGCAATGAAATCGTATTCCGGTGTGGAAGTAACATATTTCTTGATCAAGCTGTCGAGCACACTGTTGTCGGGGTAAGCGAAGAATACGGGTTCGATGTTGGCATCGCAAACCCGAACATGTTTCATTCGGTCTTCTTCCTTATCCTTGCGCGTGAGCTCATGTTTCTTGATCACACCATTGAGATAATCGTTCACAAACGCCCCTACGACAAGCCCATACTGGGTTTTTCCGTTCATCGTCTGCGCGTAGATGTAATAACAATCCTGCGTGTCTTGCTTAAGCCAGCCTTTCTCTTGAAACTTTCTGAAGTTGCCGGCGGCCTGTTCGTAAACTCTCGGATCATATTCGGAAGTGCCTGGTTCAAAGTCGATTTCTGGTTTGATGATGTGGTAAAGACTCATCTCATTGTCACCAGCCTCCGCACGTGCCTCTTCCGAACTCAGCACATCATACGGGCGGGATTCTACTTTTTCTACAAATTCTTTCGGGGGACGAATCCCTTTAAACGGTCTGATCGTTGCCATACACGGTTATTTGTTAACTTGAAACTTTGTACATCCGTCAGCAAAATAGGCATTGATTTGCTTTGCTGCGGCCAGTCCTGCATTGAAGTTTGCCTCTGCCGTCTGCGCGCCCATCTTCTTTGGCGTACTGAAATAGCGGCCTTCGAATTTAGCAAACTCAGCATCGGCATCGGGTTGGATGTCTGTAACAAATTTGAGGTCCTCTCGCTCAGCCATCAGTTTGAGCAATTCCGGTTCGTTAATGACCTCCTTGCGTGCCGTGTTAACAAGGATTCCGCCTTTGGGTAGCAAGTTAACGAGTTCGAAATTGATGCTCTGTTTCGTTTCGGGAGTAGCGGGAATGTGCAGACTTACGATGTCGCATTGTTCGAACAATGCTCGTTGGTTGGGCACAGCATGAACTCCGGCTTCCTCAATCACATGAGCCGGACAGAAAGCGTCGAAAGCATAGACCTCCATGCCAAAACCCTTGGCGATACGAGCTACGTTTCGGCCTACGTTTCCAAAAGCCAACAGACCCAGTTTCTTGCCCATCAGCTCAGAACCCGACTTGCCATTGTAGAAAGCCCGCACGACATATACCAACAAACCCAGCACGAGTTCTGCCACGGCATTTGCATTTTGTCCCGGGGTATTTTCTACGATGATGCCTTTCTTTTTGGCATATTCCGTATCGATAGAGTCGTAACCTGCTCCTGCGCGTACAATGATTTTCAGTTGATGTGCAGCATCGAGCACATCGGCTGTTATCTTATCGGAGCGCACGATCATCGCGTTCACGTCTTTTACTGCATCGAGAAGTTGCGACTTCTCTGTGTATTTTTCCAGCAGAACCACTTGGTGACCTGCGTTTTCAATCTCTTTTGTAATGGCCTTTACCGCTTTTGCAGCAAAGGGTTTTTCTGTTGCAACAAGTACTTTCATAAGGGAAACGTGTGTTTTGAAAGAGGAATGAAAAGGTATAGAGCCGACTGCTCGGCTCCACACCCTATTATATCACATTTTTTATCGAGGGAGTTCTCACTTTTTGGCTTCAAATTCTTTCATACAAGCCACAAGAGCTTCGGCTCCTTCAAGCGACATGGCGTTGTAGCAGCTGGCTCTGAAGCCACCCACAGAGCGGTGACCCTTGATGCCTACCATACCGCGTTCGGTTGCAAATTCCATAAAGGGTTTTTCCAATTCGGCATATTCTTCGTTCATCACGAAACAAATATTCATCAGCGAGCGGTCTTCTTCGCGCACTGTTCCCTTGAACAGCTTGTTTCTGTCGATTTCGGAATAGATGATTTCGGCCCGTTGTTTGGCTTTCTTATCCATCGCTTCTACGCCACCGCTCTTCTTGATCCACCGAAGTGTCTCTAAGGCAGAATAGATGGGTACGACAGGAGGGGTGTTGAACATAGAGCCTTTTTCAACATGTGTACGATAGTCGAGCATGGTTGGAATCTCGCGTGGGGCCCGGCCCAACTTGTCATCTTTCACGATGATAACGGTGACACCGGCCATCGCCAGATTCTTTTGGGCACCGGCATAGATGCAATCGTATTTGGAAACGTCTACCGAACGACTGAAAATATCTGACGACATATCGCCGATCAATGGTACGGGAGAATCCGGCTCGCGACGAATCTCGGTGCCATAGATGGTGTTATTGGTGGTGATATGGAAGTAATCGGCGTCAGTAGGGATAACATAGTCTTTGGGAATAAAGGTGTAGTTGGCATCTGCCGAAGAGGCCACCTCCACAGCTTCGCCATACAGCTTTGCCTCTTTCAGAGCTTTCTTTGCCCATACACCTGTGTTCAGATAGGCTGCTTTCTTGATAAGGAAGTTACAGGGCACCTGGGTGAACTGCAAGGAAGCACCGCCTCCAAGGAAAAGCACCGAGTAGCCTTCGGGTACATTCAGTAACTCTTTAATCAAGGCAACGGCTTCATCCAATACGGGCTGAAAATCTTTTGCTCGATGGCTGATTTCCATCAGAGAAAGGCCTGAACCATTGAAATCCAAAATTTGTTTCGCCGTGTTCTCAATCACTTCCCTTGGAAGAATCGACGGACCGGCATTAAAATTGTACTTCTTCATACACATGATATTTTAGTTAAACAAGTTCGTTTTTGTTTTCGGATAGTAAACATCGCGAAGATAGTTTTTTTTATTTGTACAGCCAAATTTTTTGTCGAATATTTTTATGAACAAGAGTTTGTTTGAGAGAGACAGGTGTATTAAAAAATAGAATATATGTTGAGATTGCTTGCAGAAGGGAGGTGGAACCCGGTGTGAATAAATCCTTGTTGTCGTTGTTTTTATAAAACGAATATCTTTTTGATAAATTGATTTTCTATCTGTTTGACCCTGCAAAACATTCCTTTCTCGGTTCGTTTGGGTCATTCTGCTTCATCAGGATGAGTGGGATTATTTTCTCACGCCTTGGTCTCTGTTTCCTAATGCTTTGATTTCGGTATGGCCATCTCTTAGCTTTTGCATCCTCATCTCTTAGCTTTTGCAGGTCATTTTCTTAGTTTTTGAAGTGCAAAAGCTAAGAGATGGAAAAGTGAGAAGGAAACCATTGGAAATCAGTTGAATAGCGTGGTGAGGATCATGTTTAAGTGGGAGTGGATTCAACGCTAAGCAAGAATGGACTTAACGCCTTGAATGAGTAGGAAAGATAAGGGGATGGGCGATCGTTTTCGGCTTGCCTATCTGATCATGTAGTTTTGTTTTTCTTTTGCAGAGTTCTTTTTCGGGTCCAGCCAAAGAGATCTCGCCAGCCGTTGAAGTCTTTTTTAAGGATCAGTCCGATGCCTTGAGTGTTGAGACTGTTTCGAGTGAAATATCGGTCGTTGGTTTGATTGTACATCTTGATGGCCATGCTTCCGCTGGGGAAGAGCAGGTAGCGGATGTCGAAATCGCCGATGAAACCGGTTGTAGCATTGGCATTGTCGCGGTAGCCGAACTGACTATTGATGAGCAAACGGTTGTTGAGCAGACGCCCGCTGAGGGTTCCTTCATACTCGGCGTTGTTCCATCCCTCGTCGCCTGTAGAGATGTTGGCTCCGAAGTTCCAGTTCGTGTTATTGATAACCGAGCCTAACACGTTGTTGAGCTGCTGACTGAGTGTGCTGCTCAGCAGACTTTGCATGGCAAGCGACGTTTGGCTCTGTGCGTTGGCATTGTCGAGGTCGGCATTATTGCGGCCTTGCGTATAGAAACGACCCACGGCCAGGAGGTAGAGCACTTGTTGGTTCATTTCCTCTTCGCCGTTGATCAGGCTGTAGATCATTTGTTTCACGTTGCTGTTCACGGTGGGCATGTCGAGGTCGAAGGCCACTTTGGGGGCTGCGGGCGTACCGGTGATGTTCATCAAACAGTTGACGCGGATGGTGTTGTTCGAAAAACTGCGACCGATGTTCAGGTCGGAGAGGCTCACGCCGTTAGCCGTATAAATGGCTTTTAGGTTGAGTGGAGCAGCATAGGGGTCACCTCCAAAGGCGATGGTACTGCCTTGTTCGAAAGAAAATTCTTTCTTGATGACGTTCTGAATGGTGAGTTTGTAGAGGCCATGATCGATGACGTAATTGCCAAAAAGGTCGAATGTGCCCTTATTATAATAGGTGGCGCGGAGCGTCCCGTTGCCGTTCAGGGTGATATAATCGCCCGTTTGCCGATCCATCATCAGTTTGATGGTAGCCTCGGGTGTACAATTCACCAAGAAGTTCAGGCGGATGTCAGTGGGAATATCCACCTCTTCCTCCTCCTCTTGGGCGGTTTCTTTATCGGGAGAAGAGGCGATGGAGGAAACGATGGGGGAGAGAGGAGAGGAGGCCCAGTGAATGAAGTGGTTGTTGTTGATGTTCTCCGGACTTGAAACGTTATAAACCAACGTAGAATTTCGTTCGGGTGTCGCGGTGATATCTATGTTCACCTCGCCGCTTTTCCCGGTAATGAGACATCGGCCGGTGGCGAAGACGGTTCCATAGAAAGTGTCTTCGCCGAAGTCTTTCGTGTCATAGACCAACAGTTTGCGGGCCTTGATGTCTAAGTCGTAAGAGAGATGGGTGAGATGTTTGTGCCGGATGAAACCTTTGAGAATGCCTGTGTTGCCGTGTCGGTCTTCAAACTCCTCGCCTTTGAGTTCTATTTCGTCGGGCCGCATGCGCACCACGGCGTTCTTGAGTTGGTAGGTGGTGTTGAGACTGCTGATGGTGAAGAAGCCGTTAGCGGTGAGTTGGCCCGTCAGATTGATGTGACTCAGTGGCCCCGAGAGCCTCACTTCGCCCGTGGCCTGGGCCTGGACGTCTTTCATAAAACTCTTGCAAAAACCCTCTAAGAATGCGATGTTGGTGTTGCTGGCACGGATGCCCAGGTCGATATAATTGTGTTTGGGTGAGACATAGCCGTTGATGAAGGTGTTTTTGATGGGGCCGTCGTTGGCAATGGCATCGATGTCGATTTGCCCTTTGAGGTTGTTGAATCGCACGTCGGCTGTGAGTGTTCCCATGTCTCCGCCTTCGAACCGGAAGTTTCTCACCTTCAGACGGGCATAAGCATCGGGAGT
Organism: Prevotella sp. oral taxon 475; assembly: GCF_018127805.1. NCBI lineage: Bacteria > Pseudomonadati > Bacteroidota > Bacteroidia > Bacteroidales > Prevotellaceae > Prevotella > Prevotella sp. oral taxon 475. The sequence goes on from NZ_CP072334.1 coordinate 1,091,654, forward strand.
GGTAAACAGAGTCTTGACAATGGCGGTGCCTGTGGCCAGTCCGTCGAATTCAACCGAGTGGAAGTCTACCAAACCGAGAATGTAGTTTACATCTACGTCTTTGAGTTCTACGGCAACCGAATCCATTGGATTTTTTGTGGCCGCGCCGTCGATGATGATGTGTTGGTTGTTGTGACTCACGGCAAATTGGTGAAACACAAGATGGTTTTGTTGGTAGGTCAGCTCCGAGGCTCTCACCTTCCACACAGTGTCGCCCACCAGAATGTCGGATGGTTTCACAGCTACGTGTGCCGTAGACAGTCCTGCGGCATCTTTGAAGAAGGTGGTCTCCGTTTTGACTTCTCCTCGCAGCAACGGCTTTCGCCCGTTGTCGAAGGCGATGATGGAAGAGAGCTTGTTGTCGGCGGCGGCGGTTTGGAGGTCGAGGCGAAGCTTTTTCCCGTCGGTAGCACGTTTTTCGAGCTTTGCCGAGACGTTGAGCGTATCGTTGATGGTGATGATGCGCACGTCGCCACCTTCGAATCGATTGCCGTCGTAGGCAAAGCCGGGGGCCTGGAGCAGCAGATCGAGCGACCTTCCCGTGTCGCTCATCGAGCCTTTCAGCTGCAACGGGTGCGTCAGTTCTAAGGGGATGTTGAAGAGATGTTGCAGCCAGTCGGTGCGTTCGATGTGTGCGCTCACCGAGAAGTTATTCGTCTGTGCATCGGTGGTGTGTGGCAGGCCGGGCAACGTGGGCAGTTTGCTGCCAATCAGGTTGGTGATGCTCTGCGAAAGTGTGTTGTAGTCGTACTTACCCATCAACGAGAATTCTCCGAAATCGCTCGTTGCCGTCAGCGTGTGCAGATGATGGGTGTTGCTCACGTCAACGAATAGCCCCGAGAGTCGGTATTCGCCGCGTTCGGAGGTCATGGCGAAGTTGGTCAGTTCTATCTTTCCGTTGGCCGTGTTGAGACTTCGGCCAGTGATGTCAGCCAGGAGTTGAAAGCGGAATTGTGTGTTGGGCCACGTGTGTAAGAGCTTTAAGGCCGATGGGTTCAAGCTTCTTACGTCGGCCGTGAGTTTGGCATAGGGCTCGCGCGCCGAGAAGCACACCCGGCCATGGAGCAGGATGTCGGCGTTGGGGTCTTCGATTTGCAGTCGCCCGTCGGCGGTTTTGTCGTACCATTGCCCGTCCAGCGAGATGTTTTGATAGCTGTAGCCATTGTAGTCTATCCGTGAGATGAGACCTTTGGCCTGCACAGAGGGTTGAGCGTTGGCCGGTATTCGTCCGTCGAGGTCGATGCGTGTGGCGACGATTCCCAGGCGGGCATCGGCCAAAATCTTACCCACGTCGATGCCGCTGGTTTCGATTCGGCCCGAGAAAGCATCGCCGCGTTTGTGCACCGCAATCGAAGCCCGCCCCGCACTCGTTTTGACAAGACCTTTGGCGGTCACGTCCGATCCCTGTCCGCTTGCTTCTCCAAGGCAGTCGATGTTTCCCAGGCGGACGAGATGGGGCGGAAGATGGAAGTGGGCACCAAAGTTGTCGGCCAAAAAGCGGATGCCTTCATGGCTAAGTCGTAGTCGGTCTATCTTCGTACTCCAGCTGATTTTTGCCCCTCGACGACTGACAGATCCGTTGGTCAAGAGCGATGCGCCCCCACCAGCAGCATTGATCTCTAACAGCGGGATGCGCAACGAGTGGCTCGTGCCCGAGAAATGGGCCCGAAGATGCAGCGTCTTTGTCGACTTTCGCAGAGCCGGCACAAAGCAAGAGAGTTCTGAAAGGACGATGCGCGAGGGCTCGATGCCTCCGCTAAAGCGCAGCGATGGCAACCAGAGCTGCCCGTCGCGGATGCTGTAGGTGGCCGTGAGTGGGCCCAACTTGAGGCGTGTGGTGGGCAATTGTAGATAGACATCTTCCAGTTGGGCCGCTTTCCGGTTGGCCGTGAGATGGGCGGCAAACGAGCGCAGATGCAGCCCCGAGGCCTCGTTCAGGGCGATGTCGCGGATGTTGAGGTTCAGGCTGTCGTCGCTGAGGGCGTTGAGGATGAGGTGTGCGCTGATGTCGCGCAGGTCGAGGTGATGGGGTGAAAAGCGGTTGGAAGGTGGAACGTCCTGCCGGTCGTAGCGGATGCTGCCGCGGCGGATGATGAGGGTGTTGATCTTTAGGTCGATGGGTGTGTGCGTGGTGGTGTCTTTCGAGGCCAGTGAGTCCAGCAGAAATTGGAAATTGGCGGGTGTCTGCGCATTAGATTGGTAGAGCTTTGCCTTCAGTCCGAACAGCTGAGCCGAATAGATGTAGACCTTTCCGTTCAGCAAGGCAGCATAATCGAACTTGGCCGAGAGCCGCGCCGTGCGCAACATCTCTTTCTTTTGCTGGTCGAGGATCAGCACATCGTCGATGATGATGCGGTTGAGAAAGCCCAGGTTCACCCGTCCCACGGCAACGGTTGTGCCCAATTTCTTCGACAGAGCCTTGCCTACGCTGGCACCCACAAGGCCCTGTATGGCGGGGATGTGTAGCAGTACCACTATCGCCAGATAGAAGATGACCACCGTTATGAAAACTCCGTTGATGATGTGCCTTAACTTTCTCAAAAGCTTTGTTTTGCGTGCAAAATTACATCAAATAGGGCTGAAATGCTCATATTTGTCTTCACAATGTTTGTCTGTTTAAGAAAGTTTGCATACCTTTGCCGCCGTCTTCCTCTCTGTATAAGGTGTATGAATGTGGCAGAGGGGCAGAAAAACAAAAACAACAGTGCATATATAATAATGTATAGCGTGAGTGTAGATGGTCAAGGCAAAACGGCAGGACAGAAAAGCAAAAACTTTTCTGAAAATTTTATTGCCGATTATTTGGTTATTCCAAATAATTTGCTAACACACACACACACACACACACACACACACACACACACACACACACACACAATATTCGCACCTATTGTAGTGTAACACTTTTTTGCTTTTTCTTACGCGCGCGTAAAGCGTGGCGCAACCATAGCCTGCAAAGGGATTCTCTGCGAATCTCTTTGCAGGCTTTTTGGTGCAGCTGTCTCTCACCCTATTTCTCAAAATATCGAGAGTAAAGCCTCAATGCTTTTCAATAGTAATTCTTTAAAAATAGAGTTTTATAAAGTTTCATTTAAAATCAAGACAAGTTATGACGAAAAAGATTTATCTCTTCTTATTCTTCTGTGTCCTGTTTGCCAATCAGGTTTTGGCACAATCGGGTACCTATACCGCCAATGGCGTGACGTGGAAATATGAGATCAACGGAACAGAAGCAACCATCACTGGCGAAACACAGGGGGCAGACAATTTAACTGGTCCGTTAAACATCCCTGCAACCATAATAGATGGAGGGAATAATTACCAGGTTACAAAAATTGGAATAGCCGCATTTTCTTTCTATAAAAAGGCTACAAACATACAAATTCCAAATGGAGTGAAGACGATAGGGGATGCAGCTTTCCAATTGTGTTCGAATTGTACAGGTACCTTAGTGATACCGAATAGTGTCACATACATTGGAACTAGTGCTTTTAGATATTGTTATAACTTATCTGGATTGGTGTTACCTAATGGAATAACCGCAATTTCAGAAACTACGTTTGATGGTTGTAGTCGTTTAACGGGTACAATTACTATCCCCACAGGTGTAACCATAATTGGAGATAACGCTTTTCAGAATTGTTTCAGAATTACGGGAGTGGTTATTCCAAACACCGTTACCCAGATTAGAGACTATGCTTTTCTGAATGCGGGAGGATCGCAACAAGGTTTAGGAACCGTAACAATCCCCGGAAGTGTAACCTATATTGGCCAGATGGCATTTAATGGTTCTAGAATCTCAAAATTAATCCTCTCTCCTGGTATAACCACGATAGAAATGGCTGCTTTTTCTGGTAATTTAATTACTGAACTAACTATACCTACCGGTATTAATAAAATAGCAAATGGAGCATTTCAATCGAATTACTTGTTAGAAAAGGTTACTTTTGAAGCTGGGCCTTCACCTGCGATATTTGAACAGGATATATTTCGTTCTTGTCCTGAACTAAAGTATATCGATATGAATGCTGTTACAAGTCCGGTTACGCAGGTCGTTTCACGTTTGCCAACTTCGCTTACATCACCATTCAGAGGATTAAGTCCTTCAACAATGGTATATCTTCCTTCCGGCACATCACAGCCTGCAAATGATGAGGAAAATTTTGTGGTAAATGGTGCTTGCAATAATTTTAATGTATATGATAGATTGATAGGGGTTTATAATGGATTTAATTATACTTCAGTCAATCAGGATTATCGTATCCTTTATCCTTTTACTGCTGCAAAGGCTACCTATAAAAATAGAACTTTCATAGGAACAAGTTGTAAAACTGTTTGTTTGCCTTATCCCGCAACGGTTCCTTTGGGTATGATGGCCTACGAATTACGGGGTAAAACCGGCACTGGAAAAAGTTTCCGTTTTGTTTCAATCATTGGTAATCAGATGGAAGCTAACAAGCCCTATCTTCTCTGCGTTAGAGATAATGGTATACATACTTTCAACACAGATATAAATGTACCAGTGCCAACCACCCCTCCTACAGCTATAGAAGTGATTGCTACGGCTGATGCAACTTCTTACTTTGGCGGAACGACCGAGAAGATCGATAACGCTACAGCCGCCGGTATGAACATCTACAACTTAGAGAATGATATGTGGAAACCTATCCGCACGGACAATCCCAATGGTTATGTACATTCCTTCCGTTGCTACATCCGTTCCACCACTCCTATCCCCGCGGGGGCCAAGGGGTTTGCCATTGTGATAGACAATGAGGGCGAGACTACAGGTATTGAGACGGCCGAACAGGACTTAGAGCAAGGGCAAGGACGAATTTATACACTCGATGGCCGGTTTGTAGGCACAGACATGGATGCACTGAAGAGCGGCGAGGTGTATGTGAAAAATGGACGGAAATTTTATAAGTTTTAATGAGAAAAGGAGAACACAACAATGACAACCAAACAACCCTATAGCACACCGCAAACAAAAGTGTGGGCCGTGCAGACCGAAAGCTATCTCGAAACCATTTCACTGCCTATCAACAATGGGTCGTCCAGCAGTGGTGGCGATGCCAAAGGCGGCTATTTTGACGAAGACGAGTTCGACGAGGAGGAAGAAGAACAACAGGGATTCTTTCCTCTTGGGCTTTGATTGTGGAGAATGAACGATTAACCGTTGAGCAGTGGTCATTGAGAATGGACTCTAAAATGGCGAGATGGACAGGGTGTGACAAGGGAAAGAAATGCCTCTGCCGCGCGAAAGGTGTCCTTTCGCTCTGCAATAGGACTCCCTTTGCTCTGCAATAGGACACCTTTCGCACTTCAATAGGACGTCTTTCGACGTGCAAAAGGATAGCTTTCGCAGGGCAAAAGGATAGCTTTTGAAAGATTATCTCTATCCTGCTGATTATCAATGGATTGCAAATGCGATTTTCTAACCGGAGAAACCGCCCCGAGAAGGGCCTCCCCACAGAGGGAAACCGGACGACGGGCGGCAACTCCAACTGATTATTTTTTCTAATTTTAAATTTAAAAGCTATGGCAGTATTCTTATCGTTGTATCAAGACAACCGAAAAGACAGTAAGTTTAAGGGCAAATGGTATGCCCGCGCAAAAACTATCGGAACGAAAGATTTGATGGACATTGCAGAGATGATTCAACGCAACTCGAGTATGAAACGCAGCGACGTGGCAGCCGTGTTGCTCGAGGCTTCAGAGGTGGTGAGCGACTTCCTGGCCGATGGCTATCGGGTGAAACTCAATGGACTGGGCACGCTGAAGGTGGGCGTGAGCACGCTTCCGGCCGACACGGAGAAAGAGTTCGACCTGGCCAAGAACGTCAAAGGTAGCCACATCTTGTTTCAACCCGAAACCGAGAAAGACGGTTCGCACAAAACCCGCAGTAGGGTGATTGCCAAGAAGCTGGAGTTTAAAAAGGTGACGGTGCTGACAGAGAAGAAGGCCAAGAAGCCTAAGAAACCATAATCGAAATTGATGGGTTGACAAGTTAACCAGTTAACGAGTTGATAAGTTGACGAGTTGACGAGGAAGTTTGCTTTTTTGAATAGACGAGTTGGCAGGAGGTTGATCTCCTTGTCAACTCGTTTATTTATCAACTAAACAGCTCCCTTACTTAGGAAGCTTGGATTCATCAAATTACAAATCCTTTCCTTAACTTAGGCGGCCTGGATTCGTTTGTCGCTAACAACCGCGCAAGATCAACCAGGATGTCATCATAAAACTTAGAGGGCCTGGATGCATTTGCCGCTAACAACCGCATCGCGGTTGGTCTGTTGGCAGGGCAGGGTTGGCGAGTGAAGCGAGCCTACCCTGTCTACGGCAAGTGGGGAGAGAACAACGCCATCGGTGTTGGTCTGTTATTGCCAATAATATCTATTCTCATATTGTGTGATACCCGCATTTTTCAATAACATTTCAAATTCGTCATACATAGAACGCTTTTTATGATGCTCTTCTTGACGGAGAATATATTCATACACAACATTCTTTAATTTCTCGGAAACAGAGAAACCTCCATAACCTGACTGCCAATGAAAGTGATGATAATAAACACCATCGCACTCTTTAAGAAATAATGTAGAGGTGCGCTTTATTTCTTTTATCAGATGTGACAAGGTAACTTCTTGAGAAAGAAGAACCAAGAAATGTAAATGATCGCCAGGACCATTCACGATTAGACACGGACATTGATACGTCTCGCAGGTCTTCTGTACAAAAGCATTCAGCCGTTTTTGGTCTTCTCGACGAATGCATGGAGCGGATGTCTTTTTGTGAAATACGCCATGAATAAGCAGGCTGCATAGAGTTTGTGGCATATAGGTCATACTTGTGATGAAATACAAAGGTAGACATTTTGGGCTTATTTGAGGAAGTAAAACATCGTAAACAATGACAGACCAACACCGATGGCGTTGTTTCCTCTCTGCATGCCGTAGACAGGGTAGGCGCGCTTCGCTTGCCAACCCTGCCCTGCCAACAGACCAACCGCGATGCGGTTGTTATTGGTTGGCAAGTTGACAAGAAGACAATTTAACGAGGTGGGGTTGTGCTTGAAATGCAAGTATCACGAAAGATGAGAATAGATATTATTGGCAATAACAGACCAAGACCGATGGCGTTGTTTTCTTTCCGTCTGTCGTAGACAGGGTAGGCTTACTTCGTTTGCCAACTCGTCAACTGCTTAAACAATCCTGTAAGGGCTGCTCTGTTGGCGGCGAGAGAGGTTTGGCATTTATTCTGAATGGGTTGTCAACAGAGTCATCACTATGCGGCTGTTGATATAAAGAATACTCCAAACATATCTCGAACTCACATTATTCTCAAATTTTATGTGTACTTTTGCAACGTTGAAGCCAAGGGCTGAAGACGCAAGCAAAGAAAACAATTACACATTATATATTTATAGATCAGAAATTTGTATGGCAAATGTCATTAGGTTGCGCAAGGGCTTGAACATCCGTCTCGAAGGCAAAGCTCGAGAGGAGAAACGCGAGCTCGGCCGATGCAGAGAGTACGTGGTTTGTCCGGATAGCTTTGCCGGGGTGATCCCAAAACTGGCGGTGCGCGAGGGCGACCGCGTGGAGGCTGGCGATGCATTGTTTGTAAACAAGAACTGTCCGGAGGTGGGATTCGCCTCGCCCGTGAGCGGAACGGTGAACACGATCGAGCGTGGAGAGAGGCGAAAAATCGTGGCTATACGTGTGAAGGCCGACGAGAAACAATGCTTTCGCGACTTCGGACGGAAGGATGTTGCGGCGATGTCGGCCGAGGAAGTGAAGAGTGCGCTGCTTGAGGCAGGGCTCTTTGGCTATATTTATCAGTTGCCTTACGCAGTGTCTACCGTTCCCACGTCGACCCCGAAAGCGATCTTCGTTTCGGCATTGAGAGATATGCCACTCGAAGGAAACTTCGAGTTCGAACTTGTGGGCAATGAGCGCGACTTCCAAACGGGACTGACGGCTCTGTCGAGGATGGCCAAAACCTATCTCGGCATTGGGAAAGGGCAGACGGCTGCGGCACTCGTGGGTGCCAAAGACGTGGAGGTGACAGTGTTCGACGGGCCTTGTCCGGCCGGGAACGTAGGTGTCCAGGTGAATCATCTTTCGCCGGTGAACAAGGGTGAGGTGGTTTGGACGGTGGATCCTACATTTGTTATCTTCTTCGGTAGGCTCTTCAATACCGGGCATGTAGACTTGCGACGCACCATCGCCCTCGGTGGTAGCGAGATGCGAGAACCGGCTTATGTAGAGGCTTTGATGGGCATGCCCCTCTCGCTGATAGTAGATGGTGCCCTTAAAAGGGAAGAAGGCGTGCGCATCATCAATGGCAATCCGCTCACAGGTACCATCGCTCGGCCGGAAGATGGCGTGGGGGTGAAGACCTCGGCGATAACGGCTATCCCTGAAGGAGCCGATGCCGACGAGATGTTGGGCTGGATTCTGCCCCGAATCGATCAGTTTTCCACCTCGCGCAGCTACTTCTCCTGGCTGATGGGGAAACGGGAATATCGATTGGATGCACGGGTAAAAGGAGGTCAACGGCATATCATCATGAGCGGCGAATACGACCGGGTGCTGCCGATGGACATCTATGGCGAGTTCCTCATCAAGGCCATCATCGCCGGCGACATCGACAAAATGGAGCAATTAGGCATCTACGAGGTTTCGCCCGAGGATTTCGCACTGGCCGAGTTTGTCGACAGTTCGAAGCTGGAACTGCAACGCATCGTTCGCCAAGGCTTGGATATGTTACGAAAAGAAAACGCATAAGAGACGGTTATGAAAGCATTGAGAAAATATTTAAATAGGGCGAAACCCCACTTTGAAGCAGGCGGGAAATGGCATGCCTTTCAAAGTGTGTTCGACGGACTGGAAACCTTTTTGTTCGTTCCCAATACCACGTCGAAGAAAGGAACGCATATTCACGACGCCATCGACTCGAAAAGAATTATGAGCATGGTGGTGATTGCGGCTCTGCCGGCACTGCTCTTCGGTATGTACAACGTGGGCTATCAAAACTATCTGCAAGCCGGTCGGTTGGCAGAGGTCGGGATTTGGGAGCTGTTCTTCTTCGGTTTCCTGGCCGTACTGCCCAAGGTGTTGGTAAGCTATATCGTGGGATTGGGCATTGAGTTTGCCTGGGCGCAATGGAAAAAAGAAGAGATACAAGAGGGTTATCTTGTAACGGGAATCCTCATACCGCTCATCCTCCCGGTGAACTGTCCGCTTTGGATCCTGGTTATCGCCATCGCCTTTGCCGTGATTATCGGTAAAGAGATTTTCGGCGGAACGGGGATGAACATCTTCAATGTAGCTCTTTTGGCTCGCGCTTTCCTCTTCTTCGCCTATCCTTCGAAAATGACGGGCGACACGGTTTGGGTGGCCAATGAGTCGATACTCGGTTTCGGTAATACACTTCCCGATGGTTTTACGGCAGCCACTCCGCTGGGTGAGATTGCCGTAGGAGCAGAAGTGCCCTATCCTCTCACGGATATGATAACGGGATTGATTCCCGGTAGCATCGGCGAGACAAGCGTTATTGCCATCGGGATTGGGGCCGTCATTTTACTATGGTCGGGCATTGCCAGTTGGAGAACCATGGGGAGCGTCTTTGCCGGAGGCATTGTTACGGCGTTGTTGTTCAAGTGGCTGGGCATGACACCCATCAACTGGTATGAGCATGTGGTGCTGGGTGGCTTCTGTTTCGGTGCCGTCTTCATGGCCACCGACCCCGTTACCTCGGCTCGAACCACAACCGGACAATACGTCTACGGGGCTTTGATCGGTGCGATGGCTATCCTCATCCGTGTGATGAATCCGGGTTATCCCGAGGGAATGATGCTCGCTATCTTGTTCGCCAATATGTTTGCACCGCTCATCGACTATTGTGTGGTGCAGGCGAATATCAACCGACGCATGAAACGTTTAACCGATAACAACCAATCAAGATGATGGCTGAAGAGAAGAAAAAAAGATTCGACACCAATGCAAACGGCTATACGCTGATCTATTCTGTCGTTATTGTGGTGGTGGTGGCCTTTCTGCTGGCCTTTGTTTTCAAGGCACTCAAACCCATGCAGGATGTAAACGTAGCTTTGGATAAAAAGAAGCAATTGCTCTATGCCCTTGATGTGCGAGACATCACCGACGAAGAGGCCGCAGCGAAATATAAGGAACTGGTTTTGGCAGACGAGATCATCGATGTCAATGGCAATGTGTTGAAAAAAGGCGAACAGGGCGGCGAGAAAGCCGGATTTCTGCTCAATAGTGCCGACTACAAAGCCGGTCGACTGGCTCTTTATATTTGCCGGGTGGACGGACAAACGAAATATATTCTCCCCGTCTATGGTATGGGACTCTGGGGACCCATCAGTGGCTATATCGCTCTTAATGATGATAAGAACACGGTCTATGGAGCTTACTTCAATCACGAAGGCGAAACAGCCGGACTGGGTGCCGAAATCAAAGACAATCAGGCATGGCAAGAACAGTTCCGGGGCAAGAAGATCTTCGCAAAAGACGGTCAGCACAACAAAGTGGCCTTGTCGGTGGTGAAGCAGATTGAAGACCCCACGACGCAGGTGGATGTCGTTACAGGAGCCACACTCACAAGCAACGGCGTGACCGACATGCTTGCCGAAGGACTCTCGAAGTATCTTGTGTTTTTAACCAGCAAATAACCGAGACATACATTATGAGCAAATTATTTTCAAAGGAAAACAAAGAAGTCTTTGTCAATCCGCTAAATCTCGATAACCCCATCATGGTGCAGGTGTTGGGCATCTGTTCGGCACTGGCTGTGACGTCGCAGTTGAAGCCCGCCATCGTCATGGGACTGGCTGTAACCATCATCACGGCCTTCTCGAATGTCATCATCTCCATCATCCGCAACACCATCCCCTCGCGCATCCGCATCATCGTTCAGTTGGTGGTGGTGGCTGCATTGGTAACGATTGTGAGTCAGATTCTGAAGGCCTTTGTCTACGACGTGAGTGTAGAACTCTCCGTCTACGTCGGACTGATCATTACCAACTGCATTCTCATGGGGCGGCTCGAAGCTTTCGCTATGATGAACAAACCCTGGCCGAGTTTTCTTGATGGGGTGGGCAACGGACTGGGCTATGCGCTCATTTTAGTGTTGGTGGGTGCCATACGCGAACTCTTCGGTCGTGGATCGCTGCTCGGCTTTCAGCTCGTTCCCGATTCCGTGTACGACATGGGCTACCTCAACAACGGAATGATGACCATGCCTGCGATGGCCCTCATCCTTCTGGGCTGCGTCATTTGGATTCACCGCGCCTATTTCTACAAAGAGAAATGAGCCTTTTTCATTCAAGACATCAATCATAAAGAATAATGGAACACCTCATTAGTTTATTCTTCCGGTCCATCTTTGTGGACAACATGATATTTGCATTCTTCCTGGGCATGTGTTCGTTTTTGGCCGTATCGAAGAACGTAAAGACATCGTTGGGTTTAGGACTGGCCGTCACATTCGTGCTACTCGTCACGGTGCCCGTCGACTATCTCCTGCAAACCCGCGTCCTGGGGCCCGACTGCCTCATCCCCGGCGTCGACCTCTCCTATCTCAGCTTCATCCTCTTCATCGCCGTGATTGCCGGTATTGTGCAGTTGGTCGAGATGGTGGTCGAGCGATACAGTCCCTCGCTTTACGCCGCGTTGGGCATCTTCCTGCCACTCATCGCCGTCAACTGCGCCATCATGGGAGCCTCGCTCTTCATGCAGCAGCGCATCAACATGGATCCCGCCAGCACGCAATACATCGGTTCGGTGTGGGATTCCATCTCCTACGCGATCGGAAGCGGAATCGGATGGACCCTGGCCATCGTCTCGATGGGAGCCATCAGAGAGAAGATGCAATACAGCGATGTGCCCAAACCCCTGCAAGGATTAGGCATCACCTTCATCACCGTCGGACTGATGGCCATGGCGATGATGTGTTTTTCGGGATTAAAATTATAACAAAAGGATATGGCACAATTTATATTGACAAGCATAGCAGTCTTTCTTCTCACCATCTTGCTTTTAGTGGTGATTCTGCTGGTGGCAAAGAAATACCTCTCGCCCAGCGGAAAAGTCACCATCACCGTCAACGGCGAGAGAGAACTCTCCGTAGAGCAAGGCAACAACGTGATGGCAACGCTCAACGAGAACGGCATCTTCCTACCCTCGGCCTGCGGAGGAAAGGCCAGCTGCGGACAGTGCAAGCTGCAAGTGATGGAAGGCGGTGGAGAGATTCTCGACTCCGAACGCTCGCATTTCTCGCGTAAGGAAATCAAAGATCACTGGCGACTGGGTTGCCAGTGCAAAGTCAAGAGCGACCTTCAGGTAAAAGTTCCCGAAAGCGTGCTTGGCGTCAAAGAGTGGGAGTGCACCGTCATCAGCAACAAGAACGTGTCGAGTTTCATCAAAGAATTTATCGTCGAGCTGCCCCCTGGCGAGCACATGGATTTCGTGCCGGGAAGTTACGCCCAAATCAAAATCCCGGCTTACGCCGAGATCGACTACGACCGCGACATCGACAAGCAATCCATCGGCGAAGAATACGTCCCCGTATGGGAAAAGTTCGGCATCTTCTCGCTCAAAGCCCACAATCCCGAAGACACCATCCGCGCCTACTCCATGGCCAACTATCCGGCCGAGGGCGACCGCATCACCCTCACCGTCCGCATTGCCACCACGCCCTTTAAACCGCGGCCCGAAGTAGGATTCCAGGATGTTCCCACGGGCATTGCCTCGAGTTACATCTTTTCGCGAAAGCCTGGCGACAAAGTCATCATGAGCGGTCCGTTCGGCGATTTCCATCCCATTTTCGACTCCAAGAAAGAGATGATTTGGGTAGGCGGCGGTGCCGGAATGGCTCCCTTGCGCAGTCAGATCATGCACATGCTGAAGACTCTGCACACGCGCGACCGCCAGATGCACTACTTCTATGGTGCGCGCAGTCTGAGCGAAGCCTTCTTCCTCGACGATTTCCACGCGCTCGAGCAAGAATATCCCAACTTCCACTTCCACCTGGCTCTCGACCGCCCCGACCCTCGGGCCGACGAGGCCGGTGTGCCCTACACCGCCGGATTCGTGCACGAAGTGATGTACAACACGTATCTCAAAGACCATGAGGCCCCCGAAGACATCGAGTTCTACATGTGCGGTCCCGGTCCGATGAGCAAAGCCGTGCAGGCGATGCTTGACAGCATCGGCGTAGAGCCCGAAAGCATCATGTTCGATAACTTTGGGTAAGGAGTGAAAAGGAGTGAAGGAGTGAAAGGGAGTGAAGACGAATGCCTCTCCGCTTCATACCTTAGTTGACGATGATCAACAGCTCGACCATCGCTTACAAACAAACGTTTTTCCGCTCCATCTTTTAAAAACAGCGTTTCTGAATTTCTCAGAAACGCTGTTTTGCTGTGCACACTTCCCGCCACGCATCGATCATCACCACCACTACTGTTTATCATGGCTTTCGCGCCAAGTTCAACCTCTATCCGCCGCATGAAAAGGTTTTCCGCGCGGCGCAGAAGCAGGTGGGCAGACTGCGGAGTAGGTTCCGCGCGGCGCAGAAGCAGGTGGGCAGACTACGGAGTAGGTTCCGCGCCGCGCAAAAGCAGGTGGGCAGACTGCGGAGTAGGCTCCGCGCGGCGCAGAAGCAGGTGGGCAGACTGTGGAGTAGGTTCCGCGCGGCGCGGAAGCAGGTGGGCAGACTGTGGAGTAGGTTCCGCGCGGCGCGGAAGCAGGTGGGCAGACTGTGGAGTAGGTTCCGCGCGGCGCGGAAGCGGGTGTACAGACTGTGGGATAGCTTCTGCAAGTTGCAGAAGCGGTTGGACAGACTGCAGGATAGCTTCTGCAAGTTGCAAAAGCGTGTTTGCAGACTGCTGGATAGCTTTTGCAAGTTGCAGAAGCTATCTTTCATTCTATTTGAGGGGTATTTTGAGCTGCAAAAACGGATTCATCGACGATGAATCCGTTTTTGCATGCCGCAGATGCGGGTAAGTGGACGAAGAAACAAGAGCAGAAAGAGGAAGTTAGCGTAAAAGGAGGTCGATGAGAAGATTTTCGTCCGTCTGCGTGAGATGATAATGCGAGAGTAGAGCTGCATCCTCGCGAAAAACCTGTTGAAGAAAGGCGGGTGCATCTTCCGCGGTTGTTTTCTGGCGTTCCAGATACTGCCGAAGATGTTGCACACAAGGCTCGATCCTTCCGGCAAACCACAGACTGTAGGCTGCATGCAGAAAATCGTCGGTCTGTGCCGCGTCCTCTTCTTCCAACAGCTGCGCATAGCGTTCGTAGGCCTGGTGAGGTTGGTCTCGAAAGAGTTCGACCCAAGCCAGGGCGCGGCGAATAGCGGCATCGACAGGATGCTGGTAGTCGAGTTTGAAAAGAAGCTCTGCCGCCTCTTGCGTTTGGCCATCCTTGATCAGCGCAGTGGCCAGTCCCAAGGCGTAGGCTGTGGTGTCGGGGTGCAGATGGCAAAGACGGCGATAGCAGTCAATGGCACGGGGGAAGTCTGCGGCGCGGAGAGCCGTTCGGGCACAGGCGCGGAGGGCGGGTAGGTCGTCGGGATGCAGAGCGAGAATCTCTGTGTAGAGAGCTTGCGCTCGGCGGTGCTCGGCGTGATGTTCGGCGGCAGCGGCACGCAGAAAAATGCTGTCGCGGTCGGTCGGCAGTTCTGCCTGCTGGGTGAGTCGATAGAGAAAGCTATACTTCTTTCTGCGTAAGAGGAAAATCCCCAGGTCTTTGGCCACGGCGGGCAGCACCGTGTTCCTGAGCAGTGGGTTGAGCAGGAAGAGCTCTTCGGTCTCTTCGGTCCCCCCTCCGAAGGGATTGGTAAAGGGGCTGCGCAAGGGGCAAACACGGAAGAAGCGATAGAGATCCTGCAGATAGAGGCGGCGCAGATAGGCGGGTTGGTCTTGATAGTCGGCGGCGTTGTCGTACTGAAAAAGGTGGTCGCCCGAGATGAGTTCGCGGATGTTCTGCGGAATGCGGTCGATGACCATCGACAGAGCCAGGACGAAGGAATACTTGTCGGAATGGCAGAAGGGACTTTGCGAGAAGATGTTCTGCAGAAATTTTTCTTTGTCTACCCCCGCGATGGGTTTGATTTCGGGATGGTTGGGGGAGAAGGGACAAAACCAGTTGTTGATTCGCCGAAAGAAGGGGAATTGCTTCATCTGAGAGAAGCCGCCAAAATAAACGTCGACGCCTTTCTTCTGTAGGTCCATCATCCGGGTGTAACTGGCTTCGAGCTTCTCCATGGCCTGCTCTGCGGCATGGGGATCGAGGATGTCGTCAAGGCTCGCTGCGTCTTCCGCTCCGCCCAAAGATAAGGCTCGACCCTGGAGGATGCCTGGGAGAATGTCACGACTGATTTGCTGTGTGTCGCGCTCGGCATCCATGCCATAGAGGAGCTGAAGCTGGAGCTCAAGGAGTTCGCGCTTCACCGCTTCGGGCGAAACGACTTTGCCGAGCAGGTCGACAAGTTCGGGAAAGAGCGTTGCTTCTTCTCCGGGCAGGGTGAGCGTCCAACCCACGAGCGCACGCTGTTTCACGGCCACGTCGGTGGCATACTGATAGAGGTAGAGCAGAGCGGCAAACCGGCGATCGTCGAAGGCGATGAGCAGCGAGAGGGTGATGGCACTGACGAGGAGTTGCGCGTCGAGCGTGTCGATGGTGGGCGAGAGGAGTAGCTCTTGGAAGAAAGTTTGGGTTTGTCGACTCCAGGGCGAGGCCGTCAGCACGTGGTAGAAGAGGGCCGTCATCAGTTCGTGATGACTTTGATAGAGGTTTTTCGAACGGGACTCGCCGTCGGTCTCGAGCGACAGGAGGGCGAGGTCTTGCACGAAGGCTTCCAAGTGGCTGCGCAGGTCGTCGTGGGAGAGCTGCGCGATGGGGTAGGGCGATGGAGAGGAGAGACTCTCCGTGCGACGGCTCAGGGTGAGGATGATCTCCGTGCGCAGGCGGAACAGTTGGCGTAGGAGGGCGGTGTAGAGTTGGTTGCGACTGGGGTCGGCAAAGCCGCTGAGCATGAACTCGAGGATGCGGCTGTGGTCGGCCTCGATTTCATTCAGCGGCTCGATGAATTGGGTCAGTTGCCGACTCTCGATGAGGTGGCGCATCTGTTGGATGGCCAATCCGAGGTTGCGCTGGGAAACGATCGTTTCGTAGGTCTTGTTCATCATCTGTCAGTGGGATTGAAAATTTCTGGCGCACCGTAGATCTTGCTCTCGCGGAGCCGACGTCCGCATGTAACGGGGAATGGACAGATGGGAGAGTTCGGATGGCGAGAGGCGATAATACTTCGCCAATACGTCGGCATAGCTTGCAAAACCGCGGAGGTTGATGGAGTCGCAAGCGCGATTGTAAACCTTGAGGAAGAGGGGCAACGCACGACTCACTTTGCGGCGATGCGCACCGTCGTTGCGAAAGACGATCACGCCCAGTCGTAGGTCTTTCTCGCGAGTGTCCATCAGCAGACTGTGACCCGCTCGCCGCGCCGCGCTGGCCTGGGGCTCGGGCAGGAAGGCTGCGTCGATCTCATTGCCTAAGAGCATCTTTTGACGGATGTTCACGTCGTTGATCTGGATGTTGAAGACCTCGCTCTTGGGTTTTGCGCTGTCTACCATGTTTTGGGCCAGGAGATGGGTGGCCGAGTGGCGCGTCATGCCTACCATCTTGTCGGCCAGCTGGGAGATGGTCTTGATTCTGGCGGCGCGATGGCTGTAGAGCTGCCAGGAGAGGTTGGTGGCGGTGGCGTAACGCAGGGCCAGTCCGTCGAGCTGGAGCCGATGGGCGCGGACGAGGTCGGTGGCGGCTCCCTCGACGCGTCCCCGCAGTAGGGCTGTGTCGCAATCCATCTGGGCCGTGTATCGCACCGGACGAAGGGGGATGCGCTCCTCGTCGAACCAACCTCGCTCGTGGGCGACATAGATCGGCAGACAGTCTAACGTGGGCATCACGGCGATTCGTAAGAGCGAATCGGCATTTTCTATTTTCTTGGCTGGGCCTTTCTGGGTTTCCTTCCTGCCCGAACAACTGCACAAGGCGCACGCCAAAAGGACGCACGCCAGGAAGGGACTTTTCTTTATGTTCATCTTGTTGACTGGGGTGTTATACTTTTTCTGCATCCATCAAATGCTGTTCTTTGCTTTGCGAAATCTCTGCAACTTTGATCAAATGCTGTTCATCGCGCCATTAGCTCTCTACTGCATTGAGTCGATCAGAAGCTTATTTTTCGGTATTGCAAAAGTAGATATAAAAATCGAAATGCCATCATTCGAGAAGTTTCAGATGAAAAGAAAAACGTTGCAAAAACCTGTTATTACGACGGAAATTTATAGCTACACCCAAAGAGACGCGCTCATATTAGAGAAAGAGGCGGTTCTCAAAGAGAAAGGAGAAGCAAAGGAAGAAACTGTTCTTTCCAAGGAGAAGGCTATTAAAGAAAAAGAGTACCTCCGTCAAAATGAAGAAGAGAGAGCTAGAAAAGTAAAACAAGACCGTGCGGAAACTCATGTCTCAGATTGGCTTGAAAGCAAAGCGGAAGAAACGGTACCATCACTCATTCTCCTATATTATCTTGTTTCTCACTAAAACGCAATGTTATTGTTATTTAATCAATGGGAATTTGTAAGTTAAAATAAATTACATTACTTTTGCAATGCGTAAAGAAAAAACAATGAAGAGACATCCATGAGATAGTGAATGAAGATGAACTTGAATGGTTGAAAGCGACTTGAATTTAGTAGGCACAACCTTTTTGGGGTAAAAATGTGCTGAGGCTATATTGCCAACTTTGATCGTATAATGATATAACAAACCAAAATACTTAATAATAAAATGAACGAACAAATGAAAAAGACATTGTTATTAGCACTAACAGTGTTGTCAAATGTTGTACTTTCTAATGCAAACCCCATAACAAAGGGACAAGCTTTGAGCATTGCATCGAAGTATATCAATAACCCAACGTTATCGAAGAACACACCTGTAACGCGCTCTTCACAAGCTAATGAACAACCTGCATATTACGTCTTCACGAGTTCGAGCGATAAAAAGTTCGTCATCATATCAGGAGAAAGCAAACTAAACAAATTGGTTGGCTATGGAGATAACATGTCGAAGAATAGCGACGAGCAACCACCATACTTCAAGAAGTTTCTAGAAGATTATGAAAGTGTGGTGAAAGCTGTACGCAATAGCAGTAAGCAAGCACCAACGACGCAGATGCCCATCAAGCGAAAGGTGGAACCATTGCTTACTTGTCAGTGGAGTCAGTATTTTCCTTATAACAAATATACGCTTAAAATTGATGGCAAAACAACGCCTACTGGCTGTGTAGCAACTGCAACAGCACAAGTGATGTACCACCACAAATGGCCCAAAAACCGTCCCACAGGGTATGTTAAAAAAGAGGGCGACGAAGCTAGGAAGAGTCCTACTTATTGGTGGGATGATATGAAAGACACCTCTAACAAGATGCTTTCAGAACGCTCCAGGCAAGCTGTTGGCGTGCTGATGCGCGACATTGGCAAAGCCGTTAACATGAGATATTACCACAAGGGGAGCGACTCAAACTTGCAATATGCGTGCAATGCACTTCGAGATAAGTTTGATTATACGGTACGTTTCCTTGATAAAGACTTCTTGCCTGCTAACGAATTCCTCAAAGAAGTGATGCAAGAAATATCCAACGGCTATCCTGTTTTGGTTTGCGGAGGCCCACATGCCTATGTTTACGACGGTTATGATGAACGTGGTTTTCTACATACCAACTGGGGATGGGAAGGACTAAACGATGGTTATTTTGATATAAACACCGTTTATTTAAATGTTACGGGCTTTGCGCTTAGTGGCACGTTTTGGGATGACATGTCTGTTGTTTTTGCCCATCCCAATGATGGTAAGGCCGTTCCATTTAAGGAAATAGAACGTGGATTGGATGCTCGCACCACCACTGCATTCACCATTAGCAAAACAGAAGCAACACGAACAGAGAAATTGAGTGCTTCAATTATAAAGTTAGGCTCATATAGTCCTGTTAAAGGAAAGCTGGGTGTGTTTACAGGTAAGGTTGCACTGGCACTTTATAACCACAAGAACGAACGGGTGAAAATATTTAACTCTGCCAGCGACAACATAGTTTGGGCATCCATTTTCACCGCTATGAGTTTTGATTTGACTAACATTAGCTTTGAAGGTTTACCCAATGGACACTATCGTTTGGTGCCCGTCTTCTCTGAAATGCTTGATGAACAGACTAAGAAAAACGGCGAGTGGAAACCCATTAACCACGCCAATGAAATGGAAGTTGAACTCACAACAAATGCTGTTCGCATCAACACCAACAACCCCCAAAATGTTGTCACTATTGAAAAGAGGCCAAGTGTGCTTGCTCCTTTCTATGAAGACTCGGGCAAGATGGGCGCTTTTAGTTTCACCATGTATAACCCTGGGCGAGAAGAAGTGCGTGGCGACTTGGTAATGACGCTTAAAAGCCTTGAAAACAATAAGGTTTATAATGCCTATTTGCTTACCCCTAACGTTGTTGCACAGCGTCTTGGGCACACTTCTTTTACCATCAACATGCAGGCGCTATACAATAATCCTGGCGATTTCGGCAAATTAAAGGTTGGTAAATACAGCGTAACCCTATCGATAAAGGTTAAGAAAAAGAATTCGGAATATATTGTTCCCATTACGATGAAAGAGCCTTTTGAGATAGAAGTGTTGCCCGATCCCCACCAAGGAACGATTGAGTTTAATTTTGTAGACTTCTTAGTAGATGGTGCTAACGCCAATTATAGCACCTTCCAGCTGAATAAGATAAGAGAAATAGGCTTACAAGTGCATGCCAAAGTGGCTGGCTACCAAATTAGGGAAGGCTATCGTGGGCGCATTTATTATCGTTTGCTCGACCTGACAGAGAACAAATGGATTGAATTAGGCTCTGCCAATAATGTTTATCTGCCTTGCGAAAAGCCCAACGATGCAAGCAAAACACGTGTTACTTTTAACGCATCGATGTTGAAACCCAACCGCTCTTACGAAATACATCTCGAAATTGAACGAGGTGGAAATCGTGAAGATGTTTGGAATCCTAATGCAAAGCGCAATGTGTTCTACACGGTTGACGATTTGAAGACTACTGCAATCGACTCGCTCGAAGCAGATAACAAAGCTCCAAAGCGCATCTTTAACATTGAAGGAGTGCGGCAAACGCAGGCTTGGGAAACACTTCCTGCGGGTATCTATATTGTGGATGGCAAGAAAGTGATGAAAAAGTAAACATAGGTTAGTTTTATTTTTTTAGAAGAAAGCTTGCAAGCTTTAAGCACAAAGCTCGGTAGCATCTCTTTGGGGTTCGATAGATAAATCGTCCGTACGATTGACAGGTAGAATGTTTATTTTATCGCTTGCGTCCAAAGAGCCTGAGTATGCCGTATTCGTTCGGGCATTTCTCTTTGGCGGTCAGCCTACTTTCGCAAAGTTGGAGCGAAAAATACAACCGTACAATAAATTGGGCTTGAATGAAAATGGTCTCGGCAGATAGAAGAAAAAAGCCCTGGTGCTGGAGATTTTCCGCTCCATCGGCAGGACTTGACCTTGCAAGAAAGTAAAGGCAACCGTCACATCTTTGCCCGACCGATTACGGCTTCAGGAACTTTGCGTAAGACTGTTTATAAGATGCAAACAAACGTTTTATCTGTCCATCAGACCGTTGGCAGCTTATTGCTCTCGATGAGCAGCACAATCGTGCCTGTGAGTTCGGTGTAAAGACGGTCGTATTGTCCGCTTGCGGCAAATGTGTCCGTCAAACCGAACTTGTCGAATGTGGCTTGAACAGTCTTTTCGACAACAGTATGGGTGTGAGCTTCTCAGGGAACGATGTTGGCAGTTCCCTTTCAAACTTGTTCTCCAAGACAGAAACAAGCGTGTTATACTTGGAAAAGTGCAAACCTTGATACAATCTTCACTTGCCATGCTCTCTGCTTCGAGGTGCGTAAAACCTTGTGCCACGGCATCGCAGTAAGCAGTGAGAGCCATGTCTGCCCGTGTGGTGATAAACTCCGTGTCGTGCAATCTTTCGGGGTGATGCTTACTCATATAACTTCTTACTTTCAATTGAAAGTAGGAAAGTTCCTGTTTGTTGTTCTTTTTCATTTTGTCCTTATTCAGTGTTGATACTTAATGATGGTTGTTTAACGGTCTAAGAAAAATCATTTTATCCTATGCCTGGCTTTCTTGGCGGACAGACACGCAGGACCTTTCGCAGTTCCCTTGTGGTGTTGCTACCCATGAGTGGCTGCATTTCCCGTGCAATTTTGCTCTTGCTTACCTTTGCATAGAGTTCAGTGGTGGAAATGAAGCGGTGTCCGAGCATCTTACTGACGGTTTCTATCGGCAAGCCGTTCTCCAAGCAGATAGTTGTCGCAAAGGTGTGCCTTGCCGTATGCGAGGTAGCTTCAGTATTGGGAGGCAATCCCGCCTTGACGATGATGTCCCTTATCTTGCGGTTGAAATGGCTGTTGGTAGGGAATTCACGGAAGAAAAGCCCTTCCCTTCGTCCGTCGCAGGCAATGGTGAGTATCTCCTCAGCAATGGGTAGTAACGGGACAATATTTCTGTTCTGAGTTTTTGTGCGACAGAGCGATATGTACCTGCGCCCATCGTCAAGTGTGTAAACATCGTCCATCCGTAGTTTCTTTAAATCAGAAAAAGCTAGCCCCGTAAAACATCCCAATAGGAAGATGAGCCTGCAATGGTTATCCACAGAACGATGAGGGCGGTATGCGAGAAGCTTCTGCAGGTTGTCAGAAGTGAGAGCATTGCGCTCGTAGGTGGGAGTCTCAATGTCTATCAGTTCAAAAGGGTCTGCCTGGATATACCGCTCCTGCTGTGCCTTTCTAATGACCTGGTGCAGGTGGCGCAGACGGTTGGAAACAGTGCTTTCCTTGTGTCCTAAGTCCCTAAGCATGAACAGACGGTAGTTTTCTCTATTAGGTCCTTGTCGGCTTCTTTGGGAAGGCAGTCCTCATTCCTCCTTGTTTTCAGAAATTGAACAAAGCTCTTCCTGCTGTCCCTAAAAGCCCTGACGGTAGCCTTTCCTATAGACTTGCCCTGCAATTCCTCCTTACTTTCACAGACAGCTTGGTAAAGCTCTATAAGTGTCGGGGTGGGTTTGCCTTGATGCAGGAACTGCTCCTTAAGATATTCTGCTGTGATGTAGTTCTCTTCCCTTAATGTGAGTTCATAGAGTGCGTGAAGTCGTTTATCCATAGAGTCCAGTTGATGATTGACGACATTCGCTTTGTTAGCCGCCACTTTTATACGTCCTATCTTTGATTGCCAATCAACAGGAGAGGTGTACAATCCTGTTGAGAATGAAGCAGACCCACCGTTACAGGTAATACGACAGCGTATAATGCACTCGTTATTCTCATTTGTCTTGCTTCTGTCTATATAGAATAGAATTGAAAATGTACTTTTCATTTTTCCATGTATGTTTTATGATTTGTATTCCTTATAATTTCTAGTTAGTCAGACGGTATTGTGCAATGAGAGGAATAATCCTCTCCACATCCCGAAAAATACGCTCTGGAGATGTCTCCGCATACACTTGTGTGGTCTTTATCTGGCTGTGTCCGAGCATTTTTGACACACTTTCGATAGACACGCCTTCAGAGAGTGTCATCTGCGAAGCAAAGGTGTGGCGAGCCATGTGGAAAATATCATCCATTTGAGGAATTGGAAGAACATAGAGAATAAACCGGTAACAGGTTGTGAATTAGGTGTTTTTCTATATTCTGCGAGTGTGGTAGAAAAGCAATCCGGCACGGAATATTGAATCCTTTCGGTTACCAAACTGTTATCCGTTGGTTTCCCCAATGAGGTGAGGTAACGGAAAAAAGGAAAGGTTTTTCTGACATGGGTTCTATCTCACTATTCCACAACGTTTTGCGTATCAAAGAACGCTTTAACAACGGGTAATTTTGCCCATAAAATTAAAGCGTATGAAAATAGAGAAGTTCAAGGTGTTGCTCTACCTCAAAAAGAGCCGATTGGACAAGTCGGGCAAAGCTCCCATTATGGGACGTATCACCGTCAACCGTTCGATGGTGCAGGTCAGTTGCAAAATCTCCTGTACGCCCGATTTATGGAATCCTCGTGAAAGCCGTCTGAAAGGCAAGAGCCATGAAGCCGTGGAGACCAATGCGAAGCTGGACAAGCTGATGCTCTCCATCCACACGGCATTCGACACGCTTGTGGAAAGAAAAGCGGACTTCGATGCGGAAGCCGTCAAGAACTTGTTTCAGGGAAGCCTCGAAACACAGATGACCCTGTTGGGAATGACGGACATCGTCTGTGAGGGACTGAGGAAGCGTATCGGGATAGATCGGGCAAAAGGAATCTACCCTGCCTATCTCTATACCCGGAGAACCTTGGCAGAGTTCATCGAAAAGGAGTTTCGTACCAAAGACGTTGCTTTCGGTCAGATGACGGAGCAGTTCATCCACGATTACCAGAGTTTCATTTTGGACGAGAAAGGACTTGCCGTAGATACCTGTCGCCACTATCTGGCTATTGTCAAGAAAGTATGCCGAAAAGCCTACAAGGAGGGACATGCCGACAGATGCTTTTTCGCCCACTTCAGTCTTCCCCAACCAAAGGAAAAAATGCCGAAAGCCCTAAGCCGAGAATCTTTCGAGAAAATCCGTGACTTGGTAATCCCTGAACATCGCACTTCCCATCTCTTGGCAAGAGATCTGTTTCTCTTTGCCTGCTATACGGGAACAGCCTACGCCGATGCCGTTTCCGTTACGCGTGACAATCTGTTCACGGATGACAATGGCGGGCTGTGGCTTAAATACTGCTGCAAGAAAAACGAGCTTCGTGCCTGTGTCAAGCTGCTGCCCGAAGCCCTTGCCTTAATAGAGAAGTACCGGGATGATGAGCGTCCGACACTCTTTCCGATGCTGTACCACCCCAACCTTCGCCGTCTGATGAAAAGCCTTGCGGTTCTTGCCGACATCAAGGGAGACCTGACCTACTATGCCGGCAGGCACTCGTTCGCATCGCTGATTACTTTGGAAGCCGGAGTGCCCATAGAGACCATCTGCAATATGCTGGAACATTCAAACCTGCAAACGACGCAGGTATATGCGAAGGTCACACCCAAGAAACTCTTCGAGGATATGGACAAATACATTGAGGTGACAAAAGATTTGAAACTTGTATTATAACACCCCATAGAAAAAATATGATTTCGGTCTAAATGCTTAAATTACAAGGCTCTGCGATAAAACACAGGTCGTATAGGTAACGATTTAGAAATGAGTGAAGTACACTGATACACAATATTTTGAATAACCAAAGAACGCTCACTATTTTACTTGCAAAGGTATTAATTTACGAGGAAAAGTAAGCGTTCTTGTGTGACTTTCTTCTTAAAATTTTGTCGAGAAGAAATCTAACAATGAAAAGAAGGCTTTACGGTTTTACAGTCGTCGCAAGCGTTTACGATTGATGAGCTATTTCCATTTCCGTTAGCACCAGTCGGAAATGAGAAGTCCGTTGATAGTCAGGTATGGTCATTTCTTCTCATCCTTGATTATGTGAATTTCACAAACCTCTTCCGTAAAACGTCTCTTGTATAGTATAGTCTCAAATAGACTTTTTCCGTACTTCGTTAGGGAATTTCCGTGCGATACATTTCCTCTAATTCTATCCTCCGAAAAGTTTATCTTGTGGACATGAGGCGGAGAATCAGAAGTTAATAGAAGCCCACTGAAAAAGTTTTTTATCCAACTCCTCTCTTCCTTTTACCGTGTCCTGCAAGAGAACGACTTTCTTTTGAATTTTATTCACTTCTATAATCATGTAACATATTTTTATTGTGAACTAAGCAGTTTTAATCTCATTAGTTTAATTGTTTGCTGTTACTATTTTCTGAACCAGATAGCCTATTAATAATAATAAAGAAAATATTATTGTCGCAGCAACCAGATATATCAGAAATAGCATAAGCACTTTAAATATTCTATTGACAGGCCTTATATCTGTGTATTTGTAATAAAATTCATTTTCTTGCCTAATCTTAGAAACTAACGCCTCAAGTTCATTTTCAATCCTTTTAATTGTTTTTAATGTCAGTTCCTCATTAGTCGTTTCATCAATTGCGATTCTTGTTGTATTGTCAAATATTTCCTTGCTTATATAGGCAGATTTAAGTCCATCAAGTAATATCTTTTGCAGATTTTCTTTGAATTCTGTATTTAGGGGGAAGTAGGCTATGAAATGAAGATTAGCATTAAGTTCAGAAAGAATCTGAACCCTTTTTTCAAAGTATTTTACAAATGTGTTTCTAGAATTTTCTATAGGCTTTTCTATAAGCGTTTTTATAAGCCATGTTATAAATACAATAATGGAAGAAAATACTATAGTAGTTAATTCCGGACTTGATTCTTGTATTTTAGTAACTATATCCATTCTCTTGTCCCTTTTTTCTGCAGATTAAACATACTAGAGAATATTTTCTTGATTTCATAAATAAATCCTCCATCTTTAGAGTAATCATTCATTGGATTTTCATTTCTTAGAACTGCAAATGTAAGTTCCGTGTTACCAAAAACAGCGAATCTTTCAGTATTATTATTGGTAGTTCCTGTCTTTAAAAATACGTTATTAATATCTATATTCAGTTTGTCTCTAAAGACATTATTAAGAATTTTGAGGCAGTCAGATTTAATACCGTCGTTTATATCTTGAGAAAAAAAGGTAGAGTATACAAAGCAGAGTTCATATAAAGAGATCCCATTTTCTGTAGCTCCTAATAAACTTGACAATGTAAATGAAGAAAGAGGTTTATCCAAGAGCTCTGATAGATATTTAAGTACCTTTTCTACACCAACTTTTCCCGAAGCATTAATAAATACATTGTTATTAGAGAAATATAAGGCATCATCTATTGAGAGACAACCTTTAAAGGAAGAAGCTTCTCTAACGTCCCAATTCAGATTATTATATGTAGTTGGAAATACTTCATACTTATTAATGCCCTGTTCTCTCAAGAAACAATATATAAATGGCTTTAACGTGGAGCCTACATTTGTTTTGTTTGTAAAAGCATAATCAGTTCCATAAGAACTTGAGAATGCTACAACTTTTTTATCTCTAATAGCAATGATCGATATTGGGTATTTTGATTCCCTTACATTTTTTACAACAAGAGCTTGAATTTCTGTATTTATGCTGGAAAATAACGTTTTGGCTTTATCGTCTACCCTTTCCACAATAAAAGGAAGTGATGCTGGTCTAACAATAACTAACTGATTACAGAATATTTGGGGATAATTTTTGATCAATTTGTCAAACTTGCCGTTTGAAATAACATTCAAGGTCGTCAATTTTTTACTTATAAACAAATATCTCCTTTTTGTTTGTTCGAGATTCTGAGAATAAAAATTTGGTCCTCTTAAGATGGTAATTAAGAAAAGAAGTTGAGCGTGTGATAGTTGATTGATTTCTTTCTGAAAATAATAAAGCCCAGCAGATCTTATACCGCGAAGATTCTTTCCAAAGTAAATATGATTAAAATACAGATTTAAAATCTCTTCTTTCGAATACTTTCTTTCTAACTTAAGAGCTAAAGTAGACTCTTTGAGTTTTCTAAAGATGGTTTTACTGTTATCTTTAAGTAAATTTCTTGCAAGTTGTTGTGTAATAGTACTACCACCTTGAACAATACGCCCAACGATTATATTAACAATTAAAGCTCTTAAAATTGCTTTGATATCAATACCTCTATGTTTAAAAAAGCGAACATCCTCAATCTCTATAAGAGCTTCTTTTATTGAGGATGGAATATAATTTGATATAGCATGGCATTCGCTATTGCTAGAAGTAACTCCAAAAGGAATGAAACTCCCATCTTTTTTTGAGTAAATCACAAAACCGTCAAAATCATCCATCTTCTAATTATGAATAAATCCTAAAAATTTAAGGGATAAGCTTTCTGTTATTAAAGAACGCTCACTGTTTCAGTTGCAAAGGTAATATTTTGGGTGGAAAAGTGAGCGTTCTTTCGCGTTTTTCTTCTTTGTCGATGAAAGAAAGAGCGATTACAGCCGTTGTGAGCGATTGCGGTGAATGAGTTGTTGCCACTTCTGCTCACACCAGTCGGGGACGGACAGACCATTGATGATAAGGGTTGGTTGACGCTTCTCATTGGTCGTGATACGGAGTTCGGCATTCTCCTCGGTGAAAGTACGTTTGTACATTCCCGAATACACATCAGCTGTACTACGTACCGCAACTTGCTTTTGGTGCATTCTGACAAAGGTATCGTCATCAATGTCCATCTTGCGGAGCAGTAGACGAATATTAAGCAAGAGGTAGAAGCTGTGGAAGAAACGCCGAATGAAACTCCGCTCCTCCTCATACGTCTTGATTTCCTTTTGCTGTTCAGCTATGGTCTTGTCTTTAGCTGCAACGGTATCCTGCAGGAGAATAACCTCCTTGCGGATTTCGGCTTTCTCCTTTTCTGAAAGGAACTTCTGATGCTCCATCTCCTTTTCCAACTCTCCGATACGCTTCTCCGCCTTGTCAAATTCCATGTTGCCAAAGAGCGAGTAGAGCGTACCATTTACCCGAAGTTTGCCTGCCTGCTTCTCCAATTCCCTTACCTTTTCAATAAGTTCGGCTTCTTTGGCTTGCTTCTGTTCCGTCTCCTTGAGTATCTGCTTGTAATACTCCATATTGGAGCGGTGCTTGGCTTCCGAGCCGTACATACCTCTCTCCAACCCGAAAGGCCTCATCTGTTCTGCGTATGTGGTTTGGTACTCCTCCAATTTCTTCGGGGTAAGCACATCATCGGCACAGAGCCGTACCTTGTCTTTCTTTGTCTTGTACTTCCGCTTGCCGTTTTCGGCTTCGGTCTTGGCTTTTCGTCTTTCTCCTTGTACGATGGGTACTATCGTAGCATGGATATGCGGTGTTTCCTCGTCTGCGTGCAGTGTGGCAGCCACCACGTTTTCCTTACCAAAGGTGGTGTAAAGCCACTGCATCGTGCTGCCGCACCACTCTCCCAAACGCCCCTCGCTTTCAAGTCGGAGCATATCCTCGTGCGAGCCAGAAAGGATAAAGCGCAAAGCCTTGACTTGATTGTCTGCCACCTTTCGATAAATGTTTGCCGTGGCAATGCGGTGTTCTATGGCTTCCGTGCGGTTGGTGACACCTGCGGGGAATTGCACCAACTCACGGTTGAAGTGCGTGCGGGTGGCATCGACGTTGTTCGGCACGAATGTACGCTCGATGTGGGCGGTCATTGCCGAGTCGTTGCCCCGAGCCTTGTCTATGTGTAATACTGCGTAGCCCATAAGTTGAATATTGCTTTAAGGGGTATCCAAAGGGGCGGAGACCCTTGGCTCAGGAGGGCTTTTTCAGCGGTAACGGAGTGGAGCGTGAAGAAAATGCCCTAATAAGCTATGGCATTTCTTCTAAATGCGCTCCGCCCTGTCTGAAGTCAACCTTTACGGTAATTGCATTCCCCGAATGCGCAGAAGGCTTTGTTTCTAAGTTTCTTTTGAGGAAACTTGCAGTTGGGGAAACTGCCATCGCTCTCGAAACAAAGCCATCTTTCTGCTTTTGTTCTCTTTTAGTCCCTAAGGATACCCGATTGATTTTTGGTTTTGATTGCACTCTTTTGCCTTATCTGCGAAATCCCCGTTTGACAATCGATTGAGGTTTCTTCTGTCTCTGTTTCATCGCTTTCTGGCGAGAAACGTGGTACTCGTTAAGGTCTTTATATCCGCCATAATGTCGGCTCATGTCCTCTACGCTCATTCCTGTCGATTGAAGAAACCTGCAAGGCTTGCCGTCCTGCTTCATCGTTGTCAAGAAACGCACGGACGTGTGCAATACGATGCTCACGGAGATATGCAACGGCTCTATGGATATTGCTTACGGAGTTCAGCACAAGGCAGGGAGCGATTTCTTTTCCTTTCATCGTGAGATAGGAAAGGAAGTCCATAAAGCCCTCGAAGATGCAGTGAGGGATGTTGTTCGCTTCTCCTGCAATTACGAATATGTCCTTTGGGGCGATTGTTCCTTTGAACGTCTTGTCGTCCCGAAGCTCATACCCTCCTGCACGATTGGAAAAACCGATGGCAGAGTATTCCCGTTTTCCCACCTCATAGCGAATATGACGGAGATAAGAGCTTGATACGGCAAGGTTTATCTTGCGTACCTCTCGGAGATAGCTTTGCAGATGCAAGGGCAATTCTTCGCTGATGGAAAGAATATGCCTTGTGCTTGTGGGATTGGTTGCAGTAGTGGTTGTTGCACGATGAAAGAAAGAGGGTGCGAGAGTTATCACTTTTCCTTCGGCAAGATGTGCCATTGCTTCGTAGGCACTGCATCCTTTTATCCGCATCACAAGGTCGATGATGCTTCCGCCCTGACTTGTGCCGTAGTCGTGCCACAGGTTTTGCCGAAAATCCACTTTCAGGCTGGCATTCGGGTCTTCTCGGTAGGGAGCGTGATAGAGGGCATAGTCGTTGTAACGTTTGGTAGGTTCGATACCGCAGGCGGGCAGATAGTCTGCTATCGGTATCGCCTTGATAGTGGGGAGGTCATAATATCTTGATTCCATAAATTGATTTGTTAATTCTTGAATGAATAAAATTTAGTTATAAACAGTGAAAGAGAAAAGGCTGTCAGTTCACGGAGGACGAGCCTTGTAATACTTGTCAGCAGGTAAAAAGCAAAAAGCCATTCTCTGCTTTTTTTCCTTTCACTGTATATATTCTTTCACAGTGAAAGAAGAAAGTATCTATGGCATTCCTGCTTAGCTCGTTTCCTTTCATTGTTTGTACTTCTTCTGTTTGCTTGATTTTGAACTTTCATCCGAAAACGGATGCTGAAACTAAGTTAGAGATCCGAACACATATTACCAAGGATTGCGAGGCTGTTGCTTCGGGGTACAGAAAAATGCTCCGAAAATGGGTGGAATAAACAGGAGAAATCGGAACGAAAATGCTCAAAAGAAGAGAACAGAGAGGAGAATGGTTTTACAAGCGACTTCGTCGAATTGCTAATGCCTGCATCATTCTTCACCAGAAACAAAGGAGGAGAGTATTTTTTATCGGTGAGGGAGCCATTTCATACCATATCAAAGCCACAAGTACGCACTTGGTTTAAAGTTTTTGAAATGAAAGAATTACGCTTGTACTTTTGCCTGCGAGTTCCTGCTGTTTCCCTTGATTTCATCAGGTGTTGGGACAAGGATTTCGCCTGCGTACATTTGCACCGAACGAAGTAAAAATGACAATTAAAACGATATTGATATGAGATTTACCGCCATCGACACCTCTGCTTGGGAGGAACTGGAAAAGAGCATCGAAGAGCTGGCTCTTTGTATGAGAGAATATTTCGGCACGAAGCCCGAAATCCCCGACCTGTTGCACAACGGGGATGTGTGCCGAATATTGAACATCAGCAAACGGACACTCCAGCACTATCGGGACACGTCCGTATTGCCCTTTATCCAAATCGGGCATAAGTGCTATTACAAACGTGAGGATGTGAGAGCACTCTTTGAAAAGTCCAACCATCAATAACTACGATTATGGAATACGAGACCATTAACAAAGAAACACCCGAAATGAAACAACTCATTTCGGGTATTCAAGAAGTAAGCAAACGTATTCGGGAAGTTGCCCAAACGCACCGTCCGCTCTTCGGGGGAGAAATCTATCTCACAGGGCGAGAGGTTTGCGAACACCTTTTCATCAGCCCCCGCACCTTGCAGGATTATCGAGACAAGGGTATTATTCCCTACACCCAAATTGCAGGGAAAATCCTCTATCCGACATCAACCGACTATTGCAAGAGAATTATCGGAGATAAAGTATTCGTAAGAAGCATTTTTTTGCTGTTTCCTTGTCTTTCTTCTTATGATTGAGTAACTTTGTAGCAAATTCCATAGTGTATAGACTTATGAAACAGAAACTCACTTTAATCACATTGGGAGTAAAAGACTTTCAAAAGGCATTGGCTTTCTACGAGGGCTTAGGCTGGAAGAAATCGCAACAAAGTCAGGAAGCCTACGCATTGTTTCCTTTGGGTGGCATAGTTTTAGGATTATATCCACTGCAAGAATTGGAAAAAGACACTACGCTAAATTATCTGCAGACATCCTTTTCGGGCATGACAATCAGCTATAACGCCATATCGGAGGAAGAGGTCGATACCGTGATGCAGGAAGCCGAACGGCTTGGAGCAACCATTGTGAAGCCTGCACAGAAAGTTTTTTGGGGCGGTTACAGCGGTTATTTCAAAGATTTGGATGGCTATGTGTTCGAAGTAGCCTACAATCCTTTTTGGAAGATTGACAACGAAGGTAACCTCGTCATGTAATTCGTCAGATGCAATGACCAAAGAACAGACGATTAAGGAGCTGACAGTGATACATGGAATAGGCAAATCACTTGCCACCGACTTGTGGAATATTGGTATAACCTCCATTGACGACTTGAAAGGCAAAGACCCCGAAGTCCTCTTTACCTTATCCAACGACTATGCCGGAGTGGTGTAAGATCGTTGTGTATTGTATGCTTTCAGATGTGCGGTTTATTTCGCGCAGACACCACCGGAGCATCGGGAAAAGGAAAAACTGAATTGGTGGTTTTGGAAGGACTAATACATTACTTGAATTAAAACATGTGTAAGAGGCGTTTCTTTTCTGTTTTACTACCATATCAATAGATTGAAAATCATCGCTAAAGTAACGGCAGAGGGAAAACAAAATAAATGAACTGATGATGAAACAGAAAGTTTTATTTATCATATTGAATGAATACACAGATTGGGAAGGGGCATTTCTCTCCACGGCTCTTCATGTGGGCGTGATACCGGGTGGTAAAATAAAGTACGAAGTGCATACCGTTGCTCCGACATCGGACGCAGTCCGTTCTATCGGTGGTTTTAAGACCTTACCCGACTATTCTTTTGAGAATATGCCGAAAGATTATGCAGCCTTGGTACTTATCGGTGGCAACCGTTGGAACTCGCCTGAAGCAGAACTTGTCGTACCATTGGTACAAAAGGCTTTGGATAAAGGTAAAATCATCGGGGCGATATGTAACGGTGCTTCTTTCTTGTGTTCACACGGTTTTCTGAATAACGTAAAACATACAGGCAACGGTCTCGACCAACTCAAGCACTGGGGTGGTACAGGCTACACTAACGCAGAAAACTATGTGGAAGCACAGGCTGTAAGTGATAAGAATATCGTTACGGCAAATGGTGTAGGACATTTGGAATTCACTCGTGAGATGCTTCTATTGCTGGAAGCCAACAGTCCCGAACAGATTGACCAGTGGTATGATTTCTACAAAAACGGATTTGTGAGATAAAGTTATTTTTCTGAAATTTTATGGTCGTAATGTCAAACATAAAAGCCACGTTTCCGTGCAATTTACAGAGCGTTTGGCAAGTCGTAACATCGCTAACAGACTATTCGTGGAGAAGTGATGTTGAAAAGATAGAGGTCATATCAGACACGCAATTTGTAGAAATAACGAAGAGTGGATATAAAACAACGTTCACGGTAACAAGACAAGAACCTTGTTGTCGATGGGAGTTTGACATGGAGAATGACAAAATGAAAGGACATTGGGTCGGTGTTTTCAGTGGCAATGAAAAGAATGCTACAATTGACTTTACAGAACGCATTGAGCCTAAGAAATGGTTTATGATTCCGTTTGTGAAGATTTATTTGAAATATCAGCAAGCCAAGTATGTCAGAGATTTAAGGAGGAAATTAAAATGCGTGTAATACCAGTATTTTATACCAAAATAGAAAAGCTATGCCACAAATATCTAAAGGAGGAAAGTTTATCTTCGGCATCTCTCATATTCGGGAAGATTTGACAATTCAGATACCGAAGCAAGCTATCCATGAATATGCTCTTGCTGATGTTGAAAACATCATTCTGATTACAGGAAGCAAAGCGACGGGAGGCTTCTGTATAACGACCTATCCACTTCTTTCTTCTTCAAAACTGTGTCATATATTGACAGATTGCCCCCAACTAAGGGAACAGACACTACCAATGGGCAAACTGATAACCTATAAAGGGAGAGGTTATACTTGGTTACCAATAGGAAAAGAAGGAGTTATCAGCCTCCCCCCTAATCTGATGAGAGAATTAAGTTTACAAGTTCATTCTAAATTATTGGCTATCCGAAGTAGCAATATCGTATTCACAATGGGAGCAAAAGGACCATTGTGGGAAAAAGTACACGCCTTCAATGATGACATCACACAATATTAGTTATAGTAAGAACTTACTCCACAAAACGGAGCAAGTCCTTTTTGTTTAGCCTTATCCTCTCTTTTGTTGTATCAGCCTGTCCATATCCCTTGAAATCTTACTATCGGTGATTTGAGCGTAGATTTGTGTACTCGCAATGGAGGCATGCCCCATCATCTTGGCAATACTCTCAATCGGTATGCCTGCCTCCAATGTCAGCGCACCGAAAGAATGGCGACCGACATGAAAGGAAAGGGACTGTCGAATACCACAAGCCAGACCAATAGCCTTGAGGTGCATGCCTATCTGTATTCTACTCATCGAGGTTGCAAAGATGGGGCTATCCTCTTTCTTGTCTTTCAGTGGGTAAAGCGAGAGTATTTGCTCGGCTATCGGATGCAGGGGCGTGATGCTTTCCACGCCTGTCTTCTTTCTGTTCTGACGGATATAGCGTATTCCTGCATTGTTCGTCTGAATATCACAGTACCGCAACTTGCTAACATCAGCAAAAGCCAGACCTGTGAATACGGAGAAAAGAAACATCCTCCGCACAAATTCCGCCTGTCCATTTTGCAAGGGCATAGCCAACAGACGGGCAACCTCCATCTTACTCAAACAGCGAATTTTTCGCTCCACTCGCTCATACTTGGCATCCTCAAAAGGATTATACCGAATGGTTTGCTGGCTCACAGCCCTATACATCAACCGACTTAACCAAAAGAGATTTTGTTTCGTTGAGGACAAGGCATAACCTTTTCTTTTGAAGTGGATGCGATAATCATCGAAAAACTCCATAGTAAGAGTTGTCAGAGGAATATCCGCTACGCCTTTACTTTCCACAAAACTTTCCAACTGCCTGTGATAGCTACGGCAGCTTTGGTAAGTACCTGAAGCCCTTGTGGATTGAACGATTGACAGTTCCTCTCGGCTAAGGGCAAGCAATGTGGTAGGACTTGCTCCGACACCTTGCAAGTGGTTTTTAAGCAACTCGGCACTCACCGCACCAAATTGCAGAAGCAACGTATTATAGCCCTGTTCAATCTTCTCTCTAAACAATTGTAAGCGTTGATTTAGTTTCTTGTTATTCGACGCTTGTCGCTTCACACTCCAATCTTGGGGAGAGATACTTTCTCCTGTGGACATTACCACTTTTGAACCGTCTATCGTAATACGGCAAAGGATAGTCGTAGTGCCATCTGTTCTCAGTTTGCTACGATTGATGTAGAATAGGATATTGAATGTGCTACGCATAATATTAAAGGCTAAGGGTTAAATCTGCGGTGAAAGAAAGAAAACGACCAAACTCCTCGAATACTTTCTTCGGTGTTACATGGGCATAACGCTCGGTGGTCTCAATCTTGCTATGACCAAGCATTTTACTCACTGTTTCAATCGGCACTCCATTCTCCAAGGTTATCAATGTTGCAAAGGTGTGCCGTCCTATATGTGCGGTCAAGGGAATGGCAATCCCTGCTCTCAGTTGTAGGGCTTTCAGGAGGAAACGGTAGGTTTCGTAACTGATAGTCGGCAAAAGCGTGTCCCGTTCATCCGAATGGTATGTATCAAGCAGAGCAACGGCTTGGGGCAGAAGTTTTACCCGACAAAGGGTATTAGTCTTTTGTCTTCTGAATTTAAGCCACATAGCCCCTGCATCATCCTGCACAAGATGTTCCTTGCGCAGATTCATCATGTCGCAAAAGGCTGTACCTGTGTAGCAGGTGAACAGGAAAAGGTTACGGGCAAGTGTCAGTTCTGTTTCATCCTCCTCTAATCGAATTTGCCTTATCTTGTCCAAAGAAGCCCTGTCCAAAGCTCTGGGCTGTTTATTTTCTCCTCTGTCTATCTTGACAAGGTCAAAGAGAGGACGGTCTATGATACCCTCACGAAAAGCCAAACGGCATACTTTCTTGACCGCCAAAGCCATCTTGCGGTAATAACTCTGTGAATGACCATGTTTCCCCACGCTATATTGATGCAAGCCGTCCAAGAAATCCTCGGTTAGTTGCCCAAAGGTGATGTCGCCGGTATGGTATCGCTCTTGTATAAAGACTTGCAGATGCTTTCGGAGCATGTAATACATCGAGTGCCAACGTGCCGTAATCTCCACACCAACCAATTGCTTCTCGTCTTCCACCATTTGGTCGTAGCGTTGCAAGAACGTAGTGCGGTTCTGCATTGAACCCTGAAACTGTTCCTTGATGTCTTTTGCAGAGAACTCTATACCTCTATCGCAAAGCGTTTGGTACACTCGTTGTACAGAGAGGAGCAGCTGTTCCAACTTTGCATTGGTTGCCACTGCTTCACGGCTCTTGCCATTCAATCGGCTCTCTCGCACATTCCACAACTTTGGGGGACACGAAAGCTTACTGCTGAATTGAGCCATCGTGCGATTGTAGGTTATCCGTCCCATAATCGGAGCCTGCCCCAACTTGTCCAAACCGCTCTTTTTGAGGTAGAGCAAAACCTTCATTTTTCCTTTTTGCATACGCTTCTGTTTTTGTGGGCAAAGTTACCCGTTTTTGAAGCGTTTTCGGTTATGCAAAATGTTGTGAGTCAGTGCATAAACACCATATCAGTAGAAATCCTTACTATTGTGCTAACTGCTTCCTGTTACCTGTCTACGTCCTTTCACATTTGACTAACGATTTGGTAACGTATCTTTTGCACAAATCCGCATTTTCTGCACTTTCATCCTCAAAGCAATTCACGGCATAAATCCGTGTTTCTCACACATTCTCAATCACTTACCATCAATCTACATAAATCAACCTTTTTCTTGCATTTGCCCGAATGTAATAAACGAATTATGCGTAGCACATTTTCTTTACTACTCTATATCAATCGCAACAAGGTACGTGTGGATGGTACAACTTCCGTACTTTGCCAAATCTCCATCGACGGGAAAAGTACGACGATAACCACGGGAATCTCCTGCAATCCCAAACAGTGGAATCATAACCATCAGCGAGAATGGGAATATACACATTCCTACGACTACCATTTGGATGTCTGTTTGCGAGATTGCCGATTTATTCGGCGTATTCTCCGGTAAGGTAAATAGTCATATCAAGTCTATCTTCAAAGAGGGTTTGCTCAGAGAAGATGAGGTTATGCAAACCCTATCTTTTAAGGGCGGTGCTGTGGATTTATGCAATATTGAAATGATAACGATGCTGTCGTTTCGCTTTGTCTCTCCTGAAGCCCAACTCTTCTGCAGGTGGACTATTAGGAAACTTACCCAGAAGAAATCTTCCATTCCGTTGCTTGTATGCTATAATAAAGGCGGATGGTATAACTGAATATGAGAACAGGCAGTAAGATGCATTTATTTTACTGCCTGTTTTAGTGGATTTGATAAATAATCATCCTTGTGCCAATGCCGTCCAAAACGGTCTTCTTCGTCAATTCGCTCGGAGAACAGCCAGACTTCCTTTATCAAACCATTCTCAAATCGGAAAAGGCCTACCCCCTTCATCTCCATTGAATGTCCGCTTGCCGACACAGCAAATCTAATCGCAGCCACGACCAAATCTCCGTTTTCCGTCACATAATCCACTTGGTCGATAGCGAATGTTCCATTGCTCAACTGAGCCATCCTTCCCAAGTGGGCGAAAATATTCTGCTTGCCTCTGTAAACGCCTGACAATGAACCCTTTCCCGGCTGATACCATACCAAATCATCGGAGAGCAATGCCCCCCACCGTTTCAAAATCACCCTGTGCCAAAGCGGTGTAAAATTGATGCACTTTTTCAATCAAAAGTTCTGTACGGAGTTAATTGTCTGAGATACAATGCGATTTAGCATTGTGTGGCTTGTATAGGTAATGATTTAGAAATGAGCGGAGTGCTTTGAGGTATATTGTTTTGAATAGCCAAAGAACGCTCACTTTTACTATTTGCAAAGATACACATTTGCGAGGAAAAGTAAGCGTTCTTTCGTGATTTTCTTCTCGAAAAGTTTTGTTGGGATAGAAATACACCGATAAAAGAAAAAAGAGCTTCTCGGTTTTCATTTACAACCGCTGCGAGCGATTACGATTGATAAGCTGTTTCCATTTCTGTTCGCACCAATCGGTAATGGGAAGCCCGTTGATGGTAAGGAGTGGTCGCTTCTTTTCATCTTTGGTAATACGGATTTCGGTATCCTTTTCCGTGAACTCTCTCCTGTACAGCCCCGAATAGGCTTTTGCCGTACCTCGCTGGGGAGCTTCCGTGCGATACATTTCTGCAATTCTATCGTCAGAGAAATCCATCTTTTGGAGCATCAGACGGATATTCAAGAGTTGATAGAAACCATTGAAGAAACGTTTTATCCAATTCCGCTCTTCCTCGTAAACCTGCATGGTCTCTTTCAGTTCGGCAATGGCTTTGTCTCTTCCTTTGACTGTGTCCTGCAAGAGAACGATCTCCTTTCGGATTTCATTCTTCTCCTTTTCCGAAAGATACCGCTGTCGTTCGGCTTCCTGTTCCAAGTCTGCGATACGTTTTTCTGCCTTGTCGAGTTCAGAGTTGCCAAAGATAGAATAAAACGTACCTTTCATTCGGAGTTTGCCTGCCTGCTTCTCCAACTCTTTTATCTTGGTAGTGAGTTCTGCTTCTTGCGCCTCTTTCTCTTTCGTGGATTTTAGGACTTCCTTGTAATACTCCATCGTGGTGCGGTGCTTGGCTTCCGAACCGTGTACGCTTCGCTCCAATCCGAACCGTTGCATTCGCTTGGCATAATCCGTCTGATACTGCTCCAGCTTCTTGGGCGTGAGCACATCATCTGCACAAAGTCGTACCTTATTCTTCTTTGTCTTGTACTTCCGCTTGCCGTTCTTGGCTTCCTCTTTGGCTTTCCGTCTTTCACCCGTAACAATCGGGACGATGGTGGCATGAATATGGGGAGTGTCCTCATCTGCGTGCAGTGTGGCTGCGACCACATTGTCTGCCCCGAAAGTGGTACGAAGCCAGTCTATCGATTCAGCACACCATTATTTGGATAGCGGCACACTCACGCCATTGTTCAAACGAATGGAAATCAAAGGACTGATAGTTCGTAAACGTTGTACGATGGACGAACGAACCGTAAAAATTAGTCTTACCGACAAAGGAAAGCAGCTGAGAGAGAATGCCGTAAAAATACCGCCTCAACTGGCAAAAGATGTATCCTTAACCAACGAAGAGGTAGATACTTTAAAGAAACT
This sequence comes from Prevotella sp. oral taxon 475, assembly GCF_018127805.1. Classification (NCBI taxonomy): domain Bacteria; kingdom Pseudomonadati; phylum Bacteroidota; class Bacteroidia; order Bacteroidales; family Prevotellaceae; genus Prevotella; species Prevotella sp. oral taxon 475. The sequence continues at coordinate 1,130,231 of NZ_CP072334.1, forward strand.
AATTTACAAATTGATAAACAAAGAATAATAACATTTAAAAAGAACAATGAAATGAAACATCAAAAAACAATTGAAGGATTACAGCTATTTACAACAGGATTGACCAATGGAGCTTTCGCTCACTTTGTGCAAGGTAAATATTTTGAATCGATGGGTTTTACAAAACTCGGCGAGAAATATAAAGAACACTACACTGAAGAAATGGGCTGGGTAGAGAAGTTTATAGAGCGTATCAACGACCTCGGAGACGAAGTGAAAATCGAAGACCAAAAGGGACGAGAAATTGTAAAAGACCCTATCGAATACGTTAAAGCAGATCTCAAAATCCAGGAGCAAGGGGTGGAGCTTTTGTACAACTGCATGGCAGAGCTAAAAGACGATCCCACAACTTACGAAATCCTAAAAGCCTATCTCGCTGACGAAGAGGAAGACCTCTATTGGAGTCAAGAGCAGATAGAGATGATTGGCCGCCAAAATTGGCTGGTTAAACAAATGTAATTAATTCCAATGCTTAACAATTAAAAAGGAGTTTGCTTCATCCGTGTGGAGCAAACTCCTTTTCTATTTAATTCCGCAGACTTCATAGTTGCATCAACCTGTCCATATCCGAGGAAATCTTTTGGTCGGTAATTTGAGCATAGATTTGTGTGCTGGCAATAGATGAATGCCCCATCATCTTGGCGATGCTCTCTATCGGCATTCCTACTTCCAAGGTTAGTGTTCCGAACGAATGTTGGGCAAGATGGAATGAAAGGGACTGGCGGATACCGCAAGCCAAGCCGATGGCTTTAAGGTGTGCCCAAACCTGCCTCTTGCTCTGTGTCGTGGGAAAGATGGGAGCCTCTTGATTGTTTTCTTTTGGAGGATAAGCCGTTAGTATCTGCTCTGCTATCGGATGCAGGGGTATCAGGGCTTCCACGTCCGTTTTCTGTCGCTTCCTGCGTATGTAGCGTTTTCCCTCGCTGTTCGTTTCTATCTGACCATAGGAGAGCAAGCGGACATCAGAATACGCCAAGCCTGTGAATATTGAGAAAATGAATATCCGTCGGCTAAACTCCGCTTCCTCGTTCTGCAGCGGAAGGGCGAGCAACTGCGAAACCTCCATTCTGTTGAGGAAGCGAGGTTTGCACAAGACCCTTTCATATTTCGCCCCCTCAAAAGGATTGCTGCGAATGGTCTGCTGACTTACTGCACGAGACATCAGCCGACTGAGCCAATAGATGAACTTGTTTGTAGAAAGCGGTGCGTACCCCCTCTTGATGAGAAAATGTCGGTAGGCATCAAAGAAGTCCATCGTCAAGGTCGCTATGGATATATCCTTCTTGCCCAGAGACCTGACGAACTCCCTAAGATGAATATCACAACTCCGATAACTGTTGTAGGTATTCGTCCGCTTGCCCTCCTGCCGTCCGAGTTCCTCCTTACTTAGTGTAAGCAATGTCGTTGGATGGCTTCCAATGCCCTGTAAATGGATTTTGAGCAATTCTGCACTGACCGCCCTATATTGGAAGAGAAGCGTATTGTAGCCTTGTGTTATCCGTTCTCGAAAGAGTTGCAGGCGTTGATTTGTCTTCTTGTCGCTTGTCTCGCCAAGTTTGACACTCCATAAGGAGGGAACGATACTCTCACCTGTGGTCATTACCACGTTTGAGCCGTCAATGGTGATACGACAGAGGATAGCCGTTGTGCCGTCTGCTTTCGTCTTGCTTCTGTTGATATAGAATAGTATTTTGAACGTACTGCGCATGGTCTTAAAGTATAAGTGTTAAATCTTTGGTGAAAGAAATGAAACGCTCAAACTCATCGAAGAGTTTCGTTGGGGTAACGTGGGCGTATCGCTCGGTGGTCTCTATCCGCCTATGCCCCAGCATACGGCTGACGGTTTCTATCGGCACTCCATTCTCAAGTGTTATCAGTGTTGCGAATGTGTGTTGCCCTACGTGTGCAGTGATGGGAATTGTTATTCTTGCCCGATGTTGCAGCCCTTTCAGAAGATAGCGGTAAGTGGTATAAGGGATGTTTGGGAAAAGAGTCTCTCGCTCTTCCGAGTTGTACTTTTCAATAATACGTTCTGCTTCGGGTCGTAATTTAACCCGACTTAAAGAGTCGGTCTTCTGTCTCTGAAACTTCAACCAACTTTTGCCCTCATCATCAAGAAAAGATGTTCCTTATTGAGACACATCATATCACAATAGGACACCCCTGTAGAGCACGAGAAGAGGAAGAGATTGCGTGCAGTCTCCAAATCCTTTTCATATTCATTCAACTTCAGACTCTGCAATTTTACCAATGAAACCTTGTCTAATGCCTGTGGTATCTTTGCATCGCCTTTCTCGATTTTCACGAAGTTCAATATGGGGTATTCCGTTATTCCCTCATGGAAAGGCCATCTTGCAGGTCTTCTTGACCAATTGGGCTAACCTGCAAAAATAAGCCTGCGAATAGCCCAGCTTGCTTTTCGCATAATGTTGGAAGTTGTCCAAGAAATCATCCTCAATTTGCGTAAAGGTCAGATCCTTGACTTTATAATGGTCGAGAATAAAACGGCTTAATTGCTTTCTTGTGTTGTGATAGATTGCAAACGATTGTCTCTTGATGTCTATCCCGATACGTTTTTCCGCCTCTTCCACCATTCTGTCGTATTGTTGCAATAGGGTAACACGTCCTTGCATACAGCCTTGGAATGCTTCCTTGATATCTGTGGCTGTAAATTCCACACCTCGTTCACAGAGAACTTGATACGCTTCCTGTACTGAGAGTAGAAGCCGTTCCAATTTAGCATTGGTTTCCACAGCTTCTTGGCTTTTTCCGTTCAGCCGACTTTCACGCACGTTCCACAACTTGGGATTACACGACAGCTTACTGCTGAATTGTGCCATCGTGCGGTCGTAAGTAATACGCCTCATTATCGGAGCCTGCCCCACCTTGTTCAATCCGCCCTTTTTGAGGTAGAGCAACACCTTCATTTTGTCTTTTTTCATACGCTTCTTTTTTATGGGCAAAGTTACCTGATTTTGAAGCGTTTTTAACTACGCAAAACATTGTAATTCAGCGCATAAATGCCAATCTATGAGGAATTATGATCACTGTGGTAATCGTTTTCCGTTACCTCATATCGATAACATATATCGAACTAACGATTTGGTAACGCATCTTCTGCACAAATCCACATTTTCTGCACTTTTCACCTCTAAGCAAACTACTGCATAAAATCGTATTTCTCACACATTATCAAACACTTAACACTCATCTGCATCTTTCAGGACTTTTCGCATATAATCTCCGAATTTCTTTTCCATAAATCCATGTTTTTATTGTTGAGATCACCGCAAAATTATACCTTTGCACTACTATCTGCAAGTACCAACAATATTGTAGGATACATACTATATTGTTAGATTTATTGATTATCAAGAATAAAAAAAGTTTGTCATGGAGCGAAAAATATCAGATAACGAATGTCCTGTGCGAAAGTCGATGCAGATTTTTGCCGGTAAATGGACGCTGCTCATCATTTTTCAAATCAACCGCAGGATAATCCGTTATGGAGAACTCAAACGTGCCATTCCCGGCATCAGTGAGAAGATGCTTATTGACGAGTTGAAATTCCTTTGTAACAAGGGACTGATAAAAAGAAATAATACCCCGAGGTCCCTCCCAGAGTGGAATACTCTCTTACACCGTTGGGGGAGAAAGTACTGCCGATTATAGATGAAATTGCCAAATTTGGAGTAGAAAACTTATAAATTTTGTGGATGTATGAATTTAGTTACGAGAAATCATCTTGAAAGATGGGCTGAAACGGCACAATCAAAATCGACTTTGCCATATCTTATCTCGAGATTAGTAAGAGCATCAACCCCCGTAAGTACAAAGATTAGTATTCCTTGGGGAAGTGCGACTTATATTGGAGGATGGGACGGTATTGTAAATTGTGAAATAGAAACGGCTTATGTACCCCAAGGAATTTCTTTGTGGGAGTTTGGCACTTCTTCTGATTGTACAACAAAAGCTAACCGCGATTATGATAAAAGAAAAAATAATCCAATCGGGTTTGAGCCAAGCAATTCTACATTCATATTTATCACACCAAGACTTTGGAACAGAAAAGACGAGTGGATCAGAGAAAAAAAAGCGGAAAATCATTGGAAAAATGTAATCGCATATGACTCCATAGACTTAGAGCAATGGTTAGATCGGATTCTCTCGGTTTCGCTTTGGCTTGCTTCACAGGATGGAATTGGAGCATATCCATTTGAAGGCATAATAACTGCTGACGAATTTTGGGAAGAGTGGTCAATTGGTCCAAAAGGCTTGAGGCTTTTCCCCGAAATTATAATAGCAGGGAGAGAACACGAAAAAAAGATTTTACAGTCAGTGTTACTAGATGAACCCAAAATTGTAGCCATAAAAGCATCCACAAAAAATGAAGCAATTGCTTTCATTATTGCTGCAGCGCAAACATTTCAAGATGAAGAAGGAGGTCAATTCTTTTCAAAAACATTAGTAGTAAATACTGAGGAGAATTTTCGTGGAATAGTTAGAAATAACATAAATTCCACGTTGAATATCATTCCAAGATTTGATGAAACACAACCTTTTAATATGGCCGTATCGAGAGGTAATCACGTATTAGTCCCTCTCGGTGCTAGTGATGATATTAATTTAGATAATACAATTACTTTATCAACAATCGATAGACATGGTCAAGTCGATGCATTAATAAAGAGTGGTATATTAAGAGAAGATGCAGAAAGGCTATCTAGAGAATCAGCACGAAATATCACAATACTTAAAAAGCTACTTAAATTTCCGCAGTATAAAGCAAAATGGTGCGATAAAGAAAATATCCGAGATATAATACCTGCGCTTTTATTGGGTAGATGGGACGAAAACTTCAAGGGAGATATTGAATTAATTGAAAAGCTTTCTGGACAGAGTTATGCAGACTATTCAGCTGTGCTAAATAAATGGAGGGATTTTGAAGAGTCTCCAATTATTCAAATCGGTAGAACTTGGCGATTAACCTCGCCTTTGGATTCATGGACAAACTTAGCCTCTCAACTTACAAGGAATGATTTTCAAAACCTTCAAGAATGTTTTTCGATAGCATTTAGAACTGGAAATCCATTCATTGAACCAGAAGGCAGGGTCCTTACATATTTCAATAATAGAAGAAAATACTCTGATTGGTCAAGAGAAGGATTGGTACAATCTTTAATTTTAGCAGGGCAAATCAGAGGCGAATTACTTAACATAGACAATCCTCAGGATTGGGTTGATAATAATATTTTTGATTTACTCAATAACGCAAGTGGTGAAGTATGGATTTCTATTGACAAAGAATTACCCCTCATAGCAGAAGCGTCTCCAGAAATCTTCCTTAAATCTGTAAAAAAATCCTTAGAGAAACAGGAGCCTGAAGTAATGGATATGTTCAAAGAGGAAGATGGGGTCTTCTCTAAAACAAGTCATCATACAGGTTTATTGTGGGCTCTTGAAAGTTTGGCTTGGTTACCTGAATATTTAAGAGATGTGAGTTTGATATTATTAAAACTCTCTGGATTTGATCCAGGGGGCAATTTGTCAAACAGACCAATAAATAGCATTACTGAAATATTCAAACCGTGGCATTATCAAACTCTTGCACCGTTTGAGTACAGAATGGAGGTTCTAAAACATATTACTGAAAAGGAAAAAGCATTGGGGTGGTCTCTTTTAATTAGAATGCTTCCCAGTTTCCACGATGTTGCATTTCCAACTCATAAAATGCGTTGGAGAATGTTTGACAAGAACACTAATCTGTCTTACACTTACAAAGAAATATGGGATACACATTCTGCAATAATAGAAATGCTCATAACTATTTTCGATAATGATGAAGATAAATTCTCTCAATTAATAAAAGAAACACCTCGCCTTTCTCACGCTGATAGAAAAAGAGTTTTGGACTGGGCAGATGAAGTTTGTCCAAACATCAAGCACGAAAAATTTTTAGTATGGGAAACAATTAGAGGGATTTTAAATCATCATAGGTCATTTCCTGATGCAGATTGGGCTCTACCAGAAACCGAGTTAGTACGCTTTGAAAGATTATACAACAAACTTCAGCCAGCTGATATCATCCAAAAATACCTCTGGCTTTTCAATGAACAAGGGCCACAGCTACCAGAAGGCCTTCGATACAACTCCGAAAATTACGAACAGCAACAAAAGAAAGTAGACGATGTAAGGAGAGCTGCGGTAGAAGAGTGGCTAAAGAAACTTAATCTAGAAACTGTTATAGGATTAAGAAATAAGGTGCAAGACCGTAGAACTTTTGGAAGGATATTAGCCCAAGTAGTCACAACAAAAGGAGACATTCTACTTGTTTGTCAATGCTTAGGCGATACCCCAGAACAGATGCCCTTTGTTCACGGATTTATCTATGAAAAGTTCGTCGCTAATGACTTCAATTGGATAAATGCATTATTTGGAGAATTACAAGGAGAAGTGTTTGACAAAAAATCACTTTCTAATGTGCTAATCCCACTAACACAAAATCAACAATTATGGGACTTCGTTGCTTCATTAGATAGAGAAATACAAGATGAATATTGGCAAAACATCCAACCACATTTTCCTCACCTTACCAATGATGAAAAAGTATATGGTATTAAAATGCTCTTGAGGTATAAACGGTTTTTCTCAGCAATAGCAAATGCTTGGCTTTTCCCAAATGTAATTCCAAGCGAGTTATTAGTCGAGATGTTAAAAAGAATCGTGACGGAAGAAGCAAATGAGAACTCTCATCTCGCAGGCTGTGAAGTAGAACGGATTTTTGAAGAACTTGATCAGCGAACAGACATTGATAGGCCTACTCTATTGGATTTGGAATGGTTATACCTCCCAACTTTATCACGTAACGTAAGAAGTCCTAAAATTCTGGAAGAAGAATTAGCAAATAATCCGGATTTTTTTATCGATGTCTTAAAACTGCTTTATAAGTCTAAGGATGAAAAATTATTAGAAGAAGAACGAGAAAACCTCTATAGTGGGGATATTCAAAATGGAGCAGAAAGAGCCTACCATTTGCTTCACACTTGGAAAAGAATTCCTGGAATGAGAGATGATAATTCTATCGATGAAAACGAACTGAATGATTGGATTCAAGAAGCAAGACTTTTGGCAGAATCTATAGGGAGATTGGAGGTTGCTGATGAAGAAATAGGCCAAGTTTTAGCTCGGTATCCTGAAGATTGTCTATCATGGCCTGAAGAAAAAATATTCCGGATAATTGAAGAAATAAACACCGATGATTTGAAAAGAGGTTATTATTTAGGACTGGTTAATAAGCGTAGTTTTTCAACAAGAGGAGCATTTGATGGAGGGGATATCGAACGAGAAAAAGCTGTGTATTTCCAAAAATTGGAAAATGATTTTAGATTTCAATATCCCAATGTCGCTGAAATTTTCAAAGATATCAAAAAGAACTACCTAGCTGAGGCAAAAAGAATGGATGAAGAAGCTGAAAGATCTAGATTAGAATACTAGTAAATTTTCACAGTACAGAAATGATGACAAAGCACCTAAGCTTTCTGATAAAATCTATCATTTAGGTCTAAGTAATTGGCTATCAACAGCCGAATGAGTTATGAAATGCAGTAGGTAATGATTTAGTGACCTATCTTCTGCAATGATATACAACGCTTTGCATAACTCGAATAACCTATTGCAAAGGTAATGCTATCTACGGAGAAAGAAGAAAATTTCTCCGTTTTTCTTTTCTGATGGCTCTCTATTCAGACAGCTGATTCTATTTTTTGTCTTATTGCTCATTGTTGTGGCAGTCTTACTTGTGAAGACTGCCCTTCATTTTTTTCACTCTGTCCTCTACGGTGTTCCACTCCACATTCTACTCTATAAATTCGCTCGGGATCGGTCTTCGTTCTCTTCGGCAAAAGTAGTTCCGGCGTCTGACGGGCAAAAAGATCAAGCGGCAAGCCGTTAGGACAACAATCTCCACACTTCATTCTTCAGGTAGTATTCTTGCCCTAAACCTTGTTGTCCTTGCCCCCTACCTTTTTATCGCCTTGAAACGAAAACGACCGACCCGACGGAAATACGCAAAAAAAATGTCGGAAACGAGAGGACAGAGAAAAAGAAAAATGGAAACTCAACTCCCTCACCTCAAGAATCCGCATAAAATCAGACAAGATGAAATTGAGATACAAAACCCTGATTTGGGGAACACTTGCCCTCATCGGCTTATCCCTATTTGGTGGAAGTCTTTGGCTTTGGCTTGCAGGACTATGGCTGGGGAAATACATTGTTCGGCTACTCTTTGCCATCACACTGGCAATTGTGGTCTACATATTGACCTACCTACTCATCATCGGGGGAATATTTTGGTTACTCATTTCTTAAACAGACAGATATATGAAAAGAAGAAGCAGGACAATTGCACAGCAATGCAGATACTATGAGGTGGACAACATCTTCGAGTATATGGTATCGGTTTACCTCAACGGAAATATCTTCGCCTTTGGGGAACTATATAAGGAACTCAATCGGAAGGACAGAAAGGAGTTTATACTCTATCTCTTTTCAGAAGTTGAACCTATTCGTATCCAAGAAATCGTCTTAGCAACAATCTAAAAACATAAGACAATGAAAGGTGGAAAGGTCACTCTACTTTGACCCCTTTGGTCAAACAGGATTTGCTCCTGTTGGTCACAATATGATTGCCCCTTGTAAAGTCCTGGTGCAGGGGTCAATTTTATTTTACCCTTTTAGATACTCTGGCTTTTCTTAGCCCTTAACTTACGCATGCTGTCGTCATATAATTCTATGGTATGCGCCGTATGAATGATTCGGTCAAGGATGGCGTCGGCTATTGTCGGATCACCAACCATGTCATACCAGTTGGACGATGGGTACTGCGAGGTTATGATAGTGGATTTCCTTTCATGCCCGTCCTCAATAATTTCGAGCAGGATGGGACGTTCCTTGGCATCAAGAGGTACAAATGAAGAGGTCGTTAAGGATGAGTAACTGGCAACGCTCCATCTTCTTGAGCTCAGTTTCAAGTGTACCTTTGACTTTGGCAACCTTGAGTGCGCCAAGCAGTTTGGGTGCATTGGTATAGAAAGTGCGGAATCCTCTTTTACATGCCTCGTGGCCAAGGGCACATGATAGATAGCTTTTCCCCGTACCTGAAGAGCCGGTCCCATTCACGTGCAAGGAGCATGGAAAGGAAGGTGTCCGCGGTCATGGACTGTGGAGTGGTGCCGGCAAGAGGATGGGTCAAAATGAACCGAACCCCAAAAGTCGGATAAAAAACTTTCGGGGTTTTTCGTCTTTCCGAGAGTTGGGAAATGCAGCCAATGGCATTTTTTATTCTTCCCAATATTGGGAAAGCCGTTTTTTGCCGATTTTCATTCATCGTACCCCTACGAAAGCTTCTTTTTGCCGATTTTTATCAATTGTACCCCGTATCTGAGTGATTTTTCGCGAAAATGTATGCTCCGACAGGATCTGAACGCTTTTGGAGGATATTGCATGACACGCTCCACTTCCCGGAGATAATTCAATACGATATTGTCTATTTCCGAGGCACGTCGGAAGAGCTCCTCAAGATCCTTGTCATAAGGGCCATAGTGCCCCGGCAGGTTGTGCTCCTTTTTCCATGAATAGGTGTAGGGTATGTCACAGCGGTCGTGGATGGCGACAAGGTTCATGCCACAGTAGATTTCCATGGTGTCGGCATCGTAGAGGATCGTCATGCCTTTCCCCACATGTTCCTTGGGAACACTGTAATGGTGCTTGAACAGCGATACGTAGGAGTTCCTGCCGACAGTCATCAGCTTTTTCTCTTTCATGACGTAGCGTTTCAGTGGAAGCGGGCGGAGGTAGCCCTTCTCACCGCGCAGGAACATCTCCTTGCGTGACGCCTCCCGGCTGGCCATCACCTTTTCATTGAAATCGTTCTGGGAAACATGGATGGCGGCATTGAGATCGTCCAGACGGGAGAAAGTCATTTCCTCTATGTCCAGGTAAACGGAATGGTAGAGAAGCTTCACTGCGTTTTCAACAAGGGCCTTGTCCTTGGGGTGGCGTACACGGGCGGGATAGACCGAACAGCCGTAATGCTGGGCAAAAGCGGCGAAATCGTCATTGATGACGGGCTCGTTGCGGTCGCTTCGTGTGACGGCCGCCTTCAGATTGTCGGGGACTATTGCCGCCGGAGCCCCTTCGAAATACAGCATGGCATTCTCGCATCCCTTGATCAGGTCTTCCTTGCGCTGCGACCATACGGCCTCACAGTAGGCGTAATGACTGAACGGAAGGATGGCAACAAAGACTTCGGCCTTCTTCGTCTCGCCTGTCATCTCATCGACAACTTCAAGCCTGTCACCGGCAAAATCAACATACATCTGGTCTGCGGCATAGTGCTCGACATGGCCCACGACCTTGATGTGGAACTTGTACTGGCGGACTGCCCGCTTGAAGGAAGACAGCTGAAGACCGTCAGGATACTCGGAATGATACTCCTTGAAAAGTTTCCTGACACTCATCCCTTTGCGTGTCAGGCGGGATACATATCCGGGAAGCAAAGCCTCCAATTCAATCCTTTTGGAAGAAGGCTCCCGACGTCGGGATTCATGGGAAGTATGGAACGTGGATGCCGTTTCCTTCATTCCCATCTCTGCCGCATAACATCTTAAAATGTTCTTGATTCTTTTATTCATTTGCATAGATTTTATTATTACCCCTTACACCAGGACTCGGGTCCTCAAATCTACACAAAAAACTCTAACGATACTTGTACTAAGTGATTAATATTATTTTGGCCAAAAGGAGGCAATCATATTATGGCCAAGGTGAGCAATCCTGTTTGGCCAAAGGGGGCAAAGTAGAGTGGCTTTTCCAAGACAGACACAATCGTGTCATACTTGGGAAAGTGCAAACCTTGATATAAGACCTCGCTTGCCATTACCTCTACCTTTGGATGAGAAAATCCTTGTGCTATAGCATCGCAGTAAGTTGTCAATGCTTTGTCTGCGCGAGCAGTTGTAGTGTACTGAATAAGTTGACACCTTTTCAATCAGAAAGGATTAAATTTTTATGTCTCAGTACACTGCATCAGAGAAAATTCTGTTATTACATCAGTATGTAAGAAGTGGTTTAACCTTGCATGAGTTCTCTTCTCGTCATGGTATCCCCTTAAGCACTTTCCATCGTATTTATACCGAATATGGCTCACCTGACGTCTCGTCAGTAGCATATCTTATGAAAAAAGAAGATATCCCCGTTCAGCTCGAAGAACTCCAAGCGCAGCTATTACGCGAGCGCAAGGCTCATGCAAAAGAAATCAAACGTCTTGAGAAAGAATTGGCCGTTGAAAAACATTATGGTTTGGCCAACAAGACGATGATCGACCTTGCCGAGAAGAAATACAACATCCGTATACGAAAAAACTCCGCTGCCAAGTAATCAAGACCTTGTCGCAGGGAGAAGAAAGACAGGCTCTGGTAAGTCATCCTGTCAGTTTACTCTGCGGTTATCTTGGCATAAGTAGACAAGGGTATTACCGTCATGTGGATCGTTCTTTGGAGTTAGATGTCCTGCGTAGCAGCATCGTGTTCTATGCGCAGGAGCTCCGCACCTCTTTACCCAAGGCCGGCATACGCATCCTTTACGAGCTATGCCGTCGCAAGTATGCAGATAAGTTTACCATCGGTCGCGACCAATGCTATGAGCTTTTCCGCTCCAACGGACTATGCCTTCGCCGTCGCAAACGCCCAAGGACGACCAACTCCAATCACCACTACCACATCTATGAAGACCTTCTCAACACAACGCCCAAGCTACATCCGACTCGTTTCGGCGAGCTCTGCGTTACGGATATCACCTACGTAGCAACCTCTTCAGGCTGGGCTTATCTCTCCTTAGTAACCGATGCTGCTTCACGCCTGATCGTGGGCTGGTGTCTGCATCCAACCCTTGAGAGACAAGGTCCGATGAACGCTCTCTCTATGGGCATCGACTTCTACAGAAAGTATAATGTCGAACTCTTGCAGTTCATACACCATTCTGACCGCGGCGTGCAATACTGCTGCAACGCCTATGTCAACAAACTCAAATCTCTTGGTATACAAATCAGTATGACACAAACCGGAGATCCATTGCACAACGCTCTGCCCGAGAGAATAAACAATACGCTCAAGAACGGCTGGCTCTTTAGTACAGAAGATAAAAGTCTGCAACAGGTCAGGCGCCTTACAAAGAAGGCCATCGACCTATACAACACGTTTAGACCGCATCAGAGTCTATAGATGAGAACGCCAATGGAAGAAGTCGAAAGGTTGACGGCATAACTTCCTTGGCACACATTATTAATGTCAAACAATAAAAGAAGGAGGCAGAAACAACCACAACTAGAAAATAAAAGAGTAATTTTGCAATTAGAAGACAACTGTCAACTAATTATGTAGTTAAGAAAAAAACGGCGACAAGCGTACCTGAACTTAGCGAATAAGCTTGTCAAAGAAGAATTAAATTAAGAACCAAAGTTGTCAACTAATTATAGGATATTGCAGGCAACAACGCCTATCTGCAATACCTATTGCCTATATAGGGCTATTCCCAGATAGGGACAAGTTCAAATTCAAAGATAAAGAATATTTATCTACAGCCAATGAAAATGACGATTTAGATGATGATGAAGATAGAATGCTAATTGATTGACAATTCAACTGTTTCACTATAGAAGGGCAGGACAAGGAGAGTATTCTCAATAAAATAAACCGTAGTAAATACGACCCTGTTGACTATGAATTGGACGAAAACTTTTGGAAGGACACCTATATAGGTTTCTCTCTTATAATCCCAATCAGTGATAAAAAACCAGAGCAACAAAAGCTATATTCCTCTGTCTTTCGTAATATAAATATTAAAGGAAAATCACTCTCACAGTTAGAGAGTCGTAAATCTCTATATTTCTTAAAAGAGGATTTTGATAAATGGTTTTCTCCTCAATTTGCAAACAGTATAACTATCAATAATGCCCCTATTGACTTTGTACGATACCTATCATTGTTATCGCAATACAGGAAGAATAATGAAGATGCAGGAAGAATTGCGCAGAACTATAAGACTAAAATGGAGAAGTACTACGAGTCTTATATCCTTGCAGAAGTCAACAAGGAGGGTAATTCTTTGTTTAACCTTCTGTTAAATTCAAACCCTCAAGATAATTTTCAAATACTTGAAAATTATTTACAAGCAGAAAGTTTCCCCCAAAAAATCAACTCAATCATAGATGCCGATATTTATTTGTTTGGGTTAATATATTACACAATTGCTAAAGACAAAACTATATCTATAACCGAACATATTTTCTCTGAAATACAAGAAAAGGCACAAGAATTCAAAAAAGATTACAAGCACACTAAATCGCCGTCTGCCCTTAAATACCTTCGCAGCCGCATCCAAGCCTCTATTGATATATACGGACCTAAAAAAATCAAGTATGAAACATAAAGATTTCATTCTTACACCTCTCGCCTCTCTTATAGAGAAAACATTGCTCCCTATGGACTTATACAAGGGGTAGGTTTGTAATTACATCATGAAGGAATACATCTTACAGACTCTTTTCATGAAGTTAACTGGATGCATGGAGCAAAAAGCAAAGTGTATCTAGTCTCTCTGTAGATATATCATTCTCCTTTTTCGCAGACAAAAGATTTTAATAAAAGTTATATACAAGAGGAATTAAACTTAGAACTCTCCAATATTTTACTTAGGAAGAAAGTGTATTTTTAATTCTTCTTGTTCTTCTTTGATACGCTTCTGTTGCAATAACAACTCGGCTTGTCTTTGCAAGGCTTGTTCATAATCAATGACCTTCTTCTTCAACAGGTGAATAGCTTTGGGATTGCGATGTGTGATAAATATGCTGTCAAGATGTGCGAAGTCTGAAGCGGTAGCTTTGCCCTGCATACGCAGATAGCGATAACGTAAGTCGTAATCGGAGGCTGTTTGCAGTTTGTTGGCTCCCATACCGAAGAACCAGCAACTCACCATGACCAGCCCACAAACCAATAAGAGTAGCATACGCTCGGCTAATTGCACGCTTGCAAATAGCGAGTAGTTCTTATATTCTACAGGCTTTTGTTGCTTGCTGATGAGCTGGTGCAAGGCTTCAAACTTTGGGGCGAGTTTCTTACTCGACTCAGATAGTGCCTCCAAAACAAAAAGTTGATGTTCTTTGATTTTGGCTTGAGTTTCTTTCGAGAGATGGATTTGCACGGTTTCTTGCGTTTTAAAGCTATCCCCCTTTGGATTAGATAGCTGTTCAGCAATAGTAGTGCGCAGTTCTGCTTATACCATACTGATGACTTTGCACTCTTGTTTGAGTTCTTCGAGCATATCGAGAACAGGTGCTATTTCGTTATTCATACTGTATAAATTTGATGTGATTAAATTCTACGTTTGCGATTAGCTTTATTGCGGAGTTTCTTTTGAAATCGAAGTTCATCAACATCTACGCCATTACTTGATGTAGGCATAGAAAACACTTCACTAATTGCTTCGGATAGGTCGGTAATGAAATAGCTTTCATCTACAGAATGTACCATAGGCTCGTTTTGTTGATGAATTTGCTCTTGTTTGTGAGTATTTCGTTCTAACGCTGCATTGAGGCGCGAGAAAGAACAGGAGCGGTCTATCTTTGAGCCGCTGAAACTGCATCCGTCTTTTTCAAAGATGATCCCCTGAACAACATCGGTATTACCTTTTGTTTTGAAACGAGTGGTAATACCATGTCGCTCTAACCCTGTAACAAAATTTTTCAAAGTCTGAGATTGAGGAAATATAGACTTAATGGTATCGAATATCTCGTATCGTAATTTATCCTCACCTCTCAATCGTGAGCGGTTTACCTCTTGCTTTCCTTTGCCAATGGTTAGATCATAACGCTCAGTCAGTTCTCTACAAGTCTTCGGTGAACGATACTTTTCATTGCGGTCGCTGATAGTCTTGCCATTATTGCCGATACGGTTGATACAAATATGTAAGTGAGGATGCTGGCGGTCGCTGTGCCTTACGATAAGGCTCTGTGTGTCGCCATAGCCCATTTCATGAAGATATTCGTTGGCAATCTTCACCATTGTTGCCTCTGTCAGTCGTTCTGAATCATGTGCTGAGAATGAGAGTATGGTATGACAAACTGGTTTATGTACATTCGGACGCATAGAGGCTTGCAAGTTGAAATCGTGTGCAATGTCATTTGGTAAGGAACAGCGTACACCAATGGCTTGTAAAACCTTGACTTTACCTTCGCGTTTGCTGAGCATATAATTGACAACTCCACTGAAGTTTGTTCCTTTAATAATCTTGGCTATCATGGTTTCAATCGTTTCATGAGTTCGTGAATAAGTTGTTTCAGCGCATTCAATTCTTCATTGAGTGTAGAGATGCCGAAAGCATTGAGTCGATGGGTAATTTGGTTAAGATTGTTAGCCATGCCAGAAACTGTACGGATGAGTTGCATTTCCTCTGGCTTGATTCGACTCTTTACTTCTGCATTTGTAATGAGTAGCCGTAAAAACTCTGTTCGTGAAATAGAGGCTTCACGTGCTTTTCCCAACAAGGTGTAGTACTCCATTGTATTAAGCCGAAGAAGCACTTGATATTTCCGTTTCTCTGATAATGTCTTGGTGGGTCGTCCACTTTTATTCTTTTGTTCCATTTTTTATTTTTTTGATGAGACCAACGGGATTTTCACCTCCCATAGGTGGGAGCAAGTAGGTTTTGAGATACTCGAAACACAAACTTGCTTCTCTGATAAACACTATCTTCTGATACCACGCTTCGTGGTTGGTAACGAAGGTTGACTTTCTTGCACTTTAGATTGAGCAACGAGCCATTCGTTGAGATCTTTGTGAGTTCGATAGCGAACAGAACCATCTATGATAGATGGGCAAAACTGTTTCAAAACTTCAAACGTTTTTCGTCCTGCATCATCATTGTCCAGAAAACTCTCAACTTGCTTGTAGCCTTTTATCTTCTCTTGAATACGTGGTAAAAGAGCCAGAGAATTGAGAACAATAGCATCACAAGTTGAGGATGGATTTAGTGTTTGCCACGAGAGAAAATCCATGAAGCCCTCAAAGATTTGCAAATGGTCTGTACCCTTACTGACAGTTGTAATGGCTTTCGGAGCTATACAACCTTTAAAATAAGGACTACGGATTTCCCATCCGCCAGCATCGTTTGCAAATCCTATGGCATAGTATGTCCGATTAGTATTATTGTAATGAACTTCAGAGCAGAAACTATTAGCGATACTGATAGGTATTCCACGCTCTGCAATGTAATGTATCAAATAAGGATTGGTAAGTGATTGCACAGATATGATTTCTAATTTGTGCTTAGAGGTATTTCTTTCACCGCCAAAAGAAAAATCTTGATACAGTATTTGTTTTGAACCGGTTAGAAGCTCAATGGCTTTGTTCATGGTACAATGCTGTAAAGCAAGCACAAGGTCAATAATATCTCCATGTCCACCAGTTCCAAAGTCATACCATTGGTTACGCTCTGTATTTACTTTGAATGATGGTGTACTTTCGTTGCGTAGCGGAGAGCAGTACCAAAAGTGAATACCTTGTACTCGTGCAGGTGAATAACCCTGTTGCTGCAAATAATCTGTGATAGAGATTTGCTTGATATTTTGTATTTCCATTGTGATTTTGTTTTGATGTTTGAAATGAATAACTCTCTGCCTTTTTCTTTTGGAGGCTGAAGGTCTTAGGATTGGTCGGATGGTCGTACACTATAGGCACACCGTTACGTCCGACCAAGTTTGTTTCTCTTTGGTCGGATTGGTTCAGGGATATATAGCCTGTGTCCGACCGACCAAAGGTTTTATTGTAGAGAATTATGGCTGAGCCGATATTTTCCTCGTTCTTCCTTAACCACTATGCCTTTGTTGAGCAAGAATTGCAAAAGCTCCTTGAGTTTTGTTTGCCCATAGGATAGCCCCACAATCTTAGCATAAGCCTCTTTGAGAGCTACGATAAGTTTACTATATGGCAAAATCTCGCTTGTTGAGAATACTTGTTCCAACGCTTTTCGATGTTCGCTAGTACTTAACTCTTGATAGGAGAAGCGATGTTGCTTTCGCTCATTGTCCGAATATGAGAGGTCTATTTGGGGAATACAAATCTCATCTTCAGCCTCTTGGAGCCTAAAGGCAAACTTTTCAAAAGGCTTGGAGCGGATGATGGAGGGTGCAACAATACTACGTTCAGGCATGGTGTTATCCTTTGTAATTTGCAGGAAAGTCTCTGCCTTGTTGTTGAGTTCTGTACCGATATGCCCTCGTGCGTTATCGTCGCCCTTATTGAGGTGAAGCACAGTTTGTATATGGATATTCTGTTCACTTGTCCACTGCATTAGATCACCTACCAACTTGGTTGCTTCCGTTGAGTTGTTGATGTCGAGCATCAAATCACGAATACCATCAATGACTACCAAGCCCACGTTGGGCGTATTGTAGATGGCATAGCGAATGATTTCTCTGCGTTCATTAGGGTCAGCAATGGCTCTGAGGTGACTGAATTTTAAATTCTGCGGTTCCTTGTCTATCGGTAGTTTTGCCAATTTCAAAATACGTTGCATCACAAGTTGACAATGATAAGGGCTTTGTTCTGTGTCAAAGTAAAGAATATTGCGTTTACTTTCAGGAAATGATGCTTTGTATTCCAGCACCTGTCCATTGATAAGAGCTGCTGCAACGATGGCACTCACGTTGAAAGTCTTCTTGGCTTTCGCCTTACCTGTCGATACACTGAAGTTACCCAGTGTGCCAATGATGGCTTCACCTGCTTGCAGCACAACTGGAGGAAGCGCAAACTCATCCGTTACATGAATGAGCGACTTTTGCCAAATGTTTTCATAATCAGTTGTATTCATCATCGTCCTCCTGTCTTTCGTCCTGCCAGTTCGAGAGCAAAGTCAGCATCAACAATAATCTTGCGCCCTACTTGTGTAATGGCACGATTGATTTTACCACTCTGCTTGATACGGTTAGCGGTAGGCAGGCTACACCCAAAGAGGCGTGCAATGCCAGCCAAACCATACACATATCGCTTTTCTTCTTTGGAGGAAGAAGTCTTTGTTGATTCCCTGCTTGTAGATATATTACTGTGTTGTGCAAGGAAGAGTAATTCCTCGCCCGTCATCTGCCACACAGGCTTGCCCAATAATTCGTTTATTGTCATAATTCAATTGTTTTGAAATGAATAACTCGCCCTTGCGCATAGGGTATTTAGTCAGCTCTGACGATACAAAAGTATCAGCAAATTTGCAGTCTGTGAAAGGGTAAGGAGGTTGCAGGAAATACAGGGAAAAGACAGGAAATCATAACCCCTCATCTCACCACCCTCAACGCGCAATTTCGTACAAAAAGAGGCTCGCAGAGCATCACTGTCCCCGAGCCTCTCACCATATTTCGCCCTCTCCGAGTCCCAAATCTTCGTTTTCTGTATTAAATAGGGAAATCCCTTCGCCTCTCTGCTAATAACTTTGTATCTTTGTAAAACCATATTAAATTGTATTTTTATGATAGGAAATCGAACTTACTATGGAGAGTATTCTCTTGAACGCTGGATAGAGTTGGTAGTCAAGGGAAATATAGTTCTACCCGAGTATCAAAGACATTTTGTCTGGGATCAGAAAGACCTTAAGCGTCTAATTAAATCACTCCATGAAGGACAGTTTGTTCAGCCTGTAACTATAGGGTTGTATAACAAGGGCAACAAGGAGAAAATCAATTTACTCTTAGATGGACAACAGCGTCTCTCTTCCATCTTATTAGCCTATCTAGGCTATTTCCCTAAAAAAGAAATGTTCGAAACACCAAATCAGGAGATCGCAATAGAGGATGATAGTGCTTTCGATGAAGCAGGTGATAATCAGAATACGGAGATAAAGTCTATAAAATGGACTATAAGGGAATTATACGATAAAGAGAAATCGCTAGAAGAGCTTCGAGCAGAGTTATCATCAAATTCTCGTTATGAGAAACTTGATTTGGGATTACAATTAGAAGAAGATTTTTGGAAGGAAACATTCATCGGGTTTTCTTTTATCGTCCCTGATATGGCTGAAGTGTCTGATGTGCAGACGTTTTATACCCATTTATTTCGTAATATGAACTACTATGGGAGAAAGTTATCTGCTTCAGAGAGCCGTAAATCTCTATATTATCAAGATTCTAGACTCACCAATTATTTCGAAGGGAAAACAGAACAAGGAGACGATGTGTTGTGTGATCTCAAAGTAAAACAAGATTTTAAACCTAGGCAAATCGATTTTATTCGCTATCTATCCATGCTATCTCAAAAGAAGGTAGGGAAGACGGTTATGATGGGCTACTCTGCCTACAATAGCCGTGAAAACTACTATGCAGACTATGTTGCTTATCTTTTAGGGTTAGAGCAAGAAGAACGCGAAGACAAGTTTGACGGTTTTGATTTCTCTGCTATCTTCCCTGACTATGTTATCAGAGATCGATATAACAAGTTAAGGGAAGGAGTAGAACAAATCAAACAGTATATTCATCAGGATTATGATGGGGCATTCAAATCTTGGATTGATGCAGATTTATGGCTATTGGGGTTAATTTATTATGTCGTGTTTGAGGGGAAGGATTTATCTCTGGAAGGAAACAAAGGTGAGGATCTAAGGCAAGCAATAAGCGAAGAGATAGATTCTAAAAATGAAGCCTACCAAAAAAGAAGTAATGCTCTAGGACACATAAGAGAGCGTATTAACAAGTCCATTGAAATATATAATGATTATGTATCATAATATTCATTCCGACTTTATACTAGCACCTATCCTAGAAGTTTTTGCTGATGGAGTAAACGCCTGCAAGGGAGTTGGAGACGGTATAGAAACACAGCCTTTGAGTGAATATGTTCTATCTTCCCTTTTCCTCAAAGCAACAGGAGCACAAGAGCAAAAACTCAAATGTATTTGTTGGGAGATTGCAACTCATGATTATGATTTCCGCTACCAATTTGTGCGAGGAGATTTTCAATTAGGTGAATATTCAGATTATAAATCAAAGAATAAGATTTGTTCTTATTTGCAAGAGCAAATAACGAAGCTAAAGAAAGAAGAGCCATATACGATAGCCGAAGATACAAGAAAAGCCATAATTGCTCAGGCTATTTCAGATATAGAGACTCTCTTTGAGAATACAAATATTTCGATCTGGGGGGCAAGAAATTTCGCTATGTATAAGGACTGCGTTAAAAATAGATTAGAACTTGCTCAAATCCTAGCAAGTTATCCTAAGAAAAAATATTATTTGAGCCTTTTTGAAAGTACTCTTCAAAAAGATTATGATGAGATAGTATACAGACATCGTAACCGTTTAGCCCATAATACAACATCATATCAGCGACACCTCCCTACATTGGAAACATTAGCTGCGAAAGAATCTGGAAGGTATAATTATTTCTATCGATATACTCTGTTGGTTTTGATAGATCTTATCCTTATCTCTCTATACAGAGAGTATAGAGAGAGTTTGAAGTCCTATTCTGTACATCCATAGAGTAATGATATTAAAGATTGGGTAGAAGCCACTCCATCCAAGACTTGTAGTCTTGGATGGAGATTTTTATTACTCGCAAGCTTTTTGGGTGTAATAAAGGGTGTAAATCACGTAATTCGTTGATTTACACCCTTATCTGCGGAGAGAGAGGGATTCGAACCCCCGGTACCTCTCGGTACGGCAGTTTTCAAGACTGCTGTAATCGACCACTCTACCATCTCTCCTTACCATGAATCTTATACAAGATTTGTATCCTAAATCGGTGCAAAGGTAAGACTTTTTTCTTCCATAACCAAATTTATATGGTTTTTTAATGGGAATAAGGAAATTTCTAGATGGGCTCTTTGTCTTCACACCTTATTTCCTTTAGTTCTTGCATCGAACTTTCTTAGCTTTCGACATACATTTTTTAGTTTTTCTATGTCATTTGTGCGAGTTATCTTGTAAAAAACAGACATATTTTTATTGTTACTTTAAGGCGATATAAATACTTTGCCAATAGCATTTAAACTCCATGTTCGGATACGATAAAGAATAACACAATGGAGGGTGATCTTTCCACAAGGTCGCCTTTTAATAACCAAATAAAAATATTAGTCTTTTGCCGAGATAATTGTACTAATTCCATGATTACTTATAGGTATTACCAAAAAAAATGCTTGTAAAAGCTTACGATTGTACCGCGTTGTTCGGGGCGTCGTATCTCGAATGAGGGTAAATATCATCGTTGTTGTTCCTCATTAAGTTGACATTTTTATCGGAATCTTGAATTGTTTCTCGGCTAGATCGGTCACTATTTCTAAGGCTTCTACGTGGATTTTGCTGCGTTCTACAGTTTTTTGAGTTGGTGATTCTCGTGCTGTAGACGAAGATTTTCTTCGCGGAGTTGGTCTTCTGTACTGGGCATGGTGTGCTCTTCTAAGTGGGGATGGAGGTTGGCTAAGTCTGAAATACCATAGTGCGCAAACCATAAATTCAAACTCGAGGTCGTTATGCCATGAAGCGCGCTAAAGGTAGACTTGTTCTTTCCACTACAAAATACGCTTTTAAAAGCGACAAACGTTCTAAGTTACTAAAATTGCAGACGAAACCCGCCATCGCGGAGAAAGACTTTTCGCCTGCAAAGAATATCGTGGGCAGTCGCCTGAACTTTCAACCCGAAACAAACTGGACGGCTGCCGATCGCACCTGTAAAAAACCGTTTATCCAAGGTGTGGAGGTGAAGATGATTGCAGAGAAGGAGGATGCGAAGAAGAGACCAAAGCAGTAGAAAGATAAGAATTAAAAAAATGAAAGGGTGAAAAGATGCCGACGCCACACGGGGCAGGTATGCTTTTCACCCTTCCTGTTTGCTGTTTTTATAGAATGCCGCTCGGACGTAGTGGGAATGTCTTTCAGGGTTGTAGTAAATGCACCGTTAGTGGCAACTCTACGCCCTGTACAGACGTTTCGTTGACGGCATTGAGTTTCAACTTCATTTTAAGGAAGTAGCCCTGCTTTTGTGCTTCAATCACTTCGAACCTCGGGCTTTCGAAATACAGGTCGAGCACAGAGCCGTCTCCCGATGTGGGCTTCCAAACGGTAACGATCGAGCTTCCGCTTCCCGTGCTTACTTTCTGCGGCAACAAGTCGATGAGCTTTCCGTCTCGCCGTATGCCCATCTGCACCTTTTCTATCCATGCCTGCACGGGAACAGTGCTCATCTGTGAAAGTTTGTCGCCGTCGGGCGCGTTTCTGAACACTTTTCCCAGATGTTTGCCCACCTCGGTACTGCCTGCCAGCTGCAAATCTTTGTTTAAGTCGGCAAGAGACTTGAAGCCGTCTATAATCACTCCGAATTCTGCCAGTTCGGTTTCTCTGCCATCATTTGTCGTGAGTTTGATGGTGATGAGCATCGAGTTGTCGTTGTCGTCTCTTACTTTATGAACGACGCGGGGGACAAAACGTGTGCGGTCGTATTTCAATAGCCCTGCGTAGAAGACATCAACATTTTCGTATACGCCGCGCATATAGAGTGAGCGGACGGCATCACGATTGAGAGATACCTGTTTTTGGTAATATATGTTTTTATCGAACAACAACGAAGGTGCTCCGTTAGCACCACTGCCCATGTTGCCTTTGATGCCGTTGTAGGTAAGAATGAATGAGAGTGTTCCCTCGTGGCGGTTCGACGGTGTGTATTTGATGTCGCTGACGACAGTCTTGGCAATATCTTCGGGGGTAAAGGTGTAATGATGTTTCCCGTCGGGCGTAGAAGATGTGAAGTTGATGAAATGAGAGAGGTATTCGGTAGTGAATTTGTCGGTATTGCCGAGTCGATAGAGCGTGTCGAAGTCGAAATCTTTCTGATAGTCCATATCGCTTTTCCACGTTGCTACCACCCGTTTAGCCATAGCACCATCGGCAGGCTTGGGGGCAAAGCCTTCGAAAGTTACCGTTTGTTTGAAGGGTTTTCCAGAGATACTGCCTTTGATAGTTACGGTGAGCGTTCCCGTCTGTTCGTTGCGGTTTGTTTCATCGACGGCCGTTACAGTGAGTGTTTTACCGTCGATGGTCTTTTCGCCGCTCGTAGCTTTAAGTTTTTGTAATGCCTGATAGACAGTGAGACTTTTGTTTAGTTCGAAGTATTTGAAGAGTTGCTCTTTTTTCACCTCTTGTGTCTCAGTCTGCTCGGAGGGCTGTTTCCCACCGGTAGCGGGTTCCTCGCTACTGCATGCCGCCAGTGTTGCACACAGGGTAATCATCAATAATGCTTTTTTCATTTTCTCATTTTTTGTTTGTTAATTACTGAATACATTTTTCTCTTCGCCTTTTGCAAAAAAACGACAGACAACTTTTGTAAAGAACGTACTTTTGTCTTGTCGCGTGCAAAATTAACGATTCCTGTTGACATTTCTTGCACTGATGATGGATATATTGCTGCAGGTATGATTAAGAAAAAATGTTGGAAGCTGACTAACTGCTCCCAATATTGACATCTGATAAGATTGGGGTACAAAGAAGTTTTCGGGTATAATAAAAGGCGTAAATCATAAACTTGACGATTTACACCCTTGTTTGCGGAGAGAGGGGGATTCGAACCCCCGAAACGCTTTAGGCGTTTACAAGCTTTCCAGGCGTGCCTCTTCAACCACTCGAGCACCTCTCCTTTTGAAATTCTGCATGCAAAAGTAATATCTTTTTTTGAGTTATGCAAGAAGGGGAGGAAACAAAAACATTTTTATCAGTCGAGAAACAGAGGATGAACTGTGTGTATTTGTAAAAAACAATCGGGGCCTTTTTAATGGGCGTTAAGAGGGTAAATGCTTCTGTTAAATAGGGATAAAGAAAGGATTTGCCGGGAGCGTATTACATTTTTTGCCTCTAATTTTGCAGCCTGAATGCTAAGATTGGCAACGTATAACATTAATCATAAAGAAAGCAATGAAAAAGTATTCGCAGTATTTTGTTGGCGGACTATGCGCACTGGCTGTGGCGTTTTCTGCCGGAACTTTTATGAAGGTGAATGCGGCGACTGTGCCGGCTCAGCCTGTGGATTTGACGTATGCCGCTGAGAAGGCTCTCCCGGCGGTGGTTCATATTCGGTATGTACAGAACTCGAAAGTGAAGACGGTGGATGTGCAGAGCGATCCGTTCGGCGACTTCTTTGCCGATCCGTTTGGGTTCTTTGGCAATCCCGGTCAGGGAAATGGAGGAACACAGAAACGACAAGTGCAAACGCCGAAGCGCGAGGCTACCGGGTCGGGGGTGATTATCTCGGCTGACGGATATATCGTGACCAATAACCATGTGGTGGAGGGAGCCGATCAGCTCACGGTGACGCTGAATGATAACCGTGAATTTTCGGCACGCATCGTGGGCACGGATAAGAATACTGACCTGGCCCTCATCAAAATCGACGGACGAAATCTACCTACGCTACCCATTGGCGATTCGGATAAACTGAAGGTCGGCGAGTGGGTGCTGGCTGTGGGTAATCCGTTCAATTTCACGTCGACGGTTACGGCGGGCATCGTCAGTGCCAAGGCGCGCTCACTGGGAGCGAATGGTGTAGAATCGTTCATTCAGACCGATGCTGCCATCAATCAAGGTAACTCGGGCGGTGCGCTGGTCAACACGTCGGGCGAGCTGGTAGGCATCAACGCCATGCTTTACTCGCAGACGGGCTCGTACAGTGGTTATGGCTTTGCTATTCCTACAACGATTATGAACAAGGTGGTGGCCGACATCAAGCAGTATGGTAATGTACAGCGAGCCTTCTTGGGCATTCAGGGGCAGGACGTGAGGATATATCTCGATCAGCAGAAAGATCAAGGAAAGGAACTCGACTTGGGTACCAACGAAGGTATTTATGTGGCGAAGGTAGACGACGACGGAGCCGGAGCTGCTGCCGGACTGAAGGCGGGTGACGTCATCACGGCTCTCGATGGTAAGCGACTTAAGAAGATGGCTGAATTGCAGGAGCATATCGCCTCGAAACGACCGGGCGATAAGATGTCGATTACCTATCTCCACAACAAGAAGCAGAACACCAGTACCGTAACGCTCAAAAATGCACAGGGCAACACGCAGGTGGTGAAGACGGCCGACCTCGACATCCTCGGTGCGAACTTCAAGGAAGTTTCCGCTGCACAGAAGAATCAGCTCGGCATTACGCACGGCCTGGAGGTGATCAAGGTGAATGCAGGTGCGCTCAAAGAGGCAGGCATCGCAAAGGGATTCATCATTCAGAAGGCCAACGACCAGCCCATCAAGACGCTCGACGAGCTGCAAAAGGCTGTTAAGGAGGCTTCTACCAGCAAAGATCCCGTGCTCTATATCCAGGGTGTTTATCCTACGGGAAAGAAGGCCTATTTTGCTGTGGTACTGAGCGGTAATTGAGGAAGGAGGAGTAGGGGAGTAAAGGGAGTACATCTCTCATCTGTATTTCCTTTTATGACGCCCTCCTCCCACGACTGATATACTTCTAAAGAAATCATCGATTTTTATAGCTTCGGTCAACCCGAACTATAAAAATCGATGATTTCTTTGTTTGGTACTCCCTGCTCAAGAGTATTCCGTTTCTTACAGAAAGAGGATTATCCGCAGAAGAAGAGGACGATGAGCTGTGCCGTGAAGATGCGGAGGAACATGCTTAGGGGATAGACTGTGGAATAGCCGATGCCGGGAGCCTCGCGCGAGCAGATCTGGTTGGCATAGGCCAGGGCGGGAGGATCGGTACAGGTTCCGGCAAGCATTCCCATGATGGTGAAATAATTGAACTTGTAGACCATGCGGGCGATCGTACCGATGATGAGAATGGGAATCACGGTGATGAGGAAACCGGTGTAGACGTATTTGATGCCATCGCCCTGCACGACGGTGTCCCAGAATCCGGATCCGGCCTTGATACCTACGCTGGCCAGGAAGAGAGCCAAGCCGATTTCGCGCAGCATGAGATTGGCCGAGGTCGTGGTGTAGGTGACGAGTTTGAAGCGATAGCCGAACCTACCGATGAGGATGGCGATGACGAGCGGACCACCAGCGATACCCAGTTTCAGAGCCGCCGGGATGCCGTGAATGGTGACGGGGATGCTACCGAAAAGAATGCCGAGGATGATACCGATGAAGATGGTGGCGATGTTGGGAGCATCGAGTCGCTTCATGGAGTTGCCCAGGAGGTCGGCCACGCGGTTCACGCGGTCTTCGGGTCCAACGACCACCACGCGGTCGCCGATTTGGAAGCGGTGGTTTCTACTGGCAAAGAATTCCATTCCCTGGCGTGTGATGCGTGTGATGTTCACGCCGTAGACGCTGGAGAAATGCATCTCGCCGAGCAGCTTACCGTTGATCGAGGGACGCGTCACGATGATGCGTTTCGACACCATCGGCTGGGCCTCGTCTTCGTAGGTCCATTCGTCTTTCAATTCCTCACCGATAAAGGCCTGTACGGCTTCAGCGTCGCCTTCGGCGCAGACAACGAGCACTTCGTCGCCCAGGGAGAAGACGGTGTCGGTCTGCGGAATGGTCATCTTCCCCTCGTGCAGCAGTCGGGTGCAAACCATGTCACGGTTGAGGAACTCGGAAATCTGCCCCAGTGTTCGCCCGGCCAAATACGAGTTGTTCACTCGTAGGTGCATGATGTAGGGCTTGGCGTGTGGATTGTCTTCCTCTTCCACGGCCAGTTGATGTTCTTCTTCCTGCAAATCCACCCTGCAAATATATCGCACGGCAATCGTGGCTCCGATGATGCCCAGTACGCCTAAGGGATAGGCGCAGGCATAACCCGAGGCAATCTGCGGTAGTCCGTCGGGGAAGGAGCTCGACAGACTCGTCAGGGCCTCGTTGGCCGCACCTAGTCCGGGCGTGTTGGTAATGGCCCCATAGAGCGTGCCCACCATCATCGGCAGGTTGTTGGCATTGCTCGTGTCGAAGAAGATGAAATAGCAGGCAAACATCACCAGGATGTTGAGCAGAATCATCGACGTGGAGAGCAGATTGAGCTTGATGCCGCCCTTGCGGAAGCTTTCGAAGAAGCCCGGCCCCACTTGTAAGCCGATGCAGAATACAAAGAGAATCAGCCCAAAATCCTGCATGAAGGTGAGGATGTTCGTGGGGGCTGTGAAGTGGATGTGGCCGGCCAGGATGCCGACAAACAAAACGAAGGTGACACCCAGCGAGATGCCACCAATCTTGACTTTGCCGAGCAACACACCGCCGGCAATGACGATGGCGTAAAGCAGTGCGATGTGCGCCACCGAATCGTCTGTGCTAAATAGATTGATTAACCAGTCCATAAGATATTTAGTAATTCGGTGCAAAAATAGCCATTTTTTTGCAGATAAACTGGGAAACGGGCTCGAAATGTACGTGCTCTGTCTGCGTTCGCAATGCTTTCCGATCTCTTTCGGTGGATTCTTGTTTTGTGCGTGATGGCTTCCCGATGCGCAGGAGATGACCTCCCGTCTGTCGGGAGATGACTTCTTGATGGGTGGGTGATGATCTCCCGATATGTGGGAGATGACTTCCCGATATGTGGGTGATGATCTGCGGTGAGGTCGCTGAGCTGTTCTGTCGCACTTTTTGGGATCTCCGTAGCCTTACTGTAGGGTACAGTGACGTCATTTTTGTCTCCGCGGCCTTACTGTAGGGTACAGTGACACCATTTTTGTCTCCGCGGCCTTACTGTAGGGTACGGTAGCCTCATTTTTGTCTCAGTTGGCGGTTTTGTAGGGTACAGTGACGTCATTTTTGTCTCCGCGGCCTTACTGTAGGGTACAGTAGCCCCATTTTTGTCTCAGTTGGCGGTTTTGTAGGGTACAGTGACGTCATTTTTGTCTCCGCGGCCTTACTGTAGGGTACAGTAGCCTCATTTTTGTCTCAATTGGCAGTTTTGTAGGGTACAGCGCAGGAGTTTTTCAGCAATGCCCGGAAGAGGATATTTCCGCAAGTACAGAACGGAACTAAAGAAAATACGCGGGACTTCTGTATGTGCAGAAGTCCCGCGTATAGGGGGAGAAGTCCTACGTTCCGCTATACAGCGGAGAACTTGGAAAGGGAGGTTTACAAGGCGGCAAAAATCCAATCGTACACGTAGCTGCACACACCGAAGAGTGCAACGCCTAAGGTGCAGATGGCCAACGCCAAGCGCGTGTTGCAGTCGCTTTTGAAGGCTGGCAACGGGTTTTCGCTCTTGTTGATGTACATCGCCTTAACGATGAGCAAGTAATAGTAAAGGCTGATAACGGTGTTAATCAAGGCGATGAACACAATGGCGTAAGCCCAAGCACTGCCTTGTTCTAAGGCGGCCATGAAGACGAAGAACTTGCTAAACATACCTGCGAAAGGCGGAATGCCACCAAGCGAGAAGAGAGCTAGCGTCATGAGGAAGGCCAACTTGGGGTTGGTGGAATAAAGTCCGTTGTAGGCATCCATATCGGTTACACCGTTGTTGCGCTCTTCGATGGCACTGATGATGGTGAACACGCTCATGTTGGCCACCACATACACCAATATATAATAGGTGAGAGCGGTTACGCCCATGCCCGAGTCGCCCATCACTGCCAGCATGATATATCCTGCTTGCGAAATTGAACTGAACGCCATGAAACGTTTAAGTTCGGTTTGGCGTATGGCGAAAAAGTTGGCAATGGTGATGCTCAACACAATGACAATGCCGAGAAGATATTGCCATTGGTCTATCAGCGAACCGAAAACGCGCATCAAGATGGTGCAGAGCGTGAAGGCTGCGGCACCCTTGGACACGACGGAGAGGTAGCCTGTGATGGTTGTTGGCGCACCTTGATAGGTGTCGGCTGTCCAGAAATGGAAGGGCACAAGCGAAATCTTAAAGCCCAATCCGCTGAAGAAGAACACCATTCCCATAACCGTCATGGGTGTGGCAGATAGGTTTTGAGCCACTTCGTTGAAGTAAAGCGAACCTGCATCGGCATAGACAAAGGTGAGACCATAGAGCATCACACCGCTAGAGAAGGTTGCGGTGAGGATGAACTTGGCACCAGCTTCGGCCGAATGGTGGCGATATTTGTCGAACGCCACCAAGCAAGCCATGGGCACAGAGGCCATTTCGAGCCCTAAGAAGAAGAGCAAGAAGTGGTCGGCACTTACCATCATGTTCATTCCAAGCAGTGTGGAGATGATGAGCATATAGAACTCGCCTTCCTTAAAAGTGCTGTCGGGACGCGATAGCCACGTGCGTGCCTGTATGAAAACGATGAGCGTTCCGAAGGCAAGGATGGTTTTCAACACGCCAGTCATGGGCGTGGTGGCATACATTCCGCCAAAGGCTGTGGCCGGTTCGGTGGGACAACAGTTCAGAAGAATATGTATCAGCATGAATGCGCACACCAAAGGATTGAACCAAGGACGTGGCGAAGGTGCCGTCTTTTCGTTGGTTATCACGATGGGGGCCTTATGAGCTGTGGCGAAATCAATGATAAAGACAATCACCAACATGGCCATCAAGGTAACCTCGGGCATCATGTGGAAAAACTGACTATAATCTAAATTCATTGTAGGAAGCGTTTAAAGTGATGCTATTGCGGTTACGTTGTTGATATGGTCGATAATCGGGCCCAGCGTGTCGCTGATGATGTTGCTTGCCCAAAGCGGTGCAAGGCCAAGGCCTGCAACGCAGAAGATGAGGCAGCCAACGGCGAAACGTTCGTCCCAAGTGGCATCGGTGAGTTGCTCGTAATGGGGGTCGGCAACCTTGCCAAAGAGTATCTTACCCACAACACGCAGGATGTAGACCGCCGTGATAACGATTGCCGTACAGGCGATGATGGTGGCCGTGCGGTGGAATACGTCGTTGTTTTGGAACGAACCAACAAAGATGGTCATTTCGGCAACGAAGCCCGAGAAGCCTGGCAAACCTAAGTTGGCCAAACCAGCAATGACATAACCCACACTAAGGAAGGGCATAATCTTCATCAATCCGCCCAACTGACGGATGTCGCGGGTGTGTGTACGGCCATAGATCATACCGATAAGGGCAAAGAAAAGGGCCGTCATCAATCCGTGTGAGAGCATCTGCAAGATAGCTCCTGTGCACGAAGTCTGCGTCATCATGAGCAAAGCGAAGAGCACCAAGCCACAGTGCGACACCGAAGAGTAGGCATTAATGTACTTCAAGTCGGTTTGTACGCAGGCCGAGAAGGCACCATATACCACCGAAATGGTGGTGAGGATGATGAAAATCCACGATAACTGATGAGCTGCTTCGGGCAAAAGCACAATGGCAATGCGGAAACATCCATAGCCTCCAAGCTTCATCAGTACGCCCGCATGAAGCATAGACACGGCCGTAGGAGCCGATGCGTGACCGTCGGGCGACCATGTGTGGAAGGGGAAGAGCGCGCCAAGCACACCGAATCCGATGAATACGAAGGGGAAAAGCACCTTTTGTACGCTCTCGGGAATGTTGTGTAGGGCTTGCAATTCGAGAATGTTCATCGTGGTTGCACCACTGAAGAAATAGATGCCGATGATGCCGATGATGAGCAAAGCCGAACCTCCCATAAGCATGAGGGTTAGCTTCATGGCCGAATATTCTTTCTTTCCGCTACCCCAAACGCCAATAAGCAAGTACATGGGGATAAGTGCCACCTCGTAAAACATGAACATGGTGAAGAGGTCTATCGAGATGAAGAAACCATAAACACCAATGCTAAGCAGGGTGAACCATAAGAAATACTCTTTGGTTAGTGGCTTTAGCTGCCACGAGGCGAATGTTCCGGTGAATACGATGATGCTCGAAAGGAGGAGCATCACCACCGAAATACCGTCGACGCCCACGGCGTAGGCTATGTTAAGGGGCTTGAACCAATCCACGGTGTATTGAAACAGCATGGCATCGGTGTTGCCTGCATCGCGCATTTGAAGGAAAGCGATGGTGAGCCAAACCGAAAGTGCCAGCAAGCACGATGAGCCGACAACCATCACACCGCGCACTTGATTGAGGTTGCGAGAGAGCCAAAGGCCCAGCAACATCAGCACGGGGATAACTACGAATAATGTTAGTATACTCATTTTTGTTTTTCTTTTATCTGGTTGTTACCTCATATTACAACATATATAGCAAAACCAAGGTAAGGGCAACGGCTCCGGAGAGGAACCAAATGGCGTAATGACGCACGTCGCCGCTTTGCCAAGGGCGTATGCTTTCGCCTGCTTCGTTGGAACTCCAAGCCAAGAAGTCGAACGTACCGTCGATAACATGGCGGTCGAACCATGCGATGGGCTTGGATATAAGACGGAAGATGATGCGATGGGTAACGTATTGCCAAATCTCGTCCATATAGAAACGCTTGTAAGCTGCACGATGAAGTGTGGGGAACGTCTTGGCCAACTTGTCGGCAAAAGGCGTTTCGGCCTTCTTGTACATCAGCGTTGCCGCCACGATTGCGATAACGGCCAAGCCCACGCTAGTGCCTGCAACGGCCCAATTGATGTGGGTATGGAATCCTATGCCGTTGGCTGAAACGAGTTCGCCGAAAGGCAAGAAACCGCAAGTTACCGTGATTATAGACAGGAATATCAAGGGGAAAGTCATCGTGAGCGGTGCCTCGTGTGGCTTGTGCGCTCCTTCGTTGATGTGCGTTTCGTAGTAGCTCTTGCCCCAGAATATCACGTAATAGAGTCGGAACATATAGAAGGCCGTCATCATGGCGATGCCGCTCATCACTGCGCCCATAAGCGGACTGAAGTTGTAGCAAGCCACAAGGATCTCGTCTTTTGAGAAGAAGCCTGAGAAAGGTGGTATGCCAGCGATGGCGAGGCATGAAATGAGGAACGTCCAGTGAGTGATGGGCATGTATTTGCGTAGTCCACCCATGTATTCTTTCTCGTTCGAGTGCACAGCATGTATGATACAGCCTGCGCCTAGGAAGAGGCAAGCCTTGAACATAGCGTGTGTGAAGAGGTGGAACATACCAGCCATGTAGCCCAGACCTTGTACATCGGCATATTCTTCGGTCATTGCCACGGCGCCTGTTGCAGGATCGGGCAGGCAAACGCCAAGTGCCACGAGCATGAAACCTATCTGCGAGATGGTAGAGAAGGCCAAAACACGCTTGATGTCACTTTGTACGCAAGCCACAGCAGCGGCATAGAAGGCCGTGAAGGCTGCGATGTAGGCAATCCAATGCAATTGTTCGGGAGCGAACTGAACGAAGATGGGGAACAGGCTAGCCACAAGGAACACACCAGCAACAACCATCGTGGCTGCGTGGATAAGTGCCGATACGGGCGTAGGACCTTCCATTGCGTCGGGCAACCAAATGTGCAAGGGGAACATGGCACTCTTACCAGCACCGCCGATGAACATGAAGAACAGGGCGATGGGCATCATTACAGCTGCACCAGCCACTTGCTCGTGGAGCGAAGGCATGGCATTGAGGTCGTAGTTGAACGTTCCGACGTAGAAGCTGTAAATCAAAATGCCGATAAGGAAGAATAAGTCGGCAAATCGGGTTACGATGAACGCCTTCTTCGATGCGGCAACGGCAGCCCCTTCGGGATAGTAGAATCCGATAAGAAGATAGGACGATACGCCCACAAGCTCCCAAAATAGGTACATCTGGAAAATGTTCGTGGCCACAACCAGGCCTAACATCGACATGGTGAAGAGCGAAAGGAAGGCGTAATAACGTTGAAAACCCTTTTCGCCGTGCATGTAACCGAACGAATAGATGTGTACCATGAGGCTCACGGTGGTGATAACCACCAGCATCATCACCGAGATGGGGGTGAGGCGGAAGCCCAAGTTGAACGTCAGCAGTTCGGAAAACTTCAACCATGAGAAGTTAAACGCCGTAACGTGAGGGTAAAGTCCGTCGGCTCCACGGCCTTGTCCGATGAAGTATTCGTATGCCGTATAGATGGAAAGGCAAAAGATTGTGCCCAGAACCACCGTTCCGATGGAACCTGCCACCTTGTGCGGCATCTTCATGCCTAATAGTCCTAGCACGAGGAACGATAGCGCAGGCAGAAGAAGTATCAAAAATACAAAATTGTATTCCATTGTCGTTTATAGTTTCATGTTTTCAATACTGTTCACCTGATCACTGTGGAACCTGCGGTAAACGTTAAGGATGATAGCGATGGCCACTGCCGTTTCGGCGGCGTTGATGCCGATGGAGAACAAGGAAAAGAAGAAACCTTCGAGTTCGCCAGGGTAAAGTATGCGGTTGAATACGGCAAAGTTGATGTCAACCGAGTTGAGCACCAGCTCGATGGAGATGAGCATCGCGATGAGGTTACGCCGCGTTACAAATCCGAAAAAGCCAATGAAGAAGAGCAAAGTGCTCAGTCCCAATAACAATTCTACGGGTATCATTTCTTATCCTCCTTTCTTGCAATCATTATTCCGCCGATGATACATGCCAAGAGAAATACGGAAATGAACTCGAAAGGCAGCACGTACTGATACTTGCCTGCACCGACGAGCTTCTCTCCGATAACCGACATGGGCACTTCGGCATCGACCATGCTGGCCGACATGTCTATAAATTGGTTCTTAAGCAACACCAATGCCACGGTAACCAGTCCGATAAGGGCTACCAATGCACCAGCAACAACGGTCTTTCCGCGTTGTCTTTCTTGCAAGCCTTGCAAGGTGCGCTTGGACACTAGCTGGATGGCGAAGATGTAAAGCATCGTCAATCCGCCGGCGTAGATGGCAATTTGTGCCGTGCCTAAGAAGGTATAGTCTAACAGGAAGTAAACACCTGCGACGCCAAAGAGCACGAACAGCAGGAAAGTAGCCGCCCGCATAATTCTCTTTGTGAATACGCATACGATGGCCGAGCCGATAATTACCACGGCCAAGATGCAAAACATGATGATATTTGCCATAAAGATGTCTACTCCTATTATTTTGTTTTAGTGTTGAAAGT
Source organism: Prevotella sp. oral taxon 475 (assembly GCF_018127805.1). NCBI lineage: Bacteria > Pseudomonadati > Bacteroidota > Bacteroidia > Bacteroidales > Prevotellaceae > Prevotella > Prevotella sp. oral taxon 475. The sequence continues at coordinate 1,164,242 of NZ_CP072334.1, forward strand.
TCCGATTTCACTTTCCGCACCGCCGTCAATGATGTTGGGCAAGGAGCTTTGGTAGTGTTCCTTGTCTAGCTCGATGACAAGCTTGTCGCGGTTGAATACGGAGTTCTCGAAGTCGTTGGTGAACTCGATGGCGTCGAAGTTGCAGGCGTTTGTGCACAGTTCGCAGAACATGCAGTCGCCCAAGTCGTAGTCGTACTTCACCAATTGGCGTTTCTTCTTGCCCTCCTCGTTGGTCACCATTTCAGAAACGATGCGAATGGTTCCATTGGGACATGCTTTTTCGCACATCAGGCAGGCCACACATTTCACCACATCGTTCTCGTCGCGCTTCATAACGAGCCTTCCGCGCGAACGCTTTGCCACGTGCAAAGTGGTCTTTCTGTTTTCGGGGTATTGTTCGGTTACCTTCGGCGTAAAGTACTCGCGCAGCGTGACACGTAGGCCAGTGGCGAGCGACTTGATGCCATCTCGTATACCGCCAAAATATGATTTCTTGTTATCTTCCATGTCTTTTTCGTTATTTAATGTACCAACCAAAGGCCACGACAATTGTCATGATCACGAGGTTGAGCAAGGACAGGGGCATCAGGTATTTCCATTCCAACTTCAATATCTGGTCGATGCGAAGGCGGGGGAACGTCCAACGTATCCACATGAGCACCCAAACAAGGGCGAATGCCTTGCCTAAGAACCAAACGATGCCTGGAATATAGTCCATCACCTTATCAAAAGCTTCAACACCGATGTGTATCGGCATCCATCCTCCAAGGAAAACCATCGAGGCAACACCTGCTACAATGAAGAGGTTTAGATACTCGGCCAAGTAGAAGAAACCGAAACCCATACCCGAATATTCGGTGTGATAACCTGCGGTAAGTTCGCTTTCGGCTTCAGCCAAGTCGAATGGGCCACGGTTTGCTTCTGCATTTCCGGTGATAAGGAATACCAAAAAGGCGATGATGGCAGGGATATGACCTTGGAAAACAAGCCAGCCGAAGGGGCCGCTTTGTGCTTCCACGATACCGCTAACCTGCATCGTACCCGTGAGAATCACGGCCGTGATGAGGCAAAGGCCCAACGACATCTCGTAAGAAATCATCTGCACCGCACCACGCATGGCCGAAATAACGCTGTATTTGTTGTTCGAACTCCATCCGGCGATGAAGATTCCAATAACGCCGATACTCGAAATGGCCGTCATCAGGAAGATGCCGACGTTGAAATCCAAGATTGTTGCGCCTTTGTTCCACGGCATGAACGAGAAAGCACCTACCGAACCAATCAGCACCAGAATGGGAGCGATGGAGTAGAGCAGCTTGTCGGCCTTGTCGACAGCGAAGATTTCTTTGATAAGCATCTTCAAAACGTCGGCGATAACTTGGAAAATACCCCACGGACCAACACGCATCGGGCCTAGACGGCATTGGAAAGCCGCACACACCTTGCGTTCCATGAAGATAAGTAGGATAGCTAATATGGCGTAGGCAGCCAGTATGAATACACCCACGAGCACACATTCGATGAGTATGGCCCAAAAGCTGCTCAGTCCGCAAGTATCTCGCAGCAGACTGTCAAACCACGTCGTAACGATTGAAAAGTCAAACATAATTATCTGTCAATATCGGGTATAACATAATCTAACGATGCGCCGACGGCGATAAGGTCGGCTATCTTCTCGCCACGTAGCATGGTGTCTAAGGCCGAAACCAAAGGAAGACCCATCGGGCGGAACTTCAAACGATAGGGGCTCTTGTCGCCTTTGCTGTCGAGGAACACGCCAATCTCACCGCGCGAGCCTTCACACGAGAAGTACCATTGGCCTTCGGGCACCTTGATGATGGGCTTTTGCTTGATGTAGAAGTCGCCTTCGGGAATGTTGTCGATAAGCGTTTCCAAGATGTGAACGCTCTGTTCCATCTCCTTCATGCGCACCATATAGCGGTCGTAGCTGTCTCCGTTGTTGTAGGTAATCTCTTTAAAGTCTACCTTATCATACACGCCGTAGCTGTGGTGTTTGCGAACGTCGTTCTGCCAACCTGTTGCACGACCCGTTCCGCCCGTACAACCGTAGCTGATAGCATCCTCACGAGATAGCATTCCCACGCCTTTGAAACGGTTTTCCATGATAACATTGCCAGTGAATACATCTTGATATTCTTTGAACATCGGCTTCATGTAGGCGCAAAGTTTCTTTACGTTCTGCACAAAGTTGGGGTCGATGTCGGCTTGACAACCACCAATGCGGTAATAGTTCATGATGAGTCGGCCACCAGTGGTTTCTTCCATCACGTTGATAACCTGCTCGCGGTCGCGCATGCCATAGATAAATGCTGTCAATGCGCCAACGTCTTGCGCACAGCAGCTGTAAAACAGCAGGTGCGAGTTAAGGCGTTGCAGCTCGTCCATGATGGTACGGATATATTTAATGCGGTCGGTAAGCTCCACGCCCATAGCCTCTTCAATCACGCCCACCAATGCATGGCGGTTCATGGTTGCGCTAAGATAGTCTAGACGATCGGCAAATGCCAGTGTCTGAGGATAGACATAGCTTTCCGAAATCTTCTCCACGCCACGATGAATGTAGCCCAAGTGTGGGTAAATCTTCCTAATCACCTCGCCGTCTAGTATCGTTTGCAGGCGCAACACGCCGTGTGTGGCCGGGTGCTGCGGTCCGATGTTCACCACGTAGTCGTCTTCTCCAAACAGCTTATGGCGAGTTTCCACCAAATTCCCGTCTTTATCTAGGCTATATTGCAAGGTATAGTCGGGCTCGGGGTCGTCGTACATGTTTGGCCTGTTCTTCTCGGGGTCCATGTCGTAGTCTTTTCGCAGGGGGTAGCCCGTGAAATCGCTACGCAGATAGAGCCTTCGCATGTCGGGATGTCCGATGAACTTGATGCCGAAGAAGTCGTAAACCTCGCGCTCCAGCAGGTCGGCGGCCTTCCAAAGGCCAGTCACCGAGGGCAAGAAGGGGTTCTCGCGGTCGGCGGCAACGACTTTAACCGAGATGCGTTCGTAGGTTTGAGTGTTCTCCAGAATATAGATACACCCGAAACCTTCCTCTCCAAAATCTTCACCAACGATGGTGACGAGGAAGTCGAAATGTTTTTCATTTCTTAATTTTGCCATCTCGTTGGCAAAATCGTTCGCGTTGAATTCAATGTTATTTAGTTTCATAATAGCGTCTCATTCCTTGTCTTTATCGAAATCCTTTGGAACATCCATGATAACCATGGGCTTCTTTTCCTTGCGGTTTGCTCCGCCAAAGAATTTCTCAACCTTCACTTTACGTTGCAGCTGCATCATTCCGTAGAGAATGGCCTCTGGTCTTGGAGGACACCCAGGAATGAAAACGTCTACGGGAACAATCTCTTCAATGCCGCGTACCACGTGGTAGCTCGACTTGAAAGGTCCACCGCTGATGGCGCATCCGCCAACGGCGATAACGTATTTCGGGTCGGCCATCTCGTCGTATAGGCGTTTCATAACGGGCGCCATCTTGTTGGTGATGGTTCCTGCGCACATGATGAGGTCTGCCTGACGTGGCGAGTTGCGTGTTACTTCAAAGCCAAAGCGGGCGAAGTCGTAGCGGGCGCATCCCACCGACATGAACTCGATACCGCAACAGCTCGTTGCGAAGGTAAGCGACCACAGCGAATTGCTGCGTCCCCAGTTGATGGCTTGGTCTAGCGAGCCAACAACAACGTTCACGCCACCTTCGTGTAGTTCGTTCATGATTTGTTCGAGCGTGTCGTTGTCTTTAAATTCCGCGTAGGGAATACTCTTGATATGGGGTTGTTTCACTTCCATTCCAATGCTCCTTTCCGCCAAGCATAGGCCAGGCCAAATACAAGTACCACCAAAAAGAAACCAATGCTCGCCAGAGCCAAAGCTCCAAACTGCTTGACAACTACTGCCCAGGGATAGAGGAATACGGTCTCTACGTCGAACATGAGGAAAAGGATGGCGAAGAGATAGTAACCGATGTGCACGGGAATCCACGAGGAACCGCGCGTCGGGATACCACTCTCGAAGGGCTCACCTTTCACCGCATTGTACGACCGAGGCCCTATTGCCTTGGCTATGGCAAATGCCGCCACAACCAAAAGGACAGCCGTTATCAGGACGGTAATAAATAAAATAAAAGACATATAACGTTATGATATATAATGATTGTATTCAGCTAAATATGGTGCAAAGGTAATAATAAATATGAAAACGTTGATCTGTTTACTTTAAAAAGTGTAATCTCCACATAGCAAAATAGTTGAAAGACAGCCAAAAACTGTCTTTCCGACCCCATTGCGATGCTTCATTCTTATTTCTTATGACGCTTGCTTTCCCTTCGTTTCTTACCCTTATTTTCTCATTTCAGTTTGTTGAGCACCGGTGTAGTGAGGCTTGAGAGCGATGTTTTCTTCTCATCGTTCTGCTGTTCGAACACGACAATCCGGTTGAGTCCTTTCCTTAGAAAACAGCCTGGCAGGTAGAGCGTTTGTTGTGGACCCACCTTCCAATAGCGACCCAAGTTGATGCCGTTGACAAAGACGATGCCTTTACCCCAATGTTCCATGTCGAGAAAGGTGTCGCCGAGAGTGGAAAGCTGGAACGTACCGCTGTAAAGAACGGGCAGACCGGCGGTATAACTGGCAGGCTGAGCATCCAAATCGGGCATCTCGTCCATGGGTAGACGATACATTGTCCAGTTCCCCGTGAGTTCGTTTCCATTAATGGAGACAGGACTGGTGATGCCTTTCAAGTTTTGTGTGATGCGAGCTCCGTAGTTGATGCGTCCTAAATTCTCGACGAGAAGGTCGAGGACGCCGTTGAAAGGAACGTTGATTTCGAGACTATCGGTGGAGGTGAGGCGATTGAGTTCGCCCACTTTCTCTCCGTTGACGTAGACCAAGGCATAATCGGCCAGACCGGGAACGCGGAGCATTCCGCTGATTGGTTGATTGAAATGACGGCGATAGAGCACGTAGCCATGTCCCTGTCCGAGATCTTCGAAAGTGAGTGGCGTGTCGTTTTCCACAGGCGTAGAGGAACCCATCAGGCGGAAGAGGTCGACCGTCTTATCGAGTTTGATGTCGGGAATGGCAATTACCGGGATGCGTGCAGGGACAGGAGGAATGGGAGCAGACACATGTCGAGAGATGAGTGCACGCAAAGCGTCATATTTGGGCGTGCTCCATCCGGCTTCGCTGATGGGTGCATCGTAGTCGTAAGAGGTGAGATCGGGCTGAATGTTAGTGGCATTGCTGTAGTTGGCCCCTGAGGTGAAACCGAAATTGGTTCCGCCATGCACCATATAATAATTGAAGCTCACACCGTTTTCGAGATATTTCTGTGTCTGCTTCACCACCGTTTCCGTACTCACTTTGGGGAAAGGCTCGGCCCAATGCGAGAGCCAACCGGGGTAGAACTCAGCTACCATGTAGGGGCCTTTGCCCTCGTGATATTCGTTGACCACCTTTTTGAGTTGAGCCACATCGCTTTCGCCATTGGCCGTGGGTAAAGCCCCCTCTATCGTTCCGCCTTGGAAGAGCCAACTGCCATCCGATGTAAACATCGGAACGTCGAAACCGGCATCTAACAGTTGCTGACGTATCTTGGCACTATAGGTGCGATGGGTTTCCAGCGGAATGTCTTTGCGCTGGGCTACATAAGAACCGAATTCGTTTTCGGCCTGTACCATGACGATAGGACCGCCGTGAGTGATTTGCAAGTCGCGCAATTGCGAGGCCAGTTGGCCGATGTACACCCGGCAGGAGTCGAGAAAGGGCTGATTGTCGGTGCGAATCACAAGGCCTTTTGTCTTTTGCAACCACCAGGGATAGCCGCCAAATTCCCACTCGGCACAGCAGTAGGGACCGGGCCGGAGGATAACCATCAGTCCCTCACGGGCTGCCGTTTGAACGAATTGGCGCAGGTTTCGGTTGCCCGTTTTCCAATCCCACACCCCGGGCGATGTCTCGTGATGATTCCAAAACACATAAGTTGCCACCGCGTTCAGTCCCATGGCTTTCATCATCTGCATGCGATGCTGCCAGTAAGGTGCAGGAACGCGGGCGTAATGCAACTCGCCCGAGTAAATCTGTGTGGGTTTTCCGTCGTAAAGGAAGCTTCCGTCTGCGATGGCAAACGTGTGTTGTGCGGTTGGCATTCGCTTTTTTGCTTGGGCGGCCCAGTTGGTTCCGGCCCAAAACAGCACGCCAGTGAGGCATAGTAATCTTAGAGGTCTCATTCTATTTGGGTTTGTATCAGTTCTTCTGTAAGGGGCGATAGGAGAGGGTAGCATGGCAGATGGTTGAAAGAAAGGGCAGATGACATTCGGCTGCAAAAGTAATAAAAGAGGGATGGAGAGGAAGAGGAGAGAATCCTGATTTAGTGTAATTTAACGAGTATGTCGGTATCTCCGTTTACATCTATCTATCAGGAACTTTGCAAAAGCTAAGAAAACGCCTTGCAAAAGCTAAGAAAATGAAGTGCGAAAGCTAAGAAAATGCAATGCAAAAGCTAAGAGATGAGGTCGTAAGGAGGGAAGTAGCAAGGAGTGAGAGGAGAAAGAGAGGGAAGAGTCTCGCCCCGATAGACGTGCCGATGCAGCACGCATGCCGGCACAGAACCTGAAATATGGAGCGCAGATTTTGCCCTTTAAGCATTTTAGATTACCTTTGCAAGCCGAATTAACAAACGAAAAAGACAATGGCAAAAGAACTGAAAGACCTAACGAAGCGTGCTGACAATTACAGTCAGTGGTTCAACGATTTGGTGGTAAAGGCCGATTTGGCAGAGCAATCTGCCGTGAGGGGCTGTATGGTCATCAAGCCCTACGGGTATGCGATATGGGAGAAGATGCAACGTCAGCTCGACTCGATGTTCAAAGAGACGGGTGTGCAGAATGCTTACTTCCCGCTACTGATTCCGAAATCGTTCCTCTCGCGCGAGGCCGAGCATGTGAAGGGATTTGCCAAAGAGTGCGCCGTGGTGACGCACTACCGCCTCAAGGCCGACGAAGAGGGCAATGGCGTGGTGGTAGATCCATCGGCACGCCTGGAAGAAGAACTCATTATCCGCCCTACTTCGGAAACGATTATCTGGAATACCTATAAGAACTGGATTCAGTCGTGGCGCGATCTGCCACTGATGTGCAACCAATGGTGCAACGTGATGCGATGGGAGATGCGCACACGACCGTTCCTGCGCACCTCGGAATTTCTGTGGCAGGAGGGCCATACGGCTCATGCCACCCGTGAAGAGGCCGAAGAGGAAGCCCGGAAGATGCTGCACGTCTATGCCGACTTTGCTGAACAGTGGATGGCTGTGCCTGTGGTGCGCGGCGTGAAGAGCGAAACCGAACGCTTTGCAGGTGCGCTCGACACTTATACCATCGAGGCGATGATGCAAGACGGAAAGGCTCTGCAAAGCGGAACAAGCCACTTCCTGGGGCAGAACTTCGCCAAATCGTTCGATGTGACGTTCCTCAACAAGGAGAATAAGCCCGAATACGTTTGGGCTACAAGCTGGGGCGTGAGCACCCGACTCATCGGTGCGCTCATCATGACCCACTCTGACGACAACGGTTTGGTGCTTCCGCCGAGGTTGGCGCCTATTCAGGTGGTGATGATTCCTATCGGTCGGGGCGACGAACAGATGCAGGCCATCAATGACAAGCTGCAACCGGTGATGGAACAGTTGAAGAAGGCGGGCGTAACGGTGAAATACGACGACTCGGATAACAAACGTCCGGGCTTCAAATATGCCGACTACGAACTCAAAGGCGTGCCCGTGCGCATCGTAATGGGCGGACGCGACTTGGAAAACAATACCGTCGAAATCATGCGACGCGACACATTGGAAAAGGAAACGGTGACGTTCGACGGACTCTTCGAGCGTATCGTCGCTCTGCTCGACGACATTCAGGAGAACATCTTCCGCAAAGCACTGACGTATCGCGATGAACACATCTATGAATGCGATAACTACGAGGAGTTCAAAGAGCGTATCAAAAACGGCGGATTCTTTCTCTGCCACTGGGATGGCACAGAGGAGACCGAGGCAAAAATCAAAGAAGAGACGCAGGCTACGATTCGTTGCGTTCCGTTTGGCGTGGAACAGACCGCGGGTGTCGACATGGTGAGCGGCAAACCGGCCAAACATCGCGTCATCATTGCCCGCAGCTATTAAGCGAGAGGCAACTCCAATAGATTTCAAGCGCACCTGCATCCATCGTCTGGATGCAGGTGCGCTGTCGTTTTCGAGCAAGAGAGGAGAAAGCAGAACGTGAGAGGTTATATATATAATAAGGTGTAATCGCATCCTGTTTTTAGGACTTCCCTTTGAGCAAATATTTCCTATAATTTGGCATAAGGGCCGTTTGAGTTGTCCCGAAAAAATGCTACCTTTGCACTCGTGATTGAACTACACAGACATATAGAGATTTTATTGTTAGACAACGACTGTGTCATCATCCCCGACTTCGGCGGGTTAATGGCTCATCACGTAGAGTCTGCATACGATGACAGGGATGGTGCGTTCCTGCCACCGCTAAGAACGCTGGGGTTCAATCGCCAACTGCGCCTCAACGACTCGCTGCTGGCGCAATCTTATGTCGAAGCCTACGACATTAGTTATCCCGAAGCTGTTGCGCGAATTGCCGAAGAGGTGGAAGAACTCAAACAACATTTGAAGAACGAGGGCCGGTATGAACTCAACGATTTGGGCGTTCTCTTCTATGGCGATGACGATAACTATACTTTCGAACCCTGCGAGGCTGGCATTCTTACACCCGAGCTATATGGTCTCAACTCGTTGGAAATGCGACCGTATATCCAGTGCGAGACCACGGAATCGGAAGAAATGCCCGCTCTGCAAAAGTCTCTTCGCCCTGCCGGAAAGGAAATGGCCGAGGTGCAGGACACACCCTCGACAGAGGTCGCAGAGGCTCAAACGAAAGAACATCTGGTGATTCCCGTCAGTTGGCTTCGCAACGCGGTGGCCGCCTGCATTGCCGTTTTGGTGCTCTTTCTCTTCCCATCGGTGGTGACCGACGGTGGAAACGGAAACATGAGACAAAGCATGGTAGACACCGGATTGCTGATGCACGTTCTGCCGAAGGAGATGGTGCTGGGCCATGAAAGCGTGTCCAACATCCGAATCGATCACAAAGCAAAGGTTCGTCCCCAAGGAAAAACTGTCGCAACAAAGGCCGTGGTGCAGGCAACGGATAGCAGTAGATCTTTCTTCTGTTTGGTGCTGGCCAGCAAAATTACGCGACGAAACGCACAACTCTTCGCTCAATCGCTCCAAGACAAAGGTCATCGCGAGGCGGAAGTGTTGCTCCGAGGTAAGAGCGTCAAAGTGATTTACGGGCATTATGCCACCAAGCACGAGGCCGACAGTGCTTTTCTTCGTCTACGTTCAGACGAAGACTTGAAAGACTGTTGGGTGATGCACGTTCGTTAATCTCGTCTGTTCCCTTTAAGACCCATTGGCTTATGAAGCGCGTGAGATGCCCGAAGTGCAATCATTACATCACTTTTGATGAAACCCGATACGAAGAAGGGCAGTCGCTCTTTTTCCAATGTCCCGACTGTGGCAAGGAGTTTGGCATTCGCATCGGCGTCTCCAAACTGCACAACAGGCGCAAAGAAGAAAACCCCGAGGCAGAATGCGCCGCCGACAATTGCGGCACACTGACCGTCATCGAGAACGTATTCCACTACAAACAGGTGCTGCCCCTGCGCATGGGGCGTAATGTCATCGGGCGTTACATGAAAAATAGCGGTGTCAACTGCCCCATCGAGACCAACGATCCCAGTATCGACATCACTCATTGCACCATCGAGGTGAGCCGCGATAAGAACGGACGGCTTAAATATGTCTTAAGCGACGGGCCCAGTTATACCGGTACTTTTGTAGATAACGAGATTCTTGGCCATCGCGAACGTCGCCTGCTCAATGACGGTTCCCTCTTCACCATCGGTGCCACGAGCATCATTCTAAGAGTGCGGCAGGAATAAATTCGCATCCCTTTGCTTGCCTATTTCCAAAAGAAGTATTACCTTTGCCGCCGTGAAACAAAGTCGTGTGACATATCAGCAGCAGCCCTTGCAGAGAAAAATGAATTTCTCTGCAAATTTATTCCTCAATTATTTGGTAGTTCCAAATAATTTGCTAACACACACACACACACACACACACACACACACACACACACACACACACACACACACACACACACACACAATATGTGCACCTATTAGTGGTGTAACACTTTTTTGCTTTTTCCTACGCGCGCGTGAAGCGAGCGCAACCATAGCCTGCAAAGGGATTCTCTGCGAATCTCCTTGCAGGCTTTTTGGTGTGGCTGCCCCTCACCGTGTTTCTCAAAAATATCGAGAGCAAAGCCTCGATTCCCTCTGATAGCAAACATTAAAAAATAGAGTTTTATAAAGTTTCATTTAAAATCAAGACAAGTTATGACGAAAAAGATTTTCCTCCTTTTATTTCTTTGCATCCTGTTTGCCAACCAGGCCTGGACGCAATCCGGAACTTATACCGCCAATGGCGTGACGTGGAAGTACAAATTAGAAGGTTCGCCAAAGACAGCAACTATTACAGGTGAGGTGTTAGGGAAAACAGTCTTTTCGAGTGCACTTAATATTCCCAATGATATTGTGCATGGCGGAACTCATTACACGGTAACAAAAATAAATGACAATGCCTTTTCCAATTATGGGGAGGCAACTACACTTAGTATTCCCACATCGGTTACAACTATTGGTAAAAACGCATTTTCTCAATGTAAAAAAATGACCGGTACACTGTATTTACCTAATGTTACCACCATTGGTAATTACGCATTTATAAACTGCATGGGCTTAACCGGCAAACTGGAATTGCCAAAAGCGATGTCCATAGGGGAACAGGCATTTTCTAACTGCAAGGGGCTTACTATGATGTCACTACCCAAGATAACCATGATTGGTGACTGGGCCTTTAGCGGATGCACAGGCTTAGAAGGAGTATTAGAATTACCGAAAACGCTTACAAGCCTCGGCGAGTATGCTTTCGCGAATACAACCGGCACAAACTTGAAAGCAATAAAGTTTGAGAATGGAACAAACTTGATTAATATTGAAAAAAACAGTCTTTCAGGTACTTATTTAGCGTATGTCGACATGGTAGGAGTAAACTTTCCACCAGGTTTTATTGCGAGTTATAATAATTTGGGAACCTCTGTTTCCACTATGGTATATCTACCATCCACAGCATCAATCAATCCTGACGATATAAACATTGTGAGAGGAAATCTTTGTAATAAGTTTAGGGTATATGATGGCTCAGGTAACCACAATGACGGGTGCGAGTACCCCATACAATACCCTTTCACTGCAGCCACTGCCACTTATGACAGGGGGTTTTATAATGCAATTTGCCAAACGCTCTATTTACCCTATCCCGCTACGCTTCCCGATGGTATGCGCGCTTATACCTTACAAGCAAAAACCGTACATGGAGGGATTACTCACTTCCGTTTTGTTTCTATAGGCGACGGCGGAACACAACTCCAGGCCAATAAGCCCTATTTGATAAGGATTACTGATGGATCTACAAGCAAACAATTTGGAATGGACGTGAACGTGCAAGTGCCCGTAACGCCGAGTATCGCCTCTACCGAAGTGCAAGATGTGAATGGGCAAGGATTCTATTTCGGCGGGACAACCGAGAATATCGATAATGCCACGGCAGCGGGTATGAAAGCGTATAATCTGATTAACAATGAGTGGCGACCCATCCGCACCGACAATCCTAACGGCTATATCCATTCGTTCCGTGCCTATATGCGCACCACCGGGGCTGCACCTGCAAAAGGATTTGCTATTGTGCTGGACGATGAAGACTCTACAACGGGTATCGACACAGCCGTGGAAAACGAAGTGGAGCAAGGCGACAGCCCCATTTATACACTTGATGGCAAACTGATGGGCACGGACATCGATGCGCTGCCCAGCGGCGAAATATATGTGAAGAATGGCAAGAAGTTTTATAAATTCTAACCCTAAGAATGATGAGAGTAAAAGAAATCTATAGCACACCGCGGATAAAAGTGATCCCGATGCAGCCGGAAAACCTGTTAGAAACTATTTCGCTGCCCGTCAACAATGGGTCGTCCAGTGGCGGTGGCGATGCTAAAGGCGGCTATTTTGAAGAGGAATTCGAGGACGAAGACTCGGCATTTGGTATGAGTCGACCGGCCTCGATGACGAATTATTCGCCATGGGCAGAAGAGTGAAACATCCGTGTGGGGCGATAGCAATATCGACCCACAAAAAACGGGAGATGGCTTCTTGATTTTCAAAAGATGGTCTTTTGAGGGTCAAAACATGGCTTATTGAAAGTCAAAACACGGTCTTTTGACCGTCAAAAGACCGTGTTTTGAAAACCCATTTGTAGCACATTGAATATCAACGGATTAGAAAGACGATGTTGAAAGACTGTTTCTCGTCGAAAAGAAGAGCGCCAAGGGCCGAGGCACGGTGCGTTTCTCGAACGGCAAAAAAGGCTTTTCGATGGGGCAGAACTTAAAGAGCGGCTTTCGTTCCGATCGATATATTAGAGTTTATCAATCCATTTATCAACCCTTAAATTTTAAAGATTATGTCCATATTCTTAGTATTGTATCAAGACAATCGCAAGAACAGTAAGTTTAAAGGCCAATGGTATGCCCGGGCCAAAACCGTGGGAACGAAAGACTTGAACGACATTGCAGAAATTGTTCAGCGCAACTCGGGCTCGAAAAAGAGCGACGTGCTGGCCGTGCTTACCGAGACGGCCGAGGTGGTGAGCGATCTGTTGTCGGATGGCTATCGGGTGAAACTCGACGGACTGGGCGCGCTGAAAGTGGCGGTAAGTACGTTGCCGGCTGCTACGGAGAAAGACTTTGATGTGGCGAAAAATGTGAAGAACACCCGCATCCTGTTTCAACCCGAAACGGAGAAAGCTGGGTCGCATGGTGCTCGCAACCGCGTGTTGGCCAACAAACTGGAGTTTAAGAAAGTGGCCTCGATGGTAGAAAAGAAAGAGAAGAAAAAGAAAGGCGGAACACCATAACCGCTGTTTTCTGCCGAGAAAAGCAAAGGGGGGGAGAAAAGAAGCACGAAGCGTCTTTTCTCCCCCCTTCTTTTGAAGGCATGAAAGCGAGAGACTGAAGAGGGAAGGCTGGGGGTTAAGGACTTGGTAGACGTTTTTGTTTGCCCGAGAAAGCGGTGAAGTCGACGCGGATGATTTCGGTGCGGTGGAACGACTTTCGGGCGTATTGGTCGCCGAGAGCTTTGAAGTTGGGCGAGAGTTTGTCGATGAGCAGGTGCAGGGCGTTCATGCGTTCCTCCTCGGGGAGTGAAGTGTGGGCCTTACCAAAGAAAAGAACGCTCTCATACTCGGTGGTGAATTTGCCGGGCAACAGGTTCACCCGGCCCACGATGCAGAACGTTACGTTGGGGCAATGGGCGATGGCCCGCAGCTTTTTTCCCTCGGGAGCACAGTGGATATAGATGCTGTCGCGCCCATTCCAAACGTGGTTCACGGGGATGGCATAGGGCATTCCGTCTTCGTCAATCATCGAGAGAATGCCGTATTCGGCGGTTTGCAGAAGTTGGATGGCGCGCTCTTCGTCCAGGAGACGGTCGCGCCGACGGATGGTTTCGTTGATATATTTCATTGTGTTGGAAGATTGTTGTAAAGAAGGTTGATATTCAAGTTGTTCGCCATAGATAGGCTCTTCTTAGGATTTTTTACAAAGCCGTTCGATTATAATATCTCCAATGCAATGGCGGCGCAGGCTTCTGCGTCGGCCAGCGCGTGGTGATGGTGGGCCAACTGATAGCCGCAAGCGGCGGCAACGGTGTGAAGTTGATGATTAGGCAGATGGGGGAGAGCACGACGGGCGGCGGCGAGGGTGTCGAAGAAGGGGTAAGCAGGGTCATCCATCTGATAGACACGGAACGCGGCGCGCAGACAACTCTCGTCGAACCGACTGTTGTGCGCCACGAGCGGCAGACCCTTGATGAGGGGTTCTATCTGTCGCCATACCTCGCAGAACACGGGTGCGGAGGCTGTATCGGCCTGTGTGAGTCCGTGAATCTGGGTGCAGCGGTAGGTATAATAATTGGGTTCGGGCAGAATAAGCGAGTAGAACGTGTCGGCAACGAGGCCGTTCCGAACGACGACCAGTCCTACGGAGCAGATGCTGCTGCGCTCGTAGTTGGCGGTTTCGAAATCAATGGCTGCAAAGTCTTTCATTTTTTGAAGTAGATAGGGATGGCTGTTGTTTTGTATTTCGACGGGAAAGTTGTGGATCGGAAAGTGCGGAGCGAGTGGACTTGTATGGAGTTCTGACGGTAGAGGTTGGGGACGAGGATGATGCAAAGATACGGCTCTCTTTTCAAAACCTTAGCTTTTGCATCCTAAAAACTAAGAAAATGCATGCCAAAAGCTAAGCAAACGCAGAGCAAAAGCTAAGAGAATGAGTAGTAAGGAGAAAAGGAGTAAGAAGCGAAGTGGCGAACTCTTGATGTTCAGGCAGATAGAGAGATGCTTCCAAGAGGTTTTCCTTTGGTGGAGAGACGCAGGGAGAGCGATTTTTCGACAGAGGCATTTGGGAGGCGCAGAGAGGATTTTCTCTCCCACGTTTGGGGACAGGAAGAGACGGCGAAACGAGGAGTAGGCAGGCCGTTCCGCCTTGTGGTCGGTAGAAAAAGCCGACCACCTTGATTCGGGTTTCGATTATAATAAGTAACTTTGTGGCAAATAATTAAAATCATGAATCTGAAAATACGCTTATCGTTGATGAACTTCCTCGAATTCGCCGTTTGGGGAGCCTATCTCACTTCTATGGGAACCTATCTCGTAAAAATGGGGATGGCCGACCAGATCGGTTGGTTTTACGCCATGCAGGGGGTTGTTTCTATCTTTATGCCGGCCCTTATGGGCATTGTTGCCGACCGTTGGATTCCTGCGCAACGTTTGCTTGGATTGTGCCATTTGGTGGCGGCCGGTTTCATGTTTGCCACGGCCTACTATGGATTTCGGGCGATGGGAGCAGGTGGAACGGAAGCTATTGCCGACGCGCAACGGATTTTTCCGCTCTACAGTTTGAGCGTAGCCTTCTACATGCCCACGTTGGCGTTGAGCAATTCGGTGGCTTACACCGCGCTCTCGCAGGCAGGAATGGACACGGTGAAGGATTTTCCGCCTATTCGCGTCTTCGGAACGATTGGCTTTATCTGCATGATGTGGTTGGTCGACTTGATGGGATTCCAACCCAACGAAAAGCAGTTTGTCGTCTCGGGTGTGTGCAGCGTGTTGTTGTTTCTCTATACTTTTACGCTTCCCGCCTGTCCAACGGCGCAGGCAGACAGTCGGAGAAGTCTGAGCGAACAGTTGGGTTTACGGGCCTTTTCACTCCTCAAAGAGCGGAAGATGGCTATCTTCTTCTTCTTCTCGATGCTGCTGGGCGTGAGTCTGCAAATCACCAACGGCTTTGCCAATCCCTTTATCACGAGCTTTGAAAACATCCCCGAATATGCCGATACCTTCGGCGTTCAACACGCCAATATTTTGATTTCGCTTTCGCAAATCAGCGAGACGTGTTGTATTCTGCTCATCCCTTTCTTCATGAAACGCTATGGCATCAAGAACGTGATGCTCATTGCGATGTTCGCTTGGGTGTTGCGTTTCGGACTGTTCGGTCTGGGTAATCCCGGCAACGGCGTATGGCTCTTTGTGCTGTCGATGTTGGTCTATGGCGTGGCGTTCGACTTTTTCAATATCTCCGGTTCGCTTTTCGTCGACCGTTCCACCGACGTGCAGATGCGCTCCAGCGCGCAAGGGCTCTTCATGCTGATGACCAACGGTGTGGGTGCAACCCTTGGAACGCTCGGCGCACAGGCCGTGGTGAACCGCTATAGCTCTGGGGGAACAACCGACTGGCAGACTTGTTGGTACATCTTTGCCGGATATGCCCTGGTGGTGGGCGTGGCCTTCGCCCTGATTTTCAGGCCCAAGAGAGACGAGGTGAGATAGAAATGAAAGAGATTCGCTTTTTCTATGCCCCCGAACCGCTTTCGGGAGAGTTGCCCGCCGACGAGGCCGTGCATGCCGCCAGAGTGTTGCGACTGGAGAGTGGCGACGAAATCCATCTCATCGACGGACGGGGTAGCTTCTATCGGGCTTGCCTCACGCTTGTGTCGAAAGGCAGATGCCGGTATGAAATCGAAGAACAGCGGCCGCAACAGAAGTCTTGGAACGGACATATCCACCTGGCAATGGCTCCTACGAAGATGGCCGATCGCGTGGAATGGATGGTGGAAAAAGCTACCGAAATAGGTGTAGACGAGTTCTCTTTTCTCGACTGCGCTTTCTCCGAACGCCATCAACTCAAAACCGACCGCATCGAACGTATCGTCATCTCGGCCATGAAACAAAGTAGAAAAGCCTGGAAGCCACAGGTGAACGGCATGGAGAGCTTTTCCCAATTCCTTCGCCGTGCACATGTCGGTAGCCGGTTCATCGCCCATTGCTACGACGAAGTGGCGCGGCAAGATCTCTTCACCCGGCTCGCCCGCGCTGACGAAGGGACAGACGTGACGCTGCTCATCGGTCCCGAGGGAGACTTCTCACGATCCGAGGTCAACGAGGCTATCGAATGCGGATTCGAGTCCGTTACGTTGGGTTCGAGTCGACTTCGCACCGAAACGGCTGCCCTCTCCGCCGTGATGATGGCACAACTGGCACGGAGAAAATAAGCTTCGCTCTGGCGCGAAACGCAGAAAATAAGAACAATAGGCCTTCGCGCCGGCGCGAAACGTAGAATAGGAAGAAAACAAGCTTTCGCTTCTGCGCGAAGAACAAAATAGGAAAAGAACAGGCTTTCGCTCTGGCGCGAAACGTAGAAAACAAGAAAAATGAGTCTTCGCGCCGGTGCGAAGCATAGAAGAGAAAGAAGATAGGCCTTCGCGCCGGCGCGAAGAACAAACGCGAAAGAAAAAAGAATGATCAAAAAGATTGTAGGCATATTTGTATGGATAGCTTTGGTTTTGTCTTCATGCTCCAAGACCGATTACGTCGATGCTATTCCTAAAAACAGTCACACGCTCATCGCCATCGATGCCACCCGGCAAGACGGACTGGATCTGAAGCCGTTGCTTCAGGATTGGCTTCGAACGAAAGATGTAGCACAGTGTGGCATCGACTTTTCCAGTAAGATTTATCTTTTTGTTACGAACGACGGGAATATGGGTCTCTGTGCTCGGGTGAGCGATGCAGATCGACTGCGGCAAACGCTCGACTCGCTCGTGCAACGGGGCTTCTGCACCAAGAGCAGAACGCGGCGCGAGGCAGAGTTTTACGTCGTTGGAAGTCTTTGGGCCGTAGGATTCAGCAGCGAAGCAGTGCTCGTGGCAGGGCCGGTTCCTGCTCTTTCACAGTCTGATCTGCAACGACGAATGGCCGGTTGGCTCGAGACCGGCGATGGGCGAAGTATCAAGGATATGCCACTCTTCGGTCAACTCGATACCATCAACGCTCCCATAGCTTTGGCAGCTCGGCTCAGTGCCCTTCCCCCCAGCATCGCACAACCCTATCGGCTCGGTCTTCCTGAGAGCCTTGATCCCTCGCAACTGCTGCTCACCGCTACGCTGCGCACTCGTGGCGATGTGCTTAGCGTGGAGAGTCGGCTCTGCGGCACAGACGAAAACGCAGCCAAAGTCCTGCAATCGGTTCCCTCGCTCTATCGTCCCATTGGCAAAGAAGCCCCTGCAAGGATGCCGAACCAGGCATTGATGGGTCTCTTCGTCAACGTTCGCGGAGCTGCTTTACATTCTGCCCTGCGCCGCCACCGCGAACTCTCCGCCTTGATGATGGGCTTAGATGCCACCACCGGCATCGACAGCCTTCTTATGCGCACGGATGGAGATTTGCTTTTCCTCCTGCCCGCGTGGCAGAAAAAGGGAGTGAATCTCTCGGTGAAGGCGATAACGAAGTCGACGCCTTCTGTAGTCGACCCGCTTCCGGAAGCGGTGCAGACTGAGATTCGGGGTAAACGACTTGCCGTCGTCGTTCGTCTCCCGAACATTCCTGCCGATCCGGGTAGCGCATTCGGCTTCTTCCATTTCCTCAAACCCGTCTTGGGGCACACACAGACCATCGTTTACAGTATCCGATAAAAATGAACAAGATACACCTTCATCATGTCCTGCCACAGGTATTTGCGTCGGTAGCCCATCTGAATTCCGAACTCTGGCAACGCGATGTGGTCTTTGAGAAAGGCCGTCTCTATCTCCTCGAGGCTGAGAGCGGAAAGGGAAAGAGCACTTTTTGCAGTTATCTCATGGGCTATCGCAACGACTATGCCGGTAGCATTCGATTCGATGAGACCGACATCCGCCAATTCCGAATGAAAGATTGGACGACGATTCGCACCTTGCATGTGGCGCATTTGTTTCAAGAACTGCGCCTCTTTCCCGAGCTCACCGCCATGGAGAACGTAGAAATCAAGAACCGACTCACGCGCCGGAAGTCGCGTCGGGAGATTCTCCTTTGGTTCGAGCAGCTCGGTATCGCTGACAAAGCAGAGACGCTCGTCTCTCGGATGTCTTACGGTCAGCAGCAACGCGTAGCCTTGTTGCGCGCCTTGGTGCAGCCCTTCGACTTCCTCATCGCCGACGAACCCATTAGTCATCTCGACGATCACAACGCCCGCCTCATGGCCCACCTTCTGCTGACCGAAGTTCGTACCCAGGGAGCTGGCCTCATTGCTACGAGCATCGGTAAACATTTGCCCTTGCCTTACGAAAAAACGCTGAAACTATGAAATTGCTTTGGAAGCTGCTTCGTCAGCACATCAGTCTGCCTCAGTTGACAGGCTTTTTCTTCGCCAATCTTTTCGGCACGGCTATCGTGCTGTTGGGTTGGCAGTTTTATTGCGATGTCGTACCCGTATTCACCTCGGCCGACAGCTTTATGAAGGCTGATTATCTTGTGGTGAGCAAGAAAATAGGCCTCGCTGGTGCGTCGGCCTCTCCCTCCTCGGGATTCGCGATTGAGGAGGAGGATAGCCTCTGTGCACAACCCTTCGTAGGTAGGATGGGCCATTTTACCTCTGCTGCCTACCAGACCGAGGCCTCGATGTGGGTCAATGGCACAAGGATTCTCAACTCCGAACTCTTCTTCGAGAGTCTACCCGATGACTTCGTCGACGCTTCTCCCTCTGTTTGGCACTACACGCCTGGCAGTAGCGAGGTGCCCGTCATTCTGCCTCGCAGCTATATAACAATGTACAACTTCGGTTTTGCCCAGAGCCACTCGCTGCCTAAAATTAGCGAAGGTCTCGTTTCGCTCATTGATTTCCGCATCTTCATCCGCGGCGACAAAGAAACGGGGCAGTTCCGCGGTCGCGTTATCGGTTTCTCTTCTAAGCTCAATACTATCCTTGTGCCGCAGGCGTTCATGGATTGGAGCAACCGCCGCTTCTCCACCGGTGCACCGACGGAACCGCTCCGCCTCATCTTCGAGCCTCGCAATCCGGCCGACGAGCGAATCTCGGCCTATCTCGACACTCACGGTTATGACCTGGAAGATCCCAATCTCGATGCCGAAAAGACGTCTCATTTTCTCAGGCTCATCGTTTCGATGGTCATGACGGTGGGCGGCATCATCTCCGTTCTCAGCTTCTACGTCCTGCTACTCAGCATTTATCTGTTGGTAGAGAAGAACGCTTCGAAGCTCAAGACGCTTTTGCTGCTGGGCTACAGTCCTGCTCGTGTGGCTTTGCCTTATCAACTACTATCGGTCGGACTCAATCTAACTGTTCTGCTGCTTAGTCTTCTGATTCTGCTCCTTGTCCGCACTCGCTACATTCATCTCCTCGAGACACTCTTTCCCGACCTTCCGCAAGGCTCTGCCGCTCCTGCGATTCTCGTGGGATTAGCTCTTTTTCTGCTGGTCACGGTAATGAATGCGACGATTATTCGGCGAAAGATTGTGAGAAGCAGAGGCATTTTTTAGAAGTGAAAGATGTGAAGGAGTGAAAGGAATGAAGATTTTTAGGAATGAAGACTGATGTCTTGTTTATTTTAATTGTTCACAAAATTCGAGCGATTTCCTACCCCTGCACAGTGTGAGGATTAACGATCCGCTGAATTTTGCACTCCGTCGTTCTGCATACGTCTTCGACAGAAAACCCTCGACATTGTGATAGCTTGTAGATGTTATATGGAAAAGGAGGAAACGGAAGGTGAGGGATCAATTTTAGGCTTCTGTGTGTCGGTTTTTCATAAGATATTCGTAATTTTACACGCCAAAGAAACCTTGTTAAGAAGGAGGGAGACCTCTCCGCAGGGTGAAGAATTAAAAAGAAAATCATGCACTTTAAATGGAAATACGAACTGCCTACACTGGCTGAAGAACAGGCTGGCGAAGAACTGAGCGAGAAACTCAATATGAGTGCTGTGCTGGGGAGAGTGCTCATTCGCAGAGGCATCACTACAGAGAGTGCGGCTAAACGGTTCTTCCGTCCACAGCTCAACGATATTCTCAACCCTTTCTTGATGAAAGATATGGATGTGGCTGTGGATAGGCTTAATGATGCTATGGGACGCAAGGAGCGCATCCTGATCTATGGAGATTACGACGTGGACGGATGCACAGCGGTAGCGTTGGTTTATCGATTTCTGCAACAATTCTATTCGAATATTGAGTATTACATCCCCAATCGCTACGAAGAAGGGTACGGGGTGAGCAAGAAGGGCATCGACTATGCACACCAGGCAGGGGTGAAGCTGATTATTATTCTCGACTGTGGTATCAAGGCTGTGGAGGAAATAGGATATGCCAAATCGTTAGGCATCGATTTTATTATCTGCGATCATCATGTGCCAGACGAGGTAATGCCGCCCGCCGTGGCCGTGCTTAACCCGAAAAGAGCCGATGATAGCTATCCGTTTAAGCATCTCTGCGGTTGCGGCGTGGGCTTCAAGTTGATGCAGGCGTTTGCCAAAAATAATGGAATTCCTTTTTCGAGGCTTATTCCGCTGCTCGACCTCTGCGCCGTGAGCATTGCGGCGGACATCGTTCCGGTAGTAGAAGAAAACCGCATCTTGGCTTATCACGGACTCAAACAGCTGAACCAAAACCCGAGCATCGGACTGAAGGCGATTATCGACATCTGTGGACTGGCTGAGCGGGACCTGTCGATGAGCGACATTGTCTTTAAAATTGGGCCGCGGATCAACGCTTCGGGTAGGATGGAAAATGGTAAGAAGAGTGTAGACTTGCTCGTGGAGAAGGACTATAATGTGGCACTGCAAAATGCCAAACACATTGATGAGTATAACGAGCAACGAAAGGATATCGACAAACAGATGACCGAGGAAGCGAATTCGATTGTAGCCCGGCTCGAGAGTCAGAAGCACCGCTCGAGTATTGTGCTCTATGATGAGAATTGGAAGAAGGGCGTTATCGGTATCGTTGCTTCCCGACTAACGGAGATTTATTTTCGACCGACGGTGGTGATCACCCGCGACGGCGAGTTTGCCACAGGGTCGGCACGCAGTGTAATGGGCTTTGACATCTATGCCGCCATTAAAAGTTGTCGCGATTTGCTGATCAACTTCGGCGGACATACCTATGCTGCAGGACTTACGATGAGATGGAGTGACATTCCGGTGTTTCTCGAACGATTCCACAACTATGTAGATAGCCATATCATGCCCGAACAGACCGAAGCGACGTTGCATATCGACGAGCTACTCGATTTCAAGGACATCACCAAGAAACTGCATCATGATTTGAAGAAATTCGCGCCTTTCGGGCCCGGCAATCAAAAGCCCCGATTCTGTACGACGGGCGTTTACGATTACGGAACGAGCAAGGTGGTGGGACGCGAGCAGGAGCATATCAAACTCGAGTTGATCGACTCGAAATCAAGCAACGTGGTCAACGGCATCGCTTTCGGACAGAGTGCATCGGCGCGTTACATCAAGTCGAAGCGCAGTTTTGATATCGCTTATACGATAGAGGATAATGTTTTCCGGCACAACGCAATACAATTGCAGATAGAAGACATCCGGCTCACGGAGGCAGAAGATGCCGAGGCGTGCTGGAGACTGTAGTTTGTCGGAAGGAGAATCAAAAAGACATGGCGATCGATCGATTCAAAGAAAAATTGCGTGAATACTGGGGCTATCCCGATTTCCGCGGTATTCAGCGAAACATTATCGAAAGCATTGCGCAGGGGCGAGACACGTTAGGACTGATGCCGACAGGCGGAGGAAAATCTATTACGTTTCAAGTTCCGGCACTGGTGATGAGCGGCGTGTGTATCGTTATCACGCCGCTCATTGCGTTGATGAAAGATCAGGTGGATCATTTGCGACAGAAAGGCATTCGGGCCGCAGCCATCTACTCGGGTATGTCGCGGAGCGAGATCGTTGCAACGCTTGAAAACTGCATCTTCGGCGGCGTGAAACTGCTTTATGTTTCGCCCGAACGGCTCGCTTCCGATTTCTTTAAAATCAAACTCCGACACATGAAAGTGAGTTTCATCACGGTGGATGAAGCTCACTGCATCAGTCAGTGGGGTTACGATTTCCGTCCTTCTTATCTTGCCATCGCCGAGATACGCAAACTCAAACCCGAAGTGGCCGTGCTCGCTCTCACAGCAACAGCCACGCCGAGGGTGATAGGCGATATCCAGAGGAAATTGCAATTCCGTGTGGAGAATGTGTTTCGGATGGATTTCGGACGCAAGAATTTGGCTTACATCGTGCGTCAAACGTCTAACAAGAGCGCACAACTGCGGCGAATCTTAAATGCCGTTAGCGGGTCGGCTATTGTCTATGTGCGCAGCAGACGGCGGACGAAGGAAATCTCCGACTATCTCAACTCCATCCACATTCCTGCCACTTTCTATCACGCCGGATTAGAACCGACCGTGAAAAATCTTCGACAAAACATGTGGCAGCAGAATGAAGTGCGCGTCATGGTGGCCACGAATGCCTTCGGAATGGGAATCGACAAACCTGATGTCCGCGTGGTGGTGCATGTAGATAGTCCCGATTCGATTGAGGCCTACTTCCAGGAAGCCGGCAGAGCAGGCCGAGATGGACAGAAGGCTTATGCCGTATTGTTGTGGGAAGAAGTTGATAAGAGCAAGCTCAACAAGCGAGTGGCCCATCATTTTCCCGACAAAGAATATATTAAAGGTGTGTATGAAGATCTGGCCTACTACTATCAAATCGGTGTGGCCAGTGGTGCCGGTCACTCGTTTCTCTTCGACATCGAAAAGTTTTGCCACACCTTTAAGCACTTTCCCATACAGGTGAACGCCGCTTTGCACCTTTTAGACCGTTCGGGCTATCTGCATTATCATACCGACCCGGACGGAAAAGCCCGATTGAAGTTCCTCTTAGAGCGAGACGAACTCTACCGACTCGAGAATAGACCGGCCCAAGAAGATGCCGTCATCACAAGTCTTCTGCGTTGTTACTGCGGCATGTTCAGCGATTATGTCTACATCGAAGAAGCCCTCGTAGCCCAGGAGGCTGGTCTGAACACGCATCAGGTGTACGTCGTACTGAAGAATCTTGCCCAGCAGCACATCATCCGATTCATCCCCCAGCGCAAAACACCCATCATTACCTATCTGCGCAACCGAGTGGACGGAGAGCGGGTGGTCATCCCCAAAGAGGTTTACGAAGATCGGAAAGAACAATTATCTCAGCGCATCGCCAGTATGCTGGCCTATATTTCCGAGGGAACGATATGCCGCAGTAGGCAATTGCTGCGCTATCTGGGTGAAGAATGCGAGGAAGACTGCGGACAGTGCGATGTGTGTTTGGCTCGTTCGAGCGAGAAAACTACTGACGCGACCGCCACGCATGCCCAAGAACTGATTCTTCGATTGCTGGCCGACGGACAACATCACTCCCTTGAAGAGCTCTATACCCTGCCACTTCGGAAAGACGACTTGACTGATGCCCTGGAATATCTTCTGAACGAGGACGAACTGATGATCGAGGGAAATTCTATTTTCAAAGCTTAGGAGGTGCTTCCACCGATCATTTATTCTAACCATTCAACCGAATGGTCTGCTTTCATAATTTATTTTTCCGCCGTGGAGCTTCATTTGATGCTTTCATAAATTATTTTTCCGCCGCGGAGTCTCATTTGATGCTTTCATAAAATATTTTTCCACCGCGGAGCTTCATTTGATGCTTTCATAAATTATTTTTCCACCGCGGAGCTTCATTTGATGCTTTCATAAAATATTTTTCCACCGCGGAGTCTCATTTGATGCTTTCATAAAATATTTTTCCACCGCGGAGAGCCCACGCGTGTCTCCATACTTTATTTTTGCAAAAGCTAAGCTTTCGCACCGTAAAAGCTAAGAGAATGGAGAGCGTTTTCTTAGCTTTTGCAGTTCGATCTCTTAGCTTTTGCAATGATGTCTCTTCGTTCCTGCAAATCCGGCTCTTCGACTTTGAAAAGTCGCCTTTTCACTTTTGTAAATTCAACGATGAAAAGAAAAAATCCCGATGCCTTCTTGCGGCACCGGGATTGGTCTCAATCTACATGATTGCCTTGCTGCCATCACAACAGCGATGCAATGCGAAACATCTCTTAAATTCAGGACAACATATTATGGGTTCACAATTTTCTTACCGTTGACAATGTAGATGCCTTTGGGCAAGTCTTTGACAGGCGTGTTGAGCCGAACGCCACTCAGGGTGTACACCTCGTCCGTTTGTGCTGCCGTGTCGGAAGTTTTCACGTGGTCGATAGCATTTACTACGGTCACTTCGACGCCGAAGTCGTGCATCGAACCGGCATAACCCACCGAATTGCACATGTCGAGCGCAGGAGCATGTCCGCCTGCATAACCGTCGCCATCGCACAGGATGCGCATCCTACTCTTGCCGGCCTTTGCGTCGGCAGGTACGTTCACGGTGAATTGATGCTGCACCACGCCCCGATGACCTAAGCTCGACTGTTGCGCTCTGCGCCAATTGGTATCGGCATAGGTCGAGGCGTAGATGGGGTTCCAAGATGAAGTGGCCTCGGTGATGGCTGTACCCGGCGTGGAGAAAGCACGTTGAATGTCTTCGAAACTGCCATCGCCATCCCAGTCGAAACCTATCTGAATGTCCCACGTCCAAATGCCCGAACGCACGTCGAGAAGAAGTTTCTCGCCCGGTGCGGTCTTAAAAGACTGTTCGTCCTGCAACCAGTTGTAAGCATTTTTGCAGGGTCCATCGGTGTAAGAAAGCAGCGTTGTTCCGCCCGACGTTACCACTAAGCTATAGAAAGACTGGCTTGCGGCATGTGCAAAATTGGCCGGATTGGTCTTCGAGGGTTGACAATAAGTTTGTGCCTGTACCTGTGCCACTGACGAAATAAGGAGAGCAACTCCTCCGAAAAGTGTAGAAATTTTCATCGCTTTTTGAATTAAGATGATTGATAAAGTTAGTAAAATTCGCAACACAAAGGTATAAAGATATTCCAACGTGGACAAAATAAAAGCTGAAAATCTTTGTTTTCAGGCCGATTTCCAGACGGAAACACGCTCGGTTGAGGCCGTTATCTTGCGTGTGCGGTAGAAATTAGGCCTTCAGCCCACGATTTCTGTGACGGTGAGCACGCCGTCTTGTGAAACGCTGAAACGGATGTCTACCCCTTGAAAAGGCATGCCGTAGATCTTTGTCGGACTGCTTTGATAATGTGGACGAGGGTCTAATTCCAGCACGCCTCGCAGCACTTCCTGCTCCTCTGCTGTGAAGTAGGGAGACATATCTGCCTCGAAACGTACCTCGAGCCGACGAATCGCATGACGATCCACAAATCCGCATCGCACTCCTACATGACTGTCGGCATAGGATAGATAAGGTTTGATGTCGAAGATGGGCGTCCCATTCATCAAATCGGCCCCCAGGACGTGAATCACTGGTCCCTGCATGCTCTGCCACTCGATGCGTTCAATCCGAACGGAAGACAAGCCTAAACCATTCGGTCGGAAAGGCGAACGCGAAGCAAACACGCCCACTCGCTCGTTTCCGCCTAACAATGGCGGGCGAACCACCAGGCTATTGGTCGGCTGCACGTTGGCCGAGAACGCCCAAATGAGCCAAATGAAATCGAAACCCTCCAGTCCGCGTAGCGCATCTCTGCTGCGATAGGCAGGTTCGAAGACAATTTTTCCGCGCAAATCTTCTACTAATCCGCTTTGTTTAGGAATGCCGAACTTAGAAGAAAAGGGCGAATGAAAATGGGCAATGGGTTGAATTTGCATCGTTATCTTGATTGATTGCCGCAAAGATAACACATTCTGCCCGGGAGAACAACGGCTTATTGCCATTTGTTGCCTTGTAAAGGTGGCCGGAATAAAACGGATAAAGATTTGTGGAATCAAAAAATAAGCAGTACTTTTGCAAGTGCAAGCCGCGACTGGAGAACCCTGAGCAAAGCTTGAAATCCTTGGCATACGTTACTTTTCAATAGATTGAAAATATCCAGATTACGTTTTAGATAAAGAAAAGATGAAGAAGATACTGATTCCTTTTATCTTGTTGGCAGCCGTGTTGCTCACGGGAAGCTGCGGAGGAAGTAAGAGAGTGGTGTATTTCCAGAACATCGATACCCTGAGTTTGGCTGCATCTAAAGGGCAGCATGACACCAAAATCATGCCCAAAGATCAGCTCTCCATTACTGTCGTTACAACCGACCCAGCAGCTTCGGCTCCCTTTAACCTCACCGTAAACGGGACTGTGGGCACACGAGGACAACTCAATTCGGCATCCAATTTGCAAGACTATGCTGTGGATAACGACGGAAATATCGAGTTCCCCATCGTAGGCAAACTGCATGTAGCCGGTCTGACGAAAAAGCAATGCCAAGACCTGATTAAAGAAAAAATCTCCTCTTATCTCTCAGCCACCGAAAAACCGATCGTCACGGTGCGGATGTCGAGCTTCCATGTAACGGTGTTGGGCGAAGTGAACAGTTCTTCTGTCATCCCCGTCACCACAGAGAAGATGAGCATCATCGAGGCTATTGCACAGGCTGGCGACCTCACCTTATACGGTAAACGCGACAACGTGATGCTCATCAGAGAGGATGCCGACGGGCACAAGTCGGTACATCGACTCAACTTGAAGGATGCTAACCTCATTAATTCGCCCTACTATTATTTGCAGCAGAACGACATCGTCTACGTCGAACCCATCGCAGCCAAGGCCAATAGTGCTCAGGTATCGGTCTCGACAAGCATTTGGGTGGGCTTGGCAAGTTCGATATTGTCGCTGGCTTCTTTGATTGTGGGATTAACGAGATAAACGTGTTGAGGGATGTTTTGCAGCATCCCTCAACTTGTACTCATACTGCTTGCAGCACCTATATAAGTATTTTTCAACCGGTAGAACTCGATACGAAAACATTAGAATGGAACCCTTGAAGCATGAGTGCGGTGTGGCGATGATCAGATTGCTCAAGCCGCTGGAATACTATCAACAGAAATACGGCACGTGGATGTACGGGCTCAACAAACTCTATCTGATGATGGAGAAGCAGCACAACCGCGGACAGGAAGCTGCGGGCATGGCTTGCGTGAAGCTCGAGACGCAGCCTGGACACGAATACATGTTTCGCGAACGGGCCGAGGGTAGCAATGCCATCACCGAAATCTTCGCACGAGTGCAGCGGGAGTTTGCCAAGGTGGGAGCGGAAGAGCTCGCCGATGCCGACTTTGCTCAACACACGCTGCCCTTTGCCGGGCGACTCTACATGGGACATCTACGCTATTCTACCACAGGAAAGAGCGGACTCTCTTATGTGCATCCTTTCTTGCGCCGCAACAACTGGCGGGCGAAGAACCTCAGTCTGTGTGGCAACTTCAATATGACCAACATCGAGGAGATTTTTCATCGACTCACGCAGCAGGGACAGAGTCCGCGCATCTACAGCGACAGCTACATCATGCTCGAATTGATGGGCCACCGATTGGACCGCGAGGTGGAACGCAACTTTGTAGCGGCGCAGGCGCAAGGGTTGACCGACACCGACATCACGCGATATATCGAAGACCACGTCGACGTGGCCAACGTATTGAAGACTACGATGACCCACTTTGACGGCGGCTACGTGGTGTGCGGCATCACCGGTAGCGGCGAATTCTTCTCCATGCGCGACCCCTGGGGCATTCGTCCGGCTTTCTATTATCGCAATGATGAGGTGGTTGCTTTGGCCAGCGAACGACCCGTACTGCAAACGACCTTCGCCATCGAGCGCGACGAGGTGAAGGAACTCGAGCCTGGAACTGCCCTCATCGTCCGGCGTAATGGCGACTGTCGCATCGAACGCATCATCGAACAGCGGGGCGACAGCTCGTGTTCGTTCGAACGGATCTACTTCAGTCGTGGGTCGGATGCCGACATCTACCGCGAGCGAAAAAAACTGGGTGAGCAGCTTACTGACACCATCCTCCGCGCTGTCGACTACGACACGCGCCACACCGTTCTGTCTTTCATTCCCAATACGGCCGAGGTGGCGTTCTACGGGATGGTCGACGGGTTCAAACGATACATCCGCCGGCAGCAAACTCACCGCATCCAGGAGCTGGGCCACTCGCCCTCGGCAGAAGAGATCGCCGACATTCTCCGGGAAGACGTCCGACTGGAGAAAGTGGCCTGGAAAGACATCAAGCTACGCACCTTCATCGCCGAGGGCAACTCACGCAACGACCTCGCCTCGCATGTCTACGACATCACCTACGAAAGCATCCGCCCCGGCGAAGACAACCTTGTGGTGATCGACGACAGCATCGTGCGCGGCACCACCCTCCAACGTAGCATCCTCCGCATACTCAATCGCCTGCACCCCCGCCGAATCATCATTGTAAGCAGCGCGCCCCAAATCCGCTACCCCGACTATTACGGCATCGACATGCCCCGACTGGAAGAGTTCTGCGTGTTCCGGGCCACCGTCGCGCTGCTCAAAGAGCGTGGCTTGCACACCCTTATCGACGATATATATAAAGAATGTGTAGCTGAACTGAAGAAGTCGGCCGCTGAGATGCAAAACTGTGTGCGAGCCCTCTACAAACCTTTCACCGTGGAGGAAATCAACGAGAAGATTGTCGAGATGCTCCGTCCGCAAGGCGTTGCCACGCCCATCGAACTGGTCTACCAGTCTATCGAAGGACTGCATCGCGCCATTTCCCATCACAAAGGCGACTGGTATTTCACGGGCAACTATCCCACGCCCGGCGGAACCCGTCTCTGCAACCAAGCCTTCGTCAATTACGTCGAGCGCGAACGACAAAAATGAGTAGGGCGAGTTTCCCGTCATCGTTTTTGAATGAAAATGGGAAAATGGGGCTTCCCAAACTTGGGAATCGAAAAAATACGACAATCAAGCTTTCCCAAACATGGGAAACCTGAAAAAAGTAGAAAACAACCTTTCCCAAACTTGGGAATCGAAAAAATACGACAATCAAGCTTTCCCAAACATGGGAAACCTGAAAAAAGTAGAAAACAACCTTTCCCAAACTTGGGAATCGAAAAAAATATAACAATCAGGCTTTCCCAAACATGGGAAACCCCGAAAAAGTAGAAAATAACCTTTCCCAAACTTGGGAATCGAAAAAAATATGACAATCAAGTCTTCCCAAATATGGGAAGCTCCAATCTCCTCAAAATCCTCAAAGAATGAGAAACGTAACATTAGTTCTGCAAGACGGTACCAAATTCCACGGCAAGTCGTTTGGTTACGATGCGCCTGTGGCAGGCGAAGTGGTTTTTAACACGGCCATGATGGGCTACCCTGAGAGTCTTACCGACCCTTCTTATGCCGGTCAGCTAGTAACGCTTACCTTTCCCTTGGTTGGCAACTACGGCGTTCCACCCTTCACCTTTGGCCCCGAAGGGCTACCCACGTTCATGGAGAGCGACCATATACACGCCTCGGCCATCATTGTGAGCGATTATAGCGAGCAATATAGCCACTGGAACGCTAACGAAAGCTTGGCCGAATGGCTTAAACGCGAACATGTATCTGGCATAACGGGCATCGATACACGCGAGCTTACCAAGGTTTTGCGCGAACATGGCGTGATGATGGGCCAAATAATCTTCGACGACGAACCTGAAAATATACCCCAAGCGCAGTACGAAGGCGTGAACTTTGTAGACCGTGTTAGCTGCAAAGAGATAATTGGCTATAACGAAGGGGCAGGAAAACGCGTTGTGTTGGTAGACTGCGGAGTGAAGGCAAACATCATTCGCAACCTCATCGAACGTGGTCTTGAAGTAGTGCGCGTGCCTTGGAATTACGACTATACTGGAATGGAATTCGACGGACTTTTCCTTGGAAACGGCCCTGGCGACCCCGATTTGTGCCAAGATGCAGTAAACATACTGCGCCAACAAATGAGCAAGAGCCGCAAACCCATCTGCGGAATTTGCATGGGCAACCAGCTTATGGCCAAGGCAGGCGGTGCTAACATCTATAAATTAAAGTACGGACACCGCTCGCACAACCAACCTGTGCGTATGGTGGGCACAGATAAATGCTACATTACGAGCCAAAACCACGGTTATGCCGTTGATGCTTCTACGCTTGATAAGGATTGGAGTGAGTTGTTCGTAAACATGAACGACGGCAGTAACGAAGGCGTGCGCCACAACACCAACCCATGGTTCACTTCCCAATTCCACCCTGAAGCCTGCTCAGGACCGGTCGATACGCTGTTTATGTTCGACCTTTTCGTGGAAAAACTCACCCTATAAAACCCCTTAGAAATATGAAAGACGAAAGCATAAAGAAAGTGTTGCTGCTGGGTTCCGGCGCATTGAAGATTGGCGAAGCGGGTGAATTCGACTACTCTGGCTCGCAAGCGCTCAAAGCCCTACGTGAAGAGGGCGTACAAACGGTGCTTATCAACCCCAACATCGCCACGGTGCAAACCTCTGAAGGCGTAGCCGACCAGATATATTTCCTACCCGTTCAGCCTTATTTCGTTGAAAGGGTTATCGAGAAAGAACGCCCCGACGGCATTCTCTTGGCCTTCGGTGGACAAACGGCACTTAACTGCGGTGTGGAACTTTACCAAAGTGGTGTGCTCGAAAAGTATGGCGTGAAAGTGCTGGGTACGCCCGTGCAAGCCATCATGGACACTGAAGACCGTGAGCTGTTTGTTGAAAAGCTGAATGAGATTAACGTCAAGACGATCAAGAGCGAGGCATGTTCCACCATCGAACAGGCACGTCGCGCTGCTGCTAATCTTGGCTATCCTGTTATCTTGCGCGCTGCTTACGCATTGGGCGGACTGGGCAGTGGCTTTTGCGACAATGAGGAAGAACTGAACAAATTGGCTGAGAAAGCATTCTCGTTCTCCTCACAAGTGCTGGTAGAGAAAAGTCTCAAGGGATGGAAAGAGATTGAATACGAAGTGGTACGCGACCGATACGACAATTGCATTACTGTCTGCAACATGGAGAATTTCGACCCGCTTGGTATCCATACGGGTGAAAGTATCGTTGTTGCTCCATCGCAAACGCTTAGCAATAGCGAATATCACAAGCTACGTGCACTCTCCATTAAGATTATCCGTCACATCGGAATCGTTGGCGAATGCAACGTTCAATATGCCTTCGACCCTAAGAGCGAAGACTATCGTGTTATCGAAGTGAACGCTCGCCTTAGTCGTTCATCAGCCCTTGCTTCAAAGGCCACAGGCTATCCGCTGGCTTTCGTTGCAGCCAAGTTGGGCATGGGCTACGGCCTTTTTGAGCTGAAGAACTCGGTTACAAAGACCACCAGCGCTTTTTTCGAGCCCGCACTCGACTACGTTGTCTGCAAGATACCACGCTGGGACTTGAGTAAGTTTCGCGGCGTAGACAAGGAATTAGGCTCGTCGATGAAGTCGGTTGGCGAGGTAATGGCCATCGGCCGAAACTTTGAAGAGGCCATTCAGAAGGGATTGCGCATGATTGGCCAAGGCATGCACGGCTTCGTTGAGAACAAGGAATTGAAGATTGACGACATTGATGCTGCCCTTCGCGAACCCACCGACAAGCGTGTGTTCATCATCTCAAAGGCCATGCACAAGGGATATACCATCGACCAAATACATGAGCTCACGAAGATTGACAAGTGGTTCTTGGAAAAACTGAAGCACATCATCGACATCGACGAGACCTTGCAACGATGCACCAGTGTGAACGTATTGGATAAGGAATTGTTGCGAACGGCAAAGGTGTATGGCTTTACCGACTTCCAAATTGCCCGCGCAGTGGGTCTTGAAAAGGAGATGGGCAACATGCACAAGGCTTCTTTGGTGGTGCGTAACTTGCGAAAGTCGTATGGCATTCTGCCTGTTGTGAAGCAGATTGATACGCTTGCAGCAGAATATCCCGCGCAAACCAACTACCTTTACCTCACCTATTCGGGTGTAGCGAGCGACATTCGCTTCGACAACGACCGTCGTTCTATCGTTGTTCTCGGCTCTGGTGCTTATCGTATCGGTTCTTCTGTAGAGTTCGACTGGTGCGGTGTGCAGGCCCTTAACACCATCCGACGCGAGGGTTATCGGTCGGTTATGATTAACTATAACCCCGAAACGGTGTCTACCGACTACGACATGTGCGACCGTCTGTACTTTGACGAGTTGACATTCGAACGCGTGATGGACGTTATCGACCTTGAAACGCCCAACGGTGTGATTGTGTCTACAGGTGGACAGATACCCAATAACCTGGCAATGAAGCTCGACGAGCAACACGTGCCTATACTTGGAACATCGGCAACAGACATTGATAACGCCGAAGACCGCGCCAAGTTCTCGTCTATGCTCACCCGAAACGGCATCAACCAACCCGAGTGGAGCGCGTTGACGTCAATGGATAAGATTAACGAATTCATCGATCGCGTGGGCTTCCCCGTGCTGGTTCGCCCCTCTTACGTGCTGTCGGGTGCGGCTATGAATGTTTGTTCAAACCGCGAAGAACTTGAACGCTTCCTGCAATTGGCCGCCAATGTCAGCGAAGACCACCCCGTAGTGGTGAGCCGATTCATCGAGCACGCTAAAGAAATAGAGATGGATGCCGTGGCCAAAGACGGTGAAATACTAGCCTACGCCATCAGCGAGCATATCGAGTTTGCTGGTGTTCACTCTGGCGACGCCACCATTCAGTTCCCCCCACAAAAGGTTTACATAGAAACGGTGCGCCGAATAAAGCGCGTTAGCCGACAGATTGCTAAGGAATTGCATATCTCGGGACCGTTTAACATCCAGTTTATGGCACGCGACAACGACCTGCTGGTTATCGAATGCAACTTGCGCGCCTCACGTTCGTTCCCCTTTGTAAGCAAAGTGCTTAAGCTGAACCTCATCGATTTGGCCACACGCGTTATGCTTGGCCTACCCGTTGAGAAGCCTAACAAAAACCTTTTCGACCTCGATTACGTGGGCATAAAGGCCTCGCAGTTCTCATTTAACCGTCTACAAAAGGCCGACCCCGTGTTGGGCGTCGACATGGCATCCACTGGCGAGGTGGGTTGTTTGGGCGACGACACCAATTCTGCCCTGCTTACAAGTATGCTTTCGGTGGGTCATCGCATCCCAAAGAAAACCGTTTTGCTCTCAACTGGCGGTGGAAAGCAAAAGGCCGAGATGCTAGATGCGGCCAAACGACTGGTGAACAACGGTTACGAATTGTATGCCACTAGCGGCACATCGCACTTCCTAACAGAGAACGGCATTGCCAACACCACCGTGTATTGGCCTACCGACGAGGGAATGGAACCCAAAGTGCTCGACGTGTTGCGTGAAAAGAAGATCGACATGGTGGTGAACATCCCCAAAGACCTCACTCCACGCGAACTTACCAACGGCTACAGCATACGCCGTGCAGCTATCGACCTCAATATCCCGCTTATCACCAACACGCGTTTGGCCAGTGCTTTCATCACTGCCTTTACCACCATGCGTGTCGAAGACATCGAGATTAAGGCGTGGTCGGAGTATAAATAGTCTCCTTCCTCGGCCTGTTCTTATTGCTAAATAAGTCTGTCAGTCTGTAGGGTAGGAGAGCGTTGGATTGAAGACTGTAGATCATATAGACTGAGTTGTCAGATGATCTACAGTCTTTTTTGTGTCCATCCAAACCTCTTTCTACCCTGTTCTTCTTACAGGATGGAATCGTTATGGCCAGAATGCTCTTGTTTCTTTTATAAAATGCATTCTCGATAGAGGATAAAAAGATGCGAATTCGGGATAAGTTAACAACTCTATATGGTTGTTACTCATTCCGAATTCGTATTCAATAAGATGTGGAAGCGAGAGGTTGCTTCCTGAGAAAGTCTTAATACCTCACATCTCCCCAAGGTTTTTCTTCCAAGGAAGTAAATTCTTCTTCATCTTCTTCTTCAAAGAAGCCAGGTTTAGCTGGTTTCGCTTTCTAACCCTGTCCTACCAACAGATCAATCCCAATGAGGTTGTTGATGAATTGAACGAACATACTCCTTACTCCTTCCCTCCTTACTACTCCTTTCTCATCTCTTAGCTCTTGCCCTGCGAAAGCTAAGAAAATGGAGTGCAAAAGTTAAGGAAATGCGATGCAAAAGCTAAGAGATGGCGCGGTGTATTTGTAAATTCTTGGGTATCAGCGTTTTAATCTTCTGCTTAAAAAGGAGTTTGTTGAGGGAAGGAATGGAAGTGATAGGCACAAAAAAGCCGTTGAAGTTAGAACTTCAACGGCTGTTCTCTCATTTTTCCTTTCGGCTCAAATTACATGTGAGCTGCGCTATCAGCAGCGGCGGTGTCTGCTGCTGCAGTGTCTACTGCTGCAGTATCAACAGCTGCGGTGTCAGCACCTGCACCCTGAGCGGTTTTGTTGTCCTTGCAAGATGCGAAAGAGATTGCTGCGATAGCTACGAAAGCCAAAACTAATTTTTTCATTTTCTTTGCTTTTTAAATCTGTAAAACGATCTTTGTTTATTAAAACACTGCAAAGGTAAGGGTTTTTCTCATATGCCGTTCTCTTTTTTATGGCTTTTTTTATCTTTACTTGTAACTTTTCTGTAACTATCTGTTAGTCAGTTATTTATGTATGGTAAATAAATGTTAAATATAGAATTCCTGTTTCATTGCTGCCTCTGTATCTATCATTTAACGGACTTTTTGAGAAGGCTTTCTTATCATGTTTCTACTATTTTTCTATTGAGAATTGGCCATAGAGAATGGCCAGTTGAGCTAATGGGGTACCAACAAAAGAGAACCTATAACGCAGATTGTGCGTATAGGTTCTCTTTTTGAATACAGTTACTCTTTGCCATGAATGCACAATGGCCAATTCTTCCTTATTTGTCTACATGGATGCTGTTGAGCAGGGGAGCCTTTCCGTCGTCTATGAGCTTGAGAATTAGTTCGCCGAAGAGCGTATTGGGCCAAGCAAACCAGGCACGAGTGTAGTTGGCGGCATCGTCTTTGTTGAACGATTCGTGCATAACGCCGGTGTTGCCGTCGGTCTGCATGAGCATGCGAATGCAACTTTCAATCTCTTTGTCGTTGGTGGCGGTGAAGGCTTTCATCATGATGCTCATCTGCCAAGGATAATTGGCACCGATGTGCGGACCACCAATGCCTTCGCCTGCCTTACCTCGGAAAAACCAAGGATTGTCTTCGCTCCAAACAAAACGGCGGGTATTTTGATAGATAGGGTCGTTCAGGGGGACATCGCCCATATATCCCAAGGCCAGCAGACTGGGCACGTTGGCATCGTCCATCAGTGTTCTTCCGCCGTATCCGTCTACCTCGAAAGCGTATATCTTTCCATATTTGGGATGGTCTGCCACGGCATATCGCTTCAAGGCCTCTGCCACTTCGTCGGCCAAGACCGAACATTGCTGGCTCAGAACCTCGTCGTTGTTCACTTTTGAGAGAATTTCTGCGGCTTTACGAAGCGATGATACGGCCATGAAGTTGGAGGGAATGAGGAACAACATCGTTGTGGCATCGTCTGAAGGACGAAAGGCGGAGGCGATGAGTCCCACCGGTCGTACGGGCGAACCATATCCGTCGCCGCCCAGAGTTTCGGTTTGCCGTGTTGTTTCGCGTTCAAAGCGATAGTTTCCAGGGCCCTCTTTGCGTTGTTGCTCTTTGAAAGTGGTGAGAATTTTTTGGATGGCGTTCAGCCACAGTTGACCAAAGATGGAGCCGTCGCCTGTGGCTAGCCAATATTGATAGGCCAAACGGATGGGGTAGCAGAGCGAGTCGATTTCGTATTTACGCTCGAATACCTCAGGTTGCATGTCGGTTTTGTCGGTGTGATGTCCTTCTCCCGTCGGTCCGTCGTTAAAAGCGTTGGCGTATGGGTCGATATTGATTTGTCGCAACTGTCGCAAAATCACTCCGCGGAGCATCGATTTGAGTTTTGGATCTTTGGAGGCCAGGCGCACGTAGGGAAATACTTGTGCTCCTGAGTCTCGAAGCCACATGGCAGGAATATCTCCCGTGTAGACGAAAGTGTCGTCTTCGCCATTCGTTTTTCTATAATGTACGGTGGTTTCTAAGGTGTTGGGAAAGCAGTTTTCGAACATCCAGGCCAGGTAATGGTTGTTTTTCAATAGTTTTTTAACTTCCTCAATTTTTTTATCTACGGCTTCCGAGCGGAACAATCGGTCTTTCACCTCCGGTCGTTTGGAGACATACAGGCGGGTGTTGTCGGCAATGGCTTTGATGTATTGCTCTCCGTAGAGCTTGTTTTCTTGTGCTTGTAATAGCGTGGGTAGCAGGAAAATAACTGCTGTGAAAAAGTTTTTTCTCATTTGTAAATAGGTTTTATTTGAGTTGATGTGTTGTTGTTGGGTAGCATTTGGGGGAAACTTCTGGTGCGAAGTAAAGGGTAGAGGGCACGAAAAAGATTTTTCTATTGTGATTTAAAGCAAGCAAAACATTTGTCGTCTACCCGTTCGCATTGCAGACGAAAGTAAAAAACGCCATGAGAAAACGAGCTTCTCATGGCGTTTTTCTATCTTTTTGAGGGGTTCTGAATTATAGTTCCCAACCTACAGCACTGGCTCCAAGCACTGCTGCCGACGACCCTTCCAAGGCACTGAGCAGGAACTTGGCCTTGTTTTGATAAATCTTCAAGACGTTTTCTTCATAGGCTTTCTTGAGTGGTTCCATGAGGAGTTTACCCGCTTTGGTGAGTCCACCGAAAAAGATAAAGGCCTCGGGAGAAGAGAATGCGGCAAAATTTGCACATGCTTCGCCTAACATGCGCCCAGTGAATTCGTAGACATCAAGGGCTAGTTTATCGCCCTTCTCTGCAGCCATCGATACTTCGAAGGAGGTAATGTCTTCGGGCTTCATCTCGCGTAGAACAGAAGGGGTAGTGGTTTTCTCGAGAAACTCGCGTGCCGAACGTGCCACACCCGTGGCCGAACAGTAGGTTTCGAGGCAACCGTGTCTGCCACAACCGCAGCTGCGACCGTTTTTATCGACGATGACATGGCCTAATTCGCCGGCAAATCCGTCGCTTCCATATACCACTTGTCCGTTGACAACGATACCCGAACCGACGCCGGTCCCGAGCGTAATAACCATAAAATTCTTCATGCCGCGTGCCACACCGTAAGCCATTTCGCCGATGGCGGCTGCGTTAGCATCGTTTGTCAGGGCGACGGGAATGCCCAAACCCTCTTCGAACATCTTGGCCAAGGGAATGACACTATCGTGTCCCCAGGCGAGGTTGGGCGCAAATTCGATGGTTCCGGTGTAGTAGTTCCCATTAGGAGCACCGATACCCATGGCCTTGATTGTTCCGATACCGCCCACTTGATCGATGATGATGTGCAGGGCATCGAGCGATGCTTTGACATAGTCTTCCACATTATCGTATGCTTGGGTCTTGATGGCGGTGGTGGCTTTGATCTCACCTCTGATGTCTACAATCCCGAAGATGGAATTTGTTCCGCCCAGGTCTAAACCAATTACGTATGGTTTCAGTTCTGTTTGTCCGTTCATTTTAATATATGATTTCGTTAGTAATAATCGCTGCTATCTGTCGATGTCGAGGCGGATTGGGGCAAATATCTCTTCAGAAAGCTGATGTTTGGCTTTTAAAATGTCCTCAAACTGCCGTAAACAAGCGTCGACAAAGGTACTGAAAATATGGAATAACCCAAACTTAATAAGTTGAAAATTTGCTCAATCCGCAGATTTTTCGCAATTTTGCAAACGTTATGCCATTTCCTTTTCATATAGATATCGTAGATTTGGTATTCAAGGGAATACTCATTGGACTTATCGCTTCGGCTCCAATGGGACCTGTCGGTGTGCTCTGTGTTCAGCGCACTTTGAACAAAGGTAGGTGGTATGGATTCA
Source organism: Prevotella sp. oral taxon 475 (assembly GCF_018127805.1). Taxonomy (NCBI): domain Bacteria; kingdom Pseudomonadati; phylum Bacteroidota; class Bacteroidia; order Bacteroidales; family Prevotellaceae; genus Prevotella; species Prevotella sp. oral taxon 475. Next base: position 1,202,685 of record NZ_CP072334.1, read on the forward strand.
TTACCGGATTGGGGGCTGCCGTCAGTGATATGATCTATGCACTGGTGACGGGCTATGGTATGAGTTTTATCATGGATCTCATCACGGCTCCGAAGACGCTGTTCGCACTGAAAATACTAGGCAGTGTGATGCTGATGCTTTTCGGGATCTATTGTTTTAAGTCGAACCCCACGAAGAAAGTGCACTTCAGCGGAAAGGGAAAAGGCACGTTGGTGCATAATGGGGTGACGGCTTTCCTGGTGACGTTTTCCAATCCTTTGATTATCTTTCTCTTTATGGCGACGTTTGCACAGTTTGCCTTTGTCATTCCCAATAAGCCCTGGCTGATGGCTGGCGGATACCTCGGTATTGTATTGGGAGCGTTACTGTGGTGGTTTGGATTGACGTGGTTGATCGATAAAATTCGTGGAAAGTTTGACAACGGAGGCATTATCCTTATTAATAAAGTGATAGGCAGTGTCGTGATCATCTTCTCGGTGATATTCCTTCTCGGTACGGTTTTCAATCTCTACACCTTCGAATACTGACAGAGAGAAACGGTCTCGGCGGCGGTTTCTCTTACCGTTTTATTGCGGAGGCAGACCACAAAACATTAAAAGATATGTATATCGCTCAAGAACTCAGAAAGAAAAGTATTGCCGAATACCTCTTATATATGTGGCAGGTGGAAGATCTTGTCAGGGCTTACGACTGCTCGCTGCAACGCATTAAGAAAGAGTATGTTTCGCGGTTCGACTACACCGACGAACAGAAAGAGGAACTAACCGACTGGTATGGTAATCTCGTCCGGATGATCAACAGCGAGGGATGCCGAGAGAAAGGGCATCTGCAAATCAATCGAATTCTGGTGCAAGATCTTACCGAACTGCACAACCGATTGTTGCAAAGTTCGACATTCCCTTTCTACAATGCCGAATATTATAAGGTTCTGCCTTTCATTGTGGAACTACGGAACAAAGGCCGTAAGGAGATAAGCGAGATAGAAACTTGCCTGGATGCGCTCTATGGTGTGATGTTGCTTCGGCTGAAGGGGCAGCCGGTTACTCCCGATACGACGCATGCCATCAAAGAAATCACCACGTTTGTTGGAATGCTCTCTGACTATTATCTCAAAGATAAAACCGAGGGATTGAACTTTGAGGACGATTGAAGTAGTGAACCGCCGATGTCTTGATCGTCGGATTCTCTTCATGCAAGTCGCATCAATAACCCATCTTTCCATCCATCTACAAAAATATACGTACAATGAATATCTTGATAACAGGTTGCAACGGACAGCTGGGCAATGAAATGCAGCGGTTGCAGACTGAAAATACGCAACACCGTTGGTTCAATACCGACGTTTCCGAGCTTGACATCACCCGTCAATCGGATGTCGAACAATTTGTGTCTACCCATGAAATAGACGGCATTGTGAACTGTGCCGCCTACACTGCTGTAGACCAAGCCGAAAGCAATCCTCAGCTCTGCACCGCCCTCAACGCTGAAGCCCCTGCCTATTTGGCCGCAGCCGTGGCCAAAAGAAATGGATGGATGGTGCAGATTTCGACAGACTATGTCTTCGATGGAACTCACCACATACCCTATATAGAGACCGACACGCCCTGTCCCAATAGCGTTTACGGCGATACGAAGCTGGCCGGTGAATTGGCTGTACAGCGGTTTTGCTCTCGTTCAGCCATTGTTCGCACGGCCTGGCTCTATAGTCGGTTTGGCAATAACTTCGTAAAAACGATGTTGCGCTTGGGACGTGAGCGGAAGGAACTGGGTGTGATTTTCGATCAAATCGGTACGCCCACTTACGCCCGCGACCTTGCCCGCGCTATCTTCACAATGATAGAAGCTGGCATCCGTGCAGGCGTCTATCACTTTTCGAATGAAGGTGTGGCCAGTTGGTTCGACTTTGCCAAAAGTATTCACCGCCTTGCGGGTATCAATACCTGCCGTGTCAGTCCGTTGCACACGGCCGAATATCCTACTCCCGCCCGGCGTCCGGCCTACAGCGTGCTCGATAAAACGAAGATTAAAACCACCTACGGTATTAAGATACCTCATTGGGAAGAATCCTTGTGCGAGTGTCTCGCCGAGATGTAATCCCTCTGAAAAGAGTTGATATCCGGATGACAAAATGCGAAGTGTTTTTGCTATTGACATTGTCAACGGGTATAAAATAACAAAATGATGAACGAAATAGAAAGAAGACGCACCTTTGCCATCATTTCGCACCCCGATGCGGGAAAGACAACACTCACCGAGAAATTCTTGCTCTTTGGCGGACAGATTCAGGTGGCAGGAGCTGTGAAAAGCAATAAAATAAGGAAGACAGCCACGTCTGACTGGATGGATATCGAGAAACAACGCGGTATCTCAGTCTCTACCTCGGTGATGGAGTTCGATTATGAAGGCTACAAAGTCAATATTCTCGATACACCGGGACACCAGGATTTTGCTGAAGATACCTACCGCACACTTACAGCCGTAGACTCGGCCATCATTGTGGTGGACGGAGCGAAAGGTGTCGAGACGCAAACTCGGAAACTTATGGAGGTGTGTCGAATGAGAAATACGCCCGTGATCATCTTTATCAATAAGATGGACCGCGAGGGGCGCGACCCTTTCGATCTACTCGATGAACTTGAGGAGGAGCTACAAATTAAGGTTCGCCCCCTCTCGTGGCCCATTAACCAAGGATCCCGATTCAAGGGTGTGTTCAATATATATGAAGATCGGCTCGATCTTTTCACACCCGATAAGCAACGAGTGACGGAGAAGGTGGAGGTGCGTGTAGACAGTGCTGCACTATCCCATTATATTGGCGAGGCTGATGCTGCCAAATTGCGCGAAGATCTGGAACTCGTGGAAGGTGTTTATCCCGAGTTTGATGTTGAAACCTATCGCACGGCCCAGGTGGCTCCCGTGTTCTTTGGTAGCGCGCTGAACAACTTTGGCGTTCAGGAATTGCTGAATTGTTTCGTAAAGATCGCCCCCAGTCCACGTCCCACTCAGGCTGAAGAACGACTTGTAATGCCCGAGGAAACGAAGTTCACGGGGTTCATCTTCAAAATTACCGCCAATATCGATCCCAATCACCGCTCTTGCATCGCTTTCTGTAAGGTGTGTTCCGGGCGATTCGAACGCAATCAACCCTACCTGCACGTGCGACAGGGGAAGACGTTACGCTTCAGCAGTCCGACACAATTCATGGCCCAGCGGAAAAGTACCATCGACGAGGCTTATCCTGGCGACATCATTGGTCTGCCCGACAACGGCACTTTTAAAATCGGCGACACACTCACCGATGGTGAACAACTTCACTTCCGCGGACTGCCTTCCTTCTCACCCGAGATGTTTAAATACATCGAAAACGACGATCCGATGAAGTCCAAACAACTCAACAAAGGCATTGAGCAACTTATGGATGAAGGTGTGGCACAACTTTTCGTCAATCAGTTCAACGGTCGGAAAATCATCGGTACTGTAGGACAACTTCAGTTTGAAGTCATCGAATACCGCTTGCAAAACGAGTATAACGCCAAATGTCGCTGGGAGCCCGTACACCTCCACAAAGCCTGCTGGATAGAATCGGACAATCAACAGGAACTCGACAACTTCAAAAAACGCAAATATCAGTATATGGCGAAAGATCGTGAAGGACGAGATGTCTTCTTGGCCGACTCAGGTTATGTTCTAAGCATGGCTCAGCAGGACTTCGAACACATCCGATTCCATTTCACCAGCGAATTTTGAACGATTCCAATCAATAAAATGAGCAATGCCCAGTTGGCTTGAGCATTGCCATGACGAGAAAAGAATCCATAGATACATCCCTCAACAACTAAAAACCAAGCACAATGAACGACAAAAAACTGATGAACCTGGCTGCGGATAATATTCGAATCCTCGCGGCATCGATGGTAGAAAAAGCAAAATCGGGACATCCCGGCGGAGCCATGGGAGGAGCCGACTTTATCAATGTGCTCTTCTCCGAATTTCTGATTTATGATCCCGAAAACCCCACTTGGGAAGGACGCGATCGCTTTTTTCTCGATCCGGGACATATGTCGCCCATGCTCTATTCGGCCTTAGCATTGCAAGGACGGTTTACGCTCGACGAACTGAAAGACTTCCGTCAGTGGGGTTCGCCCACGCCCGGCCATCCCGAACGAGATATAACCCGCGGCATCGAAAATACCTCGGGTCCCTTAGGGCAAGGCCATGCCTATGGTGCAGGAGCTGCGATAGCTGAGAAATATCTCGAAACGAAACTCGGTCGCACGATGATGCAGCACACCATATATATATATATATCCGACGGCGGCGTGCAAGAAGAAATATCCCAGGGAGTGGGTCGACTGGCCGGAGCTCTTGGGCTCGACAACATCATCATGTTCTACGATTCCAACGACATACAACTCTCTACCGAGTGTGGCGTAGTGACAGCCGAAGACACCGCTGCCAAATATGAGGCGTGGGGTTGGAAAGTACTCACCATCGATGGTAACGATGCCGACGAGATTCGTCAAGCCCTGCATCAGGCACAGCAAGAGCAGCAACGCCCAACACTCATTATCGGCAACACCGTGATGGGAAAGGGTGCACTTCGGGCCGACGGTTCGAGCTTCGAACATCACATCGGCACGCACGGAGCACCGCTCGGTGGTGAAGCCTATGTGAAGACCATTCTCCATATCGGCGGAAATCCCGACAACCCCTTTGTCATCTTCCCCGAGGTGGAGCAACTCTACGCCCGACGTAGAGAAGAACTCAAAGAAATCGTTGCCCATCGGCATGCCGCCGAGCAGGCCTGGGCCAGTGAGAATCCCGATCGGGCGGCACAGATGCGAGAATGGTTCAGCGGAAAAGCCCCGCAGGTGGATTGGAGTGCGCTGACCCAGAAGGCCGATGCCGCCACGCGTGTAGGGTCTGCGGCATGTTTGGGTGTGCTGGCCGAGCAGGTAGAGAACATGATTTGTTCTTCGGCCGACCTCTCCAACAGCGACCGAACCGACGGATTTCTCAACAAAACCCATGACATCCGCCGGTCCGACTTCTCCGGAGCCTTCCTCCAAGCCGGTGTCAGCGAGCTCACCATGGCCTGCATGTGCATCGGCATGTACCTGCATGGCGGTATCATTCCGGCCTGCGGCACCTTCTTCGTTTTCTCCGACTACATGAAGCCCGCCATTCGCATGGCCGCCCTGATGCGGGTACCGATTAAGTTTGTTTGGTCGCACGACGCCTTCCGCGTAGGTGAAGATGGACCAACGCATCAGCCTGTAGAACAAGAAGCGCAAATCCGACTGATGGAGAAATTGCAGAACCATCAGGGCGAAGACTCCGTGCGTGTGTTCCGTCCTGCCGATGTCAACGAGACCACTGTATGTTGGCAGATGGCGATGGAGAACATGAGCACCCCGACGGCCTTGATTCTCTCGCGGCAGAACGTGAAGAACCTGCACCCCGAGACCGACTACACCCAGGCGCGCCGTGGAGCCTATATCGTGGCCGGCAGCGACGAACGCTTCGACGTCATCCTCTTGGCTTCGGGTTCAGAAGTGGCAACCCTCGAGGCCGGAGCCGAACTCCTGCGTAAAGACCACCTGCGTGTGCGCATCGTCAGTGTGCCCTCCGAAGGCCTCTTCCGTCGGCAGAGTAAAGAATATCAGGAGCAGATTCTCCCGCGGGGAGCGAAAATCTTCGGGCTCACCGCCGGACTGCCTGTCACCCTCGAGAGCCTCGTGGGCAGCAACGGGCGTGTATTCGGATTGGAACATTTCGGCCACTCGGCCCCCTTCAAAGTGCTCGACGAGAAATTCGGGTTCACCGCCGAAAACGTTTATGCGCAGGTAAAAGCCTTCCTGGCAGAAGACTAATCGATAAATCGTTTCACCCTTTTATCAATCACAAGTATGGAAGTAAAAACCATCGGAATTGCTTGCGATCACGCAGGATTTCCCCTCAAACAGTACGTTCTGCAATATCTTGAAGAGCGTGGCTACGCCTATAAAGATTACGGCACCTACAGCGATCAGAGTTGCGACTATCCCGACTTTGCCCACGCCTTGGCCCAGGGCATCGAGAGTGACGAAGTGTATCCCGGCATCGGCATTTGCGGTAGCGGAGAAGGCATTGCCATGACGCTGAACAAACACCAGGGCGTGCGCGCCGGACTGGCTTGGAATCGGGAGATAGCCCACCTCATCCGCCAGCACAACGACGCCAACGTGCTCGTCATGCCCGGCCGATTTGTAGACAACAACACCGCCCGCGGCATTCTCGACGAGTTTTTCAAAACCACCTTCGAAGGTGGGCGCCACCAGAACCGGGTGAACAAAATCCCTGTGAAATAAGCCCCGCCTTTGCCGCAGGACTTTCAAAAAGAAGGAGAGAGGAGAGGTTCCCACAACCGCGGGGGCCGTCTCCTCTCTTTTGATGTCTCCTCTCTTTTGATGTCGCCTGCCGGTATGCCTGCTGGTGAACCTTCGAAACGGGCCTTTCGGGCTTTGTGCCTGAAAAGTTTGTTTATTCCGCTGAAAACCCTTACCTTTGCCCCCGTGAAACAAAATGTGTTGACATATCGGCAGAACGGAGAGCAGAAAAGGGCGAACTTTTCTGCATCTTTTAACGCCCGTTGTTTGGTAGTGTCGGATATTTTCGCTACCTTACACACACACACACACACACACACACACACACACACACACACACACACACACACACAATGTTCGCACCTATTGTAGTGTAAGACTTTTTAGCTTTCTCTTACGCGCGCGCGAAGCGAGCGCAACCCCCATTAGCAAAGGGCTCTTCGGAGTGGCCTTTGCTTCTTTTTTCGTGCCTATGAGCCAAGGGGCGGAAAGAGAAACAACGCCGATTTTTCACCTTTTAAATATTAGAGAATTATGAACAGACAAGAACAACAACGGGCTGCAAGCCAATGGGCAGCCCAATGGCAAGCGGGTGGCCTGCCCTACATCCCGCCGCAGTGCAACGTGATTCCTCTTGAAACGGAAGATGTGCTCGGCATTACCAGCGTTCGCCATCGTGCCGAGAATTCCACCGAAGAAGAATGGGAAGAGGATGAAGAGATTAGAAGTTCCTATGATGATAATTACAACTCTTATATGCGTCTTGATTGGTAATATAAAAAAGAAAACGAGATGAAAAAGATATTTCAACCCCTGTGTTTTGTCCTATTGGGCATAGCTCTTTCGGCATGTAGCCACGACGACGAGCCAACACCGAGCAATGCGCCCTTGATCAGCTTAGGCAGCGACGCTACCTTTACGCTGACCGAAGAGAAGTTTGAAACCTCGAAGCCCGCCTCGCGGGCCATGGCGGCCCAGACACAACCGCAAGAAGTGGACCTGGGCGACGGCCTTCGCACCACCATCACCATTGAAGAAGACAGCGAGCCCGAAACGCGCGCCAACCCCATCAGCCAAGGCCGCTATTCTATCTATGCACTCGACGGCAGCGGCAACCGTATCACCGGCACCGACAAAACGCTCACGGGCGAGGTGAACGCCAGCGGCACGTTTGTGGCCGATACCGGTTCGAAACTCGAGTTGCCCGCCGGCACCTACACCTTTGTGTGCATCAGCGAGGGTGTAGTTGATAATGGCAACTCTCTCGTTGTTGTCAATAGCACGAAGAGCCCCATGCTGGGCAAAACCACCAAGACCGTTAGCAGTGCCGACCGCCACGTATCGTTCACGATGAAGCATTTGGCCGCCCGTGTACGGTTTAAATACATTGCTTATACCGAGTCGACCAACAATGTGAAAGTTGCTCTTAGTGGCACTCCTCTTGCTCCAAAAACAACGGAGTATGATGTTAAAGGCACAAAGGTTTCCTCAACAACAGGAGCATCTATAACGAATCAGCTTCCCCTTTCTTCCACACCCGCAGGGAAAGACAACAAATGGGTAAAAGCCAATTCGTTTTACACCGACTATTTTTACGTTCAGGAGGGTACCAATAGTGAATACATCAATGGCAATGGGACTGGCGAGATTTATACCGGAATAGATGCCAGCAAGTTTGCTTTTTATTTTACCTCGATCACTTTTGCGCCCAACAAGTCGTACACCATCGTGCTCAAACAAGTGCCGTTGCTTTATCTTTTTCAGGATGGTTCTAATGGCATCTTGGCCGAAAAAGGTTCGCGCACGCCTATCGGTCTTGTCACCGTCGAGAAGACCAACACCCGCGAGGGCACTGCCGCTGCCTTAACGACCAGCCATGCAGACCCTGCCATCGTTGCACAAAACGGCCACAAATGGGAAGACTTAGTGGCAGCCGGAGTGGCAGATGGGAAACGCAATACGGTTGTGCATGCCAACGCAAACGGATATATGACCAATCCACGGTCACCATCTTCTCTTGACGAGACAAACGGATACGACCTAACTTGGTCTGCCGCCCCCACCGTCACCACCGACGGAAAAGTGCGTGCCACCGAGGCTACCCAATATCCCGCCTTTTATTGGGCTGGGCATTTTCATCCTGGTGTATCTACAAGCAACATCGGCAAATGGTATATCCCGGCTTTCGGTGAAATTTTCAATCTATATATGAGACTCTTTACCGATGGAGGTGGAGGAATGTCTGTGGACGAATGGGGACGGTCCGGTTCTCCTAGTAATCACGATTGGACAGTGAGCTGGCAACCAGCCAACTCCGTTATAAAAATGCTTGATGCCCTTCAAGGCCTGCCAGAAAACGTCTATCTCTGGACATCTTCTACAGCAGCAGAAAAACCCGCTTACTCCACCATGGACGATTATTCTCCCATCGCCGTAGAATTTAGCCGAACGCCGTTCTCCGGATCCCTAAATGGAGAGAGGTTTGGAGCCAAAGCATTAAAAAAAGATGCGCCCAATGTATATGTGTGGCCTTGGGTACACTTCTAAGGGCTACTGAACTGTTCAGAACGGCCGCGGAGACCAAAGTGGGGCTACTGAACTGTTCAAAACGGCCGCGGAGACCAAAATGGGGCTACTGAACTGTTCAGAACGGCCGCGGAGACCAAAATGGGGCTACTGAACTGTTCAGAACGGCCGCGGAGACCAAAATGGTGCTACTGAACTGTTCAGAACGGCCGCGGAGGCCAAAATGGTGCTACTGAACTGTTCAAAACGGCCGCGGAGACCAAAATGGGGCTACTGAACTGTTCAGCGACACTTGAAAAGCAAAAAAAGGTCTGTCTGCCGTCGTGCAGACAGACTATTTATATCAAAAACCTATTACTAACTAAAAAACATTTAAGCTATGACAAAAAAATCATTACCCCGATCAATTCGGGTAGATGTGGGCTACATGGCCCGGTTTTCTAACGTTGTTCACATGCAGTACCACCGTCGGCTCTACGACCAGGTGGTGGCGGTAGACAAAGAGAAGCTCAAACTGACGGACGCCGTACTGGCAGAATGGCGCGAGGCCATCGACCAGGAGGTGGAACTCAACAAAGAGGCCACGCAATCGGTGCACACCGCTCGGCTGGTGAAACTCGATGCCGAGCGCGACCGGCTGCTGACGAACTTCTTCGGCGTGATTCGCATCCAGAAACTCTCGCCCGTGGCTGCTGTGCAAGAGGCTGCCCAGCGCGCGGAAGTGATTTTCAAGCCCTACGCCGGCATCCAGAACGAGGCCCTCGAGGCCGAAAGCGGACACATCGCCGGGATGTTTGAAGATGCCAAGAAATGCACCGCCGACCTCACCACACTGGGGCTCACGGCCGTGCTCTCGCAGCTGCGCACGGTGAACGCCGAGTTTGAACAGCTGGGAGCCACTCGCCGGCATGAGGCCGTCGAGGCCAAACGGCCCAGCGCCACGGCCATTCGCCCCAAAACGGACGAGGCGCTCGAGTTCGTCGTTCAGCACATTCAGGGCAGCTACCTCTTCTCTACCGTCGAGGCCGATCGGCTGCTGATCTACTCGCTGGCCGCGGAGATGAATAAAATTACGGCCGACTTTAAAGCCAGTCATAAGTCCAGCGATGCCCAAAAGAAAAAACATCCCGGCGACGGCAAAAAACCGGGTGGCAATCCTGGCGGAGGTAATCCCGGCGGCGGTAAAAAGCCCGATGACGGCGGAAAAAATCCTGGCGGCAATCCTGGTGGTGGCGGAAAGACGCCCGATCCTGGCAAAGATCCCGGAAAGGATCCCGAGAAGGAAAAAGAACTGGACGAAATAGAAAAGATGCTCACTCCGCTCATCCCCGCCTTTGAGAAAGAGATTGGGGATCGTCCCGGCTCTCTCTCCTTCGCCCGCGAAGTGGTGGGCACGGGCAAAGATCGCCGCTTTAAGTTCTACAACAGTCGCACAAAGGTGTGGACCTGGGCCACACTCCGCGCCGACGGAACGCTCGCGCCGTGGGGGGGCTAGCTAAACAGTTGACGAGTTAACAAGTTGACAAGTTAACGAGTAGATTTGCTTTTTGATTGACGAGTTGGCAGGAGGGTAACTTCCTCGTCAACTGCATGAAAAAAAGAGAACCGATACGACGCGTGTATCGGTTCTCTTTTTTGTTGATTCTCTATGGACCTCGTTCTCAATGGTCGATTCTCAATTGGATTTCTTTTTGCGCTTCCCCTTTGTCGGGGGAGAGGGACTGGGGGCTTTTCTTTTGACGGAGAACGAGGGGGTGGCGTTTGGGTAGAGTTCTTTGATGAGCTCGGGGCGGCCGATTCGGCGTAGCTCGCGTTCGATGGAGGGACGCTCTTCGGGTTTGTACCAGAAGAAGAATTGGCGTTGGGCGTTTTTGTCGCGAGGCGATTTGGCACTGAACACGGGCTGGAGGGTGTAGGGGTCGTAGCCGGTGTACCAGGCTTCGGTGCTCACGGTCATGGGCGTGGGGGTGAAGTCTTGTATCTGTTCGAGGTGGAAGTCGAGCCGCTTGGTGTGCACGGCCAGTTGGGCCATGTCTTCTTCGCGACAGCCGGGGTGGCTGCTCATGAAGTAGGGGATGATTTGCTGGCGCAGATTTTCGGACTGGTTGATGCGGTCGAAGATGCGCTTGAAGGCTTCGAACTGACTGAAGCTGGGCTTGCGCATCTGACGGAGCACTTCGTCGCTGGTGTGCTCGGGGGCCACCTTGAGACGACCGCTGACGTGATGGCGTATCAGTTCGCGGGTGTATTCCTGGGCGGCCTGATTGGTGCGTTCGTCTCGACTTTTGTGCAGGAGGAGGTCGTAGCGCACGCCGCTGCCGATGAAACTTTTCTTGATGCCGGGCAAGGCGTCGACGGAACGGTAGATGTCGAGCAGGGAGGAGTGATCGGTGTTGAGATTGGGGCAGATGTCAGGGTTGATGCACGAGGGGCGTTTGCATACTTCGCAGGCGCGCTTGTTGCGGCCGGCCATGCCGTACATGTTGGCCGAGGGGCCGCCAAGGTCGGAGAGATAGCCCTTGAAGTTGGGCATCTGGATGACTTGTTTCACCTCGCGCAGGATGCTTTCTTTCGACCGACATACGACGAATTTGCCTTGATGGGCCGAGATGGTGCAGAAGGAACAGCCGCCGAAACAGCCTTGGTGCAGGTTGACCGAGAATTTGATCATCTCGTAGGCCGGGATGCGCTTGTCTTTGTATTTGGGATGGGGCAGGCGGGTGTAGGGCAGGTCGAAGGTGGCGTCGAGCTCGGCGGTGGTGAGCACGGGGTAGGGGGGATTGACGACGACGTATCGGCGGTCTACGGCTTGGAGCAGTCGTTGGGCGTGCACTTTGTTGGCTTCTTCTTCGATGTGGCGGAAGTTGTCGGCTTGGGCTTTTTTGTTGCGCAGGCATTCTTCGTGGCTGTGGAGAAGGATGTCTTGCTGGCCGATTCCGCCGGGCACGTTGTCTTGGTCGACGAGGAAGACGGTTTGCGGAATGTCGTGGATGCTGTCGATGGATCGGCCGGCAGCAATGGCGGTGCAGAGTTGCAGAATGGATTTCTCACCCATGCCGTAGAGGATGATGTCGGCCCCGGAGTCGCAGAGGATGCAGCGGCGCACGCGGTCTTGCCAGTAGTCGTAGTGGGTGAGGCGGCGCATGGAGGCTTCGATTCCGCCGAGGACGACGGGCACGTCGGGGAAGAGGCTTTTGAGAATCTGGGTGTAGACGACGGAGGGATAGTCGGGGCGGCAGTCGTGTCGGCCGTCGGGACTGTAGGCGTCTTCCGACCGAAGTCGCTTGTTAGCGGTGTATTTGTTGACCATCGAGTCCATGCAGCCAGGGGAGACGCCGAAGAAGAGCCGTGGGCGGCCCAGCTTTTTGAAGTCGCGGAAGTCGCCGTGCCAGTCGGGTTGCGGCACGATGGCCACCTTATAGCCCGCAGCCTCGAGACATCGCCCGATGACGGCCGCTCCGAACGAGGGATGGTCTACGTAGGCATCGCCCGAGAAGAGAATGACGTCTAATTGTTCCCATCCTCTCAGTTGGCATTCTTTCTTGGTGGTGGGCAGAAAATCGGATAGTCTGTAGTCTTTCAAAGCCTTCTTTTTAGCTGATTCCTTTTCTTACTTGTCTTCTTCTTGCGTCTTCGTTTTCCAGTCGATCAGAAGTAGGGCCAGCTGATGGAGCCCGTATGCTTTCATGTTGCTGTTGTAGATGACGTCGAGACAAAGGTCGAGCAGATTTTTGTCTTTACCGCCGTCCGACTCGAGCAGTGAGCGGATGTTGCACTTGAGTTTGTCTAAGACGTCTTCGTCTATGATGCCGTTGCTGTCGATGAGGTTTTTCAGTAGGGCGTATTTCTCAATTGTCTCGAGATGGTTTTCGCTCACCTCGATGCTCCTTGTTCCGGAGCTGTTGGCTTGAATCTTATACATGTTTTTGTTTGTTTGTGATTAAACTTCCCCGGTGGTGAACAGGTGGGGATTTTTCCCGGTGAAGGATTTGAAGTAGCGTTTGATTTCCCGGAGATCGTCTTCCACGTTTCCGGTGGGGACGATTTGTCGGGTGCATTCAATCCGTTTGCTTTGATAATCCAATCCGTAGAGCAGAATGGGGATTTCGGCCTTCTGGGCAATAAAATAGAAGCCCTTTTTCCAGTCGGGATTGAGCGAACGGGTTCCCTCGGGTGTCACGCAGAGATGAAACTCGGAGGCTTTGCGGGCTTGGTCGGCCAAGAGGTCGGTCATGCTCGTTTGTCGGCTACGCCATACGGGAATGCCGCCGAGGCTTCTGAAGATCGGGCCTAATGGCCAGAAGAACCATTCTTTTTTCATGAGAAAATGACTTGTTATCCCTTCGGCTCTCGAAAAAAGCAACCCGATGAGAAAGTCCCAGTTGCTTGTGTGTGGTGCCAGACAGATGATGTATTTCGGGGGATGTTCCACGGTGATGTTTTTCGTCCATCCCATCTGTTTATAGAGCATCCATCTGCAAAATCGTCTCAACATTCTTCTTGTCTCTCTTTACTGGATGTGTGCAATATGGTCGATCACTTCAGAGACGGCAGTGTTGAACTCTTTTATCAGATGCCTGTAGTAGCGTTTGGCATCGATGCCCGGTTCGGGATGCGAGATTCTGCGAATAAAATCGCTCTGAATAGTGATGATGGATGCCAATAGGGCTTTGATGTTCTCTTGATTGGAAAGATTGGAATAGAGAGACACCGATACGCCTTCTGCAAAGAGGTCGGAACAGACGTGGTTCAAATTTCTCTTCAACTGTCTTTTATTCATAATACCTTTTTTTGATGGGCCTTCGAGCCCGTTTAACATAGAGTCTTGACGTGGAGGAAGACTGCCCGGAGCGAGTCATCCCACTTCAAAGATAGGCAAAATAATGATACGACCCATCATTTGGCGTAAAAAAGTTTCAAAAGCCTCATTTCCTTCGCCCGATTCGGGTGGGGGAGAAGTCGATTGTCTCATACACTTTATCGCCCTTTTCTTTCAGAATCTGCCTTAAAAGTGGTACTTTTGCAGCAGAAAAAACGCTTGTCAACAACAGGATATATTTTTATCAGAACATACAAAACAATTTAGAACGAAATGGAAAAAAGTGCATTGCAGAAAGCGAGAGCTTCCTACCAACCCAAACTTCCGAAAGCACTTCAAGGTGCAGTTAAGGCCAGTGAAGGTGCCCCCACACAGAGTGTAGACAATCAAGAAGAAATCAAAAAACTCTTCCCCCATACATACGGCATGCCGCTTGTGGAATTTGTTCCGGGCAACGAAACCCCGACTAAAGCCATCAACGTGGGCATCATTCTGAGCGGCGGACAGGCTCCCGGCGGACATAACGTCATCTCCGGACTCTTCGACCAGGTGAAACGGCTCAACCCCGACAACCGTTTGTACGGATTCCTCATGGGGCCCGGCGGACTCGTGGATCACAACTATATCGAAATTACGGCCGACTTCCTCGACGACTATCGCAACACCGGTGGATTCGACATGATCGGTAGCGGACGCACCAAGCTCGAGACGACCGAGCAGTTTGAAAAAGGGCTCGAAATTATTCGCCAACTCGATATCCGGGCCATCGTCATCATCGGCGGCGACGACTCCAATACCAACGCTTGCGTCTTGGCCGAATATTATGCCGCCAAGAACTACGGTGTGCAAGTGATCGGTTGTCCCAAGACCATCGACGGCGACCTCAAGAACGACCAAATCGAAACCTCCTTCGGCTTCGATACGGCCACGAAAACCTACAGCGAGCTCATCGGCAACATCGAACGCGACTGTAATTCGGCCCGCAAATACTGGCACTTCGTTAAACTCATGGGCCGTTCTGCCTCGCACATCGCTCTGGAATGCGCTCTGCAAACACAACCCAATATCTGCATCATCTCGGAAGAAGTTCAGGCTAAAGATCAAACCCTCAACGACATCGTCGAAAACATCGCATCGGCCGTAGCCCATCGTGCAAAAGAGGGACAGAACTTCGGCGTGGTGCTCATTCCCGAGGGTCTCATCGAATTCGTGCCCGCCATTGGCCGGCTCATTCAAGAACTCAACGACCTCCTGGCTGCTCACGGAGCCGACTATAAAGACCTGGACAAGGATGCGCAGCGCAGCTACATCATGGAGCACCTGAGTTCGGAAAACCGTGCTACCTTCGAAACGCTGCCCGAAAGCGTAGCCCGACAACTCTCGCTCGACCGCGACCCGCACGGCAACGTTCAGGTTTCGCTCATCGAGACCGAGAAGCTCATCTCCGAGATGGTCGACGCCAAGCTCGCCGCATGGGCTGCAGAGGGACGATTCGACGGAAAGTTTGCCGCTCAGCACCACTTCTTCGGTTACGAAGGTCGTTGCGCCGCCCCCTCTAACTTCGACGCCGACTACTGCTACGCCCTCGGAACCAGTGCCGCTCTGCTCATCGCCAGCGGCAAAACCGGTTACATGGCCATCGTGAAGAATACCACCGCCAGCACCGACAACTGGAAAGCCGGCGGCGTGCCCATCACGATGATGATGAATATGGAACGGCGCAACGGCGAGATGAAACCCGTTATCCGAAAGGCGTTGGTAGAACTCGATGGCAAACCCTTCAAAACCTTTGCCGCTCATCGCGACGAATGGGCCAAGAACACCTGCTATATCTATCCCGGTCCGATACAGTACTGGGGCCCGAGTGAAGTATGCGATCAGCCCACTCGCACCCTCGCACTCGAACAAGAATAATCCCTCGTAAAAGAAAATCTGTGAGACACCGCCCGCGTCTCCTTCGGCGTAGGAAAAAGGCGGTTGCTCACAGATTTTTTTTGATGTCCTGCCGGTAAAGATCCTGTTCTGCCGAACGACCCATTCCGACTCCGACGAAAGAGATATGACAAAGAACCAAGCCAGAACCCCAAGACGACCCTCCCGAGCCAGAGTAAAAAGCCGCCGCTCGAGTCGTCACACCCACTATTACGACTTCCTCCTGCCCCGATTTCTGCGCACCCCGCGTCGTTGGGCCTGGTGGTTAGGCGGCATCGGTGTGACGGGGCTCTATCTGTGGGTGTTCTATTCCTTTTTTGTGGGTCCCACCGGCTTTCGTTGGCGCGCGCTCTACGGCGATGCCAACTATCCCGACGGATACACCATTCACGGCATCGACATCTCGCACTATCAGGGCGACATCGACTGGGACAAGCTCCGCGAAGCCTCCATCGATGGCTATCCCCTGCGTTTTATCATCGTCAAATCTACCGAAGGAGCCTCGGCCTTAGACGATAATTTCAACGACAACTTCTACCAGGCCCGCGAATACGGATTCATCCGCGGAGCCTATCACTTTTGGAGCAACCGGTCGTCGGCCCGAAAGCAAGCCCAGTTCTTTCTGCGGCAGGTGCATCTGGAAAAAGGCGACCTGCCCCCTGTGCTCGACATCGAACACATGCCCAAAAATCGGTCGGTAGAAGATTTTCAACGTGACGTTCTCACCTGGCTTCACATCGTGGAGGATAAATACCACGTCAAGCCCATCATCTACACCTATTATAAATTCAAGGAGAAATACCTCAGTGCGCCTGTTTTCGATGATTATCCCTATTGGATAGCCCATTATTACGTCGAAAAGGTGGAATACAAAGGCAAGTGGCGATTCTGGCAACACACTGATGCCGGTAGGCTCGATGGCATCAAGGGTTATGTCGATTTGAATATTTACAACGGATCGTTCTACGAACTGAAAAAACTTACCATCGGTTCCGAGCGCGCCTTTGACGATTGAATCGCTCTGCGGCAGAATTTCATCATTTTTTTATTTTCGTGGTGTCACTGTAGGGTACAGTAACGCCATTTTGGTCTCCGCGATGGTTTTGTAGGGTACAGTAACGCCATTTTGGTCTCCGCGATGGTTTTGTAGGGTACAATAACGCCATTTTGGTCTCCGCGATGGTTTTGTAGGGTACAGTAACGCCATTTTAGCCTCCGCGATGGTTTTGTAGGGTACAGTAGCATCATTTTGGTCTCCGCGATGGTTTTGTAGGGTACAGTAGCCTCATTTTTGTCTCCGCGGTGTTTTTGAGCCGCTCAGTAGCCTCATTTTTGTCTCCGCGATGGTTTTGAGCGGCTCAGTAGCATCATTTTTGTCTCCGCGATGGTTTTGAGTCGCTCAGTAGCATCATTTTTGTCTCCGCGGCAGTTTTGAGCCGCTCAGTAGCACCATTTTTGTCTCCGCGATGGTTTTGAGCCGCTCAGTAGCATCATTTTTGTCTCCGCGGCGTTTTTGAGCGGCTCAGTAGCACCATTTTTGTCTCCGCGGCCGTTTTGAGCGGCTCAGTAGCCTCATTTTTGTCTCCGCGGCGTTTTTGAGCGGCTCAGTAACGCCATTTTTGTCTCCGCAGCGGTTTTGAGCGACTCAGCGGCATCAAAGAACATTCCGTAGTTTGTTTTTCGTGTGAGGAAATAAAAAAAGCGACGGTCTTCACAGACAATCGCTTCAGAGCTTCAATAGGTATTAGTTCTCTTCTAAGGTAAAAAGATTGTTTTCAGGATAACGCTTGCAAAGATAACCTTTTTTTGTTGTTCTCCAAACTTTTTATGGTGCTTTTTTCCGAATTCAAAATTGTGTGGGAACACACACCGTTTTTATTCTTCTCGATGGCCTGTCGAACGGTTGTATATTAGGCATAACTGTGCATTCCGCCGAGAAAATAGTTCACCCCAAAATAGGTCATCAACACCGTGAGAAAGGCCACGACCATGTAGAGATGATAGACCAAGGGGCGATGCAATCGGGGGAGGGAATGGGTGTGTACGGCCACCGAATAGACCATCAGCGTGATGAGGGCCCACACTTCTTTGGGGTCCCAACTCCAGTATTGTCCCCAACTGATATTGGCCCAAACGGCTCCCACGAAGATGCCCAGAGCCAGCGTGGCAAGGGCGGGATAGAGGAAGAGACGCGAGAGAACGTGCAGGGCTTGGAGCTGTGTGTGCAGAGCGGGTGCCGACTTGCTGAACTGATGGAGCAGTAGGGCTGTGAGTCCGCAGATAAAAGTGAGGGAGAGGAGGGCATAGCTCATCATGATGATGCTGACGTGGATGCTGAGCAGCGGACTGTTGAGCACGGGCATGAGGTGGCTGATGGCCGGATCCATTCGGCTGATGTGGCTCACCAGAAGGAAGAAGCCGCTCAACAGAAATCCGAACAGAAGCACAATGGGAACTCTTCGATGCAGACCGAGGGCGAGTAGCTGGACAAACCAGGCCACGGAGAGCATCGTTTCATAGCCGTTGGAGAGAGGGATGCTGCCCGAGACAATCCATCTCAGTCCTAAGACAAGACTCAACACAACCCACGACAGGGCCATGAATGCACCACCTGCGCGGTTGATCCATCGGGATGGGTCGGATGGGATGGCGGAGGGGTGCCGACTGAGTCGATAGATGAGGCGGAGGAGCAGGAGAAGGGCGAGCGTGAGGTTGAAGATGAAAAGGAGAGTGACGAAGGGGAGGCTGTTGTAAAGACGCTCGGCGCGAGTCTGGATAGGCGAGGGTAACGACTCTCGTCCGTTGACGATTTGATATTTTCGCAGTCCGAGAACGAGATCGTCGAAGTGGTCCAGGTCGTTGCGTTGCACGTCGCGGTTGAGGATGCTGAAGAGTTGTCGGATGTAGAGCTGATGGAGCGAATCGACCGAGGCGGGTAATTTCTCCGTGGGGGCATACCATTTCAGTCGGCCGTCTGCCTGTCGATGAGGAAAGACTTTGAGTAGCGTTCCGCGACGCAATTCGAGAATGAGGCGGATGCGGTCGTCGAGATCGGCCGCTTGTTGATGAAAGCCGTCCTGCGCCCCGCCATAGAACTCTTCGACAGGTGTGGCGAGACGATAGCTGCCCATCGAGAAGAAATCGTTTGTCGAGGCGCGGTTGCTCAGGTGGAGCGCCTCGCGCAGTTCGCCGCGTTTGACGCGGATGAGAGGTTCGTTACCCCAGTTGTTGCCCCAAAAGATGAAACCCAGTAGCACTTGTTCGGGTGTATAGCCCTTGTAGGAGGAACTTCCGCAGAGCTTTCGAGTGAAATCGATGGCGAGCGTTTGTAGCGGACAGATGCGATGATTGTAGTTGACGTAGATCCGGCCGAACCGTTCGGCTTGCTCTTTGGGTAGAGTGGGGGCGGCCGCGATTCCCGTTGTCGGGATAAGGAGCAGAACGAAAAGAAGGGCCGAACCGAGGCTTCTGCTTCTGAGCAGGCGGCGGAATGTGCCGCGTGGGTCGAAAAGCACGGCGGCGAAGGCGATAAAGAGCATCAGATAGCCCGCATAGGTGACAGGGATGCCATACGGGTCGGCATTCACAGCGAAGGTACATCCGTGGCGGTCGGCGTCGAAAGAACTCTGATAAAGACGCACGCCGTGGAAGGTGAGGATGCGGTTCATCGACACGCGTCCCGTTTTCTGCTGATCGTTAGCCTGGAGGGTGAGATCCGATTCGTAGTCGGCGGCCGCCTCTGTACCCTCGTGAAAGGCCACGCGAAACCGATTGAGTCGCACACTGAAGGGCAACCAGCCCTTCTCCCCGTTCTGTTTGTGGAGGAAAGTGCGGGTGGTTTGTCCCTCTCTCAGATGAAGAGATCCGGTGTAGGCTGTGAGACGCGTGAGAGCGGCTCCGATCAGGATAACGAGTAGCGAGAGATGGAGCAACCCTACATTCCATCGCCGCATCTTGCTGCGCAGGATAAACGTTGCACCTCCTGCGGCCAGCAGAGCCCAAAGCAGTGCAAACCAAAGGCTGCCGTAGATAGTTTCAGACACATAGGCCGTGCCACAGTATTTCTCGATAATGGTGGCGGCGGCCATCACCAGTATGAGCAGCAAATAAGTGGCGATGAGCAGGATTTTGAGTTTCATCTTATTTAGAAACGAAAGAGAATTCAGGAGGAAAGGAAATCGACCCGATTAGGAAAATCAAATGGCGCGGAGGAATTTGACGAGAGCGTCGCGATCGGCCTTTTTGAGGTGATAGAATCGTTCGGCCGAGCGGTAGGCATCACCCTCCTTGCTGTAGGCATGCCACATGATGGCTTCGATTTCGTTGCGTGCGCGGCAGTCGTGCATTCGGTCTTCTGCTCCGGTATTCTTGACGGATAGTCCACGTCCCCAAAGCGGTGTCGTGCGGCACCAGGAACCGTGGATGTCGTTTTTCATCCGCAGGCGGTGCTGTACGAGGTCGGTGTAGGGATAGATGGTTTGGAAGGGATAGCGGGGCAGACTGAGGTTATGGTCTACGATGGCCTTCGGGGCCCAGTAGTCGTCGCTGCCGGTCTGCCATTTGGGGCGATGGCAGTGAGCACAACCAATGGCCATGAACACTTGTTTACCACGTTGAACGACGGGATTGTGCAGGTCGCGGGCACGAGCCACAGCCAGTCCGCGATGCCACACCATGTATTGCCAGAAGTTGTTGTCGGTCATCTCGGGTTTGAAGTTGTGGTAGGCGTTGTTGAACTGATGGGTTTTCGGGTCGAGCAGCGTTCTGACGGCCTGAGCAATACCCGTCTCCGTTCCGTCGGCATAATAGGGCGAAGCAGGGTTTTTCTTAATGGCGTCAATCACGCTGGCCGTTCGCGACATCGCTTCAGCCCAGGCTGTGGTGGTGTAGAGATAGGGACGGTCGGAGCGACTCACATTAGTGATATTCCACATGGCATTCGCTCCGGGGCCATCTTGGAGCGAAGCACGGGTCATGGCATAGGTAAATCGCTTGACACGCATCGTTCCATCGGCCAGCCGATACCAGGCTCCGTTGGAGCGTCCTAAGTTAGGATCGCCCGCCCAGTCGTTCTTCGCCTTGTCCCACATGCCGGGATTGAGGTCAAGGAAGCGGGCTTCGTGCTGGTATTGCTTCTTGATAGAATCCTGCGGAATAGCATCGAGAAGTCCCGTTCCATAGAGTCCGATCGTAGACTCGAGGCGGAAAGCCAGATTGGAGGGTTTGGGATAAGTGTTGAAGGCGGAGATATCGATGTTTACTTCGGGGTAGATGAGTTCATAAGGCTCGCCGTCGGGGAAGGTAAGAGGCAGTCCGCTCTCCATGGCCGTTACCTTTTTCCACTCGATACTGATGCCCGACTCGTCTACCGGCGGAAGAAATGGCGACGTGGCTTGGGTCTGTGGCATACCCGTCACCTCGGAAATGTAGGGCCCGTCGTTGCTGTTGGCCCCACCCGTGGGATGATAAATGACGAGGAGATAGCCATTGCCGCGATGCCGCGCACGGTAGTTGTCTACCCGTTTGCCATGTCCGTAGCCCGGATGACAATCGATGCAGGTAGACCGAACATAAGCCGGACCGAGGCCGCGGAGGATGGGTGTGGGGCTGAACTCCGTAAAGTAATGCTCAAACATATATTCGCCCTTGTTGAAAGCGTTGTCCAAATCGGCCTTCTCGATGGCTGGTGTGTTGTCCTGATAACAAGTGCTGCCGGTGTTTTGGGTCGTTCCTAACTCGCCGCCGGGATACCATTCGTCGGCCGAGAAGTTGCCGACGGCCTGTCCCACGTATTTATAATCGTCTTGGTCGAGCACCTCGATGTCGTCGTCTTTCGAACACGAAACCGACAGCATGGCAAGAGCCATACCGCCAAAGAGTAGACTTCTAACATTGATACTTTTCATTCTTGTTCTTTTTTGATGAGTCACACACTTCTTCATACGTCAAAGTTGTGCCGATGATTTTTGCAATCATGGCACAACTTTGTAGAGAGAAAATAAAATCAGTTCTTAGTAATCTGACTGGCTGCAGTGTTGAGCATTTCGTCCAGTTCGCCGATTTTGTCCATCGCTGTCTTTACAACCGGAGCTCCGGGATTTTTAACGAAAGGCGTACCACTGTTCTGACAAGCTTTCAAAGCGGCGAGTGCAGCTGTGAGTTTGGCCTGAAGATCCGTGGCTAAGGTCTTGTTATGGATGTTGAGATAAGCCATAATCGAGTTGCTCTCATAGGTGCTCTTGTTGATATTGCCGTAGAGCGCATTCTGAATGCTCATGATATTGCCGTAGAAGTCGGTGAACGAATTGTAGCTATAAGGCGACTCGATGTAGTTGGGGTCGTCGTCCGGTTTAGCCGTTCCCGTTGCCGAGCGATAAGCCTGGCCCATTTTCTGGTCGGCCACTTCCGAACAAATCTTCGAACAGCCCGACACCAGAATATCTTCCACCACGTTTCTCCACGTCTTATAGGTACTCTTGGCATCTCCCTGACCGGCAGCCAGCATGTTCTGTCCGTAATATTGACCATTGACCTTTTGCTTTGTACCGAAAGCTTCGGGGTCTACCTTCTCACATTCAGCCACGCGAGCCTTGTGAGCGGCCGGAGCTTTGTCGCCCAACCAAGCCACTTCCAGTTGGTAACAGCGGTCGCGCAGATAGGCTGCTGTGGCCATAGCGAAGGCCATCTCTTGCTCACCGGTGATGTGTTTGCCGGCAAACTCGGCATCATCTTCCAGTTCTGTCTTGCTAAAGTACTTAGCCAGGCGGTTGCTACCATTGCGGAAGAAGATAAACTCCAGTCCGTGGAAGCCGCGATTCTCTTTTGCCAGGTCTGAAATGGCCTTGATGTATTCGGCACCGGTGGTGTTCGAGATAGCCGCCATCTTGGTAGCATTGGTCAAGTCTTCCGCCAATGCCTTCACTTCGAGAGGCCATGAGTCGATGCTCGGGTCAATTTCATAGTCGCTGGCAGCCCCGTAGAGCCAAGCTTCGCTCTCTTCCCAGTGGCTGCGTGCCGTTTTGTAAGAAGTACAAATGGCATCAACCTCGCCCTGTGTGACAGCCGTTCCGGCGTTTACCTTGGTCTTCAAAACCGCAATCAAGTTGTAGAGCTTCTCGGCTTCGTTGGCCAAGTTGCTATAGGTTTTGGTCACAACATCGTTCACATAGGTGGTGCTAAGGGCCTGTAAATGACGTTCTTTCGTCGTCTCTACCGGCGTTTCGTCGTCCTCGCTGCACGAAACGAATCCGGCAGACAAGGTTCCTACCATGGCCAAAGCCAAGGCATAGTTGAAAAATCTGTTCATCTGCTCTTTCTAATTATATGATTGTTGAATATAAAATTTTTGTCGAATCCCCTTTGTTTACAAGAAGAAACCCTCATAGGCGATGCCGAGATGGATGCCCGGCTCGTTGTTATAGCCGCTCTTGAAGAAACGTTTGGAATAATTGGCTTTGATAACAATCTGCGGAAGAGGATAATAATTCACACCCACAGACATACATTGCCGTGCGGTATAGTTGTAAGTGGGCTGACTCTTCTCTTTGACATACGAGTCGTAGGCCTCGTATCTGCCGAAGAGATAAAACTTCTGTCGACTTGCGCGCAACCGGGCAAACTGTGAGAAGAGGTCGTAGCCCGCCTCCACGCCCACGGCATAAGCATTCTTGCCCACGTAGCTACGGTTGTAAGGAGAGTTTTTGTGCATGTTGATTTTGGCATTGTTCAGCTTGGTCGTACCCGAGATATAACCCAGGTCGGCCTGTCCGCGTACAATCCAATTATGCCGGTTATAGGTAAAGTCGAACGATCCGATGTAGACCATCGCCCTCGTCTTATCATAGATTTTGCCCTTTCCTTCCATCTCGTTGGGCGAAGTGTTGTGCATGGCTTGTCCGGTATAGCCGCTCAGTCCTAAGCGCAGCCCAGGCAGACTGTAGTTGTCGATGCGCAGGGCAAACCCATATTTGTTGGCCGGCTTGTATTCGAAAGGCGACCCGCTGCCCGAGTGCACCCATCCGTCGCGACTGAAAAGCAGGGCATTCAGTCCGGCAACGATTTGCAATTCGTATCTGAAAGCCTTGTAACGTCCCCAAAAACTGATGCCCGTGTCGTGCCACGTGCTGGGCAGGATGGTGTTTTCACCCTCTGGCCGATAAACGGTGAAGAAGTTAAGAGGCTCGTGGTGCGCATTGTTCAGGCCCACGGGCACTACAAAATGGCCCAGTTTGATGTTGGCCCATGGGGCAAACGTTTTCTGAATCCAGAACTGTTCCAGTTCCACCTCTCCGCCTTTCTCTATCTCTTTCTCATATTCTCCGCCCTCATCGCCTTCCATTTCCACGGCACTTCCCGTCCCGGTGTGCTCAAATTCTATTTCTGTGCCCAGCTTCCAGCCTTTCCCGAAGTCGTAGCCCAGATAGATGACGGCATGCGGGATGTCGAAACGCCCGTTGCTGGGGTCGTTTTTATACAGGTTGGGCTTTTTATAACGATATTGATTATCACTGTAGAAGTGGCGCGAATAGGCCACCTCACCGTATCCGCCTAAGCTCAGGCGATTTCCTTTTGCATGATTCATCACGCTGTCTGCCGCATTCACCTGCGCCGAAGCAGGCAACGAGCCACTCAATGCCCCTATTAGAAGGCATACAATCGACTTGTTCATAGATTTTTCTTCACGCTGTTTTGACTTTATCTATCGATAGTTGAAAGAGGAAGTGTGGATTTCTGGTTACGTTCTTGCCTTCAATGTCCGGTGTGAATTGTTAAGAATTGAATTGGGGATAACCAAATCCTTGACGATCAAGAGTTGCAATCATCACCACACTTCCCTATTTTTCGCCTGCAAAATTATGGGCTTTTGTTGGAGTAAACAATACTTAAAAGTGGGTAATTATGCTTTCATTACATATAGGTATGATGTGTTTTCGCAGGCAAGCGTCTGTTTTTCTGATGACGTTTTTACGTAATTGAAAATCAAGACGTTACACGCGGATTTTCAAAAGCTAAGAAAACGCTGTGCAAAAGCTAAGAAAACGCGGGCCGAAAGCTAAGAGAATGAATGACAAAAGCTAAGAGAATGGAAAACCGTTGTGCAGAGAGCGTGAGGAAATGGTCGGCGGATAATGCTGCCGTTGAAGCTCCCCCTATATATAAAAGGTAGGATGAGGTTTGTTCCTTTTTCGTTTTTCTGATGCCGTTTCTCCCGAAAATACCTAATACTAATTATTGCCCAGTTCGCTTTTTTTTTATTACTTTGCATGCTGATTACAGACTTCTATAACTACAAATAGGTAATGAAGGTATGAAAAATCATAAAATGTATGAACCTGATGACAAGATGATTCTGCTCATTAGGGACAATTATAGCATACTTCAGACGCTGAGTGCTTTCGGCATCAGCTTGGGTTTCGGCGACAAAACGGTGAGAGATGTGTGCCAAGACCAAAATGTGGACACCTATACCTTCTTGGCTGTGGTGAATTTTGCTATCAATGGCTATCGAGATTATGACGATGCCGACCGCCTTTCCATCCCTACACTCATCAAATATCTCAAGGCCAGTCATGCCTATTTTCTTGATTTTCAACTGCCTTTCATGCGAAAAGCATTGGTGGCCGCACTCGACGAGAATGATAATTTGGCCCGGCTCATCCTGAAACTCTATGATGAGTATGCCCATAGCATACGGTCGCATATGCAATATGAAGAGAAAATGGTGTTCCCCTACGTCGACTCGCTGCTTAATAACAAGGCGCAGGGCAATTACGACATCGAAACTTTCTCGAAACATCATGGACAAACGGATGTGAAATTGCGTGAATTGAAAAACATCATTATTAAATATCTGCCATCGGATGGTCTGCATAACAATCAGCTCACCTCCGTGCTCTACGATATTTACAACAATGAGGAGTGGCTGTTGCACCACGGACAGGTGGAGGATGAGATTTTTGTACCGGCGATTAGACGTCTTGAAGCTAAGTCGAAACAGAACGATGTGTCGGTGAAAATATCAAATATGATTAGCCAGAGCTCGGACAATGTCGATAATCTCAGCGATCGGGAGAAGGAAGTGATCATCAGTCTGGTGCAGGGAATGACCAATAAGGAAATTGCCGACCATCTTTGTATCTCGATCAACACGGTTATCACCCATCGACGCAACATCGCCCGAAAGCTGCAAATCCACTCGCCGGCGGGGCTTACCATCTATGCGATCGTCAATAATCTTGTAGATATTTCTGCCGTTAACCTGTAGAAATGCCACCAATGGAGGAACAGAACAAAAGAATGGGCGAACGTCCACGCATCGCCATCATAGATAGCAATACGCTTTCATCGCTCGGACTGAAAGGCATCTTGCAGAATGTCATGCCCATTGTGCAGGTGGAAATCTTCCATTCGTTCGCCGATCTGGAGGAAAACTCCCCGGATGTGTTTTTCCATTATTTTGTGGCTACGAGCATTGTGTTGCAAAATCGCAGTTTCTTCGTAGAACGAAAGAACAAAACAATCGTGCTGACAGCCTCGACAGAGCCGGTTAGTCAGATGTCGGGCTTCAACAGTTTGTGTATTAATGTTCCTGAAAAAGAGCTGGTTCGGTCGCTTCTTCAACTCGAACAATATGCTCATGCACACGGCAGAAACCTTCCGCCCATGCCGCGGGCGTTGGAAATGAAGATTCTTTCTGACAGAGAAATAGAGGTGCTCGCCCTCATCGTGCAGGGCTATATCAACAAAGAGATTGCCGATCGGCTCAACATCGGGCTCACAACGGTGATTACACACCGCAAAAATATAATGGATAAGTTGGGCATGCGCAGCGTATCGGCACTCACCATCTATGCTGTGATGCATGGATATGTGGACATCAATAAGATTTAAGAAAGGAAAAAGGAGGGCAGACGGCTGTTGAGCGTCTGCCCTCCTTTGATCAATGGAAAACACGAATTTCAGTTTGTCTCGAACCTGCGTAGGCCGATTGGCGATGGAAAACGAACCGGAGAAAAGCGATTGTGGCTCAACGAGCGTGGCTACACGGGCCGGTTTACAGCCAGGGAGTTAAGAGATGGGCAAACCATCCCACAAATTTTTGCCATCGATTGCGAAACTTGTTCCAGCTTTGTGGCGTGAGTTGAAAGCAGTCGGCCTTGTCTTTGTCGAAGAGACGGGAGAGCTGTTGGGTGGTTTCCGGATCAATGATGAGAGCGTTTTCTTCGTAGTCGAACCGCAGGCTGCGGGCGTTGAGGTTGGCACTGCCCACAGTACAGAACCGACCATCTACGGTAATGATTTTGGTGTGATGAAATCCCGGTTCGTACATCCAAACGGTTACACCCTGCTTCATGAGCCGGTGTACATTGTAGAACACGCAATCGGGGGTCAGAGGGATGTCGCTGTGAGTGGAAACCATGATTTCTACCTTCACACCTCGCCGCACTGCATTGCGCAAAGCCTTCTTCAAACGGCGGTTCAGGGTGAGGTAAGGATTGATGAGCTTGATGCTATCCCGACTGTCTTCGATGGCTTTTGCATAAAAGTTGCGGATAATTTTGTTGCTGATATGTGGTTCGCGATTGATGATGCCCACCATTTTTCGCCCTGCCGACGTGCAGGTGTCGGGCTTGAGATGGGTAAACCGACCGGTATGAAATCCACCTTCATAGAACTCGGGACCATGAATGTGTTGATGAGTTACCTTGTTCCATATTCTGAGAAAGATGCGTTGAAGGGTGTTCACCTCGTCGCCCTCTATCCTACAGTGCATGTCTCGCCAACTGCCTACGACCTCTGTGCCTTTTATATAATAGTCGGCCACGTTCATTCCCCCGGTATAAGCGATGTTACCATCGATGACAACGATTTTCCGATGGTCGCGATGAAACACGTGATTAATCCAGGGAAAACGAACAGGATCGAACTCATAGATTTCGATTCCGCGCTCGCGTAATTCACGAAGATGCTTCTTTTTGAGAGGACGATTGTTGGAATCGTTGCCGAATCCGTCGAACAAGGCCCGAACCTTTACACCTTGTTGCACCTTCTCTTCTAAAAGGCGGAAGAGGAGATGAGCAATGGAGTCGTTGCGAAAATTAAAGTATTCTAAGTGAACGCTGTGTTGTGCTTGGCGGATAGCGGTGAAGAGGTCGTCGAATTTCTCCTGACCGCTTGTTAGAAGTACCACCGAATTGTTGTGCGAAAACCTCACACCTTCTGTCCGCATCTGGGCTACGATGAGCGAATCGGCCGTCTGTGCCGGGCAAAAGATGCTTGTCAGAAGAGCTATCGTTAGGAAAATGACTCTCAATCCTTTTCTTATCTTCATTTTTTCTCTTTACTAAAGCATGCAGCTGTAATGGTCTACCACGCCGAGTAGCTTTTTTTGTTCGTCGGCCACGAGGACGGTGTGGATTTTATATTGCTGCATGATGGCCTCGATATCGGTAATTTTTGTGGTGGGAAGCACCGTCTTGGGGTGTGTGGTCATAATGTCGGCCACGGTTTTATTGAAAAATTCTGCTTGCCATTTTTCCATGGCTCGGCGAATGTCTCCATCGGTGATGAGACCTGCTATTTGTCCTTTTTCGAGAGCAACGCCCAGGCCCAGTTTTCCTTTGCTTACGTGAATGATGGCTTCGCCCAGGTGCATGTTCCCGGGAAGGATGGGCAGATCGTTGGTGCGCATGACGTCTTGGGCGGTGGTGAGAAGACGTTTGCCGAGTTCACCTCCGGGATGAAACTGAGCGAAGTCTTTGGGTTTGAAGTTTCTCACCTGCATGAGGGCAACGGCCAAGGCATCTCCCATGGCCAGTGCGGCAGTGGTACTGCTCGTGGGTGCGAGGTTGAGGGGGCAGGCTTCTTTGGCTACTTTTACAGTGATGTGTGCGTTGCTATATTTCGCCAGGAGCGATTGTGGGTTGCGGCTCATGCCGATGATGGGAACATTGCGGCGCAGGATAGCGGGGATGAAGCGGAGGAGTTCGTCGGTTTGTCCGGAGTTGCTCAAGGCGAGGATGACATCGTTGGAGGTCATCACGCCGAGATCGCCGTGGTAGACGTCGAGTGGGTTGATGAAGAAGGCTGGTGTGCCGGTGCTGGAGAGGGTGGCAGCGATTTTAGCTCCGATGTTTCCGCTTTTGCCTACACCGGTAACGATGATCTTTCCGGTGCAGTGAAACATCATTTCGACGGCTTGATCGAAGTGTTGGTCGAGTTGTGGGATGAGGTCGAGCAGGGCTTGGGCCTCGTCTCGGAGGCATTGTGCAGCGTAGGCTCTGACATTTTTGATTCTGTCGGTTGACTGGTTCATTTTTGCTGTTGTTGAGGGGAGATTAGAGGAGTTGGGTGAGGAGAGCCTCAAGTTGATCGAGGTAGAGCATGTTGGGTCCATCGCTTAGGGCTTGGTCGGGTTGCGGATGCACTTCGAAGAAGAATCCGGTGGCACCGAACGCTTTGGCGGCGAGTGCCATCGAGGGAATGAATCGTCGGTCGCCGCCGGTGTGTCCATTTCCCGATCCGGGTCGTTGAACACTATGTGTGCAGTCCATGATGACGGTGGAAACGATGTCGTGCATGTCGGGAATGTTTCTGAAGTCTACCACGAGATTGTTATACCCGAAGCAATTGCCTCGTTCGGTGAGCCATATGTCGTGTGCCCCGGCGTCTCGAGCCTTTTCTACGGGGTATCGCATGTCGTGTGCGCTGAGGAATTGTGCCTTTTTGATGTTGACCGTTTTCCCGGTTTGTGCGGCGGCGACGAGCAGATCGGTTTGCCGACACAGAAAGGCGGGTATTTGGATGACGTCCACCACTTGGGCGACTTCTCTTGCTTGCCAGGCTTCGTGGATGTCGGTGAGCAGGCGTAGACCGAATCGTTCTTTGACGTTGGCCAGCATCTGGAGCCCAGTCTCGAGGCCTGGTCCTCGAAAGGAGCTGATCGAAGTGCGGTTGGCTTTGTCGAAGGAGGCTTTGAAAAGGATGTCAATGCCCAGGCGGGTATTGATCTGAACGAGTTGTTGGGCTACGGTGTCGAGCAGTTCTTGCGATTCGATGACGCAGGGTCCGGCTACGAATACGGGCTTTTTGTTGTCTGTTTGTTCCATGTTGTGTTATTGTTCTGGAGGCGAGGGCCGTCTCAATGGATGGTACAAAGGTACGAATTATTTTTTTAGGAGTAAGGAGATTTCTTTTAAGGAGGAGTGAAGGAATAAAAGGAGTTAAGACATTTCCTTCAATTCTTTCATCCCTAAAAGACACATTTGTCTTTACTCTTTTTACTCCTCTCACTCTTTCACTCCTCAAAGAAGCATTTGTCTTTGTTCCCTTTTATTCCTCTCACTCCTTCACTCCTAAGAAGCCTCCTTCCCCAAAAAAATCGTACTTTTGCAGATGAAAAAGAAAAAGATAGGAAGATGAAAGAAATTAATTGGGGATTTATTGGCTGTGGCGAGGTGACAGAGAAAAAGTCGGGCCCGGCTTTTAACGAAGTGGCGGGATCGCACGTGGAAGCTGTGATGAGCCGAACGGAGGAGAAAGCCCGATCGTATGCCGAACGACACCGAATTAGGAAATGGTATACCGACCCGAACGAACTCGTGGGTGACCCCGAGGTCAACGCCGTCTATATCGCTACGCCGCCCTCCAGTCATGCTACTTTCGCTTTGATGGCCATGAGGGCTGGAAAACCCGTCTATATTGAAAAGCCGCTGGCTGCGAGCTACGAAGACTGTGTGCGCATTAATCGCGTGAGCGAACAGACGGGGGTACCCTGTTTCGTGGCCTACTATCGAAGATACCTGCCCTACTTCCGCCGCGTAAAAGAGATTGTGGACAGCGGTGTGCTCGGGCGTATCGCTAACGTGCAGATCCGTTTCTCCGTTCCCCCGCGCGACCTCGATCGTGCTTTGGGCAATGCTCTGCCCTGGCGATTGCAACCCGATGTGGCCGGTGGTGGCTATTTCTACGATCTGGCTCCTCATCAGCTCGACCTCATTCAAAATCTCTTCGGCGTTATCACCCGCGCACACGGTTATTGTGCCAATCGAGCACAACTCTATAAGGTGGAGGATACGGTGAGTGCGGTCTTCGAGTTCGACAGCGGCGTGGTGGGTAGTGGCAGTTGGTGTTTCATCGGGCATCAGAGTGCCAAGGAAGATCGCATCGAAGTGATTGGTGACGGCGGTCGACTCTCTTTCTCTGTTTATACCTACGACCCCATCCAGCTCGTCACTACCGAGGGAGCTACGAGCATCGCCATCGACAATCCGCCCTATGTCCAACTGCCCATTATCCGCTCTGTGATAGAAGATTTGCAGGGCATCGGTAGGTGCGACTGTACCTCGGTGAGTGCTACACCGGTGAACTGGGTGATGGACCGGATTCTCAATAAATTCTGATGCGGATGAGGAACTCAACGTGGAAGACGTCTCGATGGCGGGGCTGCCTGGCCCTTCTCCTATGGCTTGCTTCGGCAGTTGCGGCTGCAGGCAATGTGCCGATACCTTTGACGGGAGATAGCGCGACGTCGGTTATCTCTACCGGCAAGAAAAAGCCTTTCCTCAAACGGGTAGGGGGAGCACTCTACGAGTTTGTTAAAGACTTCAGTCGAGTGGATACGCACTACGTCGAACCACAGAAATACAACTTCACCGTGATGCTTCAAAACACTAACACCTACGAGCTCTACCGACTCAACACCAACGACGGCTTTTCGGTTACTTTTGCTCCCGAGCCTACTGTTAAGCTCGGACCTTACGTGGGTTGGCGATGGGTGTTCCTGGGCTACACCGTCGGACTGAGACGACTCTCTGGCAATAACAAGGAAGAGTTCGACCTGAGCTTCTACAGTTCGCAAATCGGGGTTGATTTCTTCTACCGCAGCACCGGTAACAACTATAAAATCAAAAGCATTTCGTTCAACGAGAAAGTAGACCCCGCACCCATCCTCGGAGCCCCTTTCAACGGATTCGAAGCCAGCATTCGGGGGTTCAACCTCTACTACATTTTCAACCACCGTCGGTTTTCCTATCCCGCCGCTTTCAGTCAGAGCACCATCCAGCGGCGCAGCGTGGGCAGTATGCTGATCGGCATGGGTTATACTCGCCACCGGTTGAGCATTGACATCGGTCAGCTTGACGGACTTCTCGCCAATCGACTCAGACTGACCAACACCCACCTCATTCCGGCCGACAGTGCCTCTTTCGGAAGGGTGAATTATACCGACATCTCCCTCTCGGCCGGCTATGGCTACAACTGGGCCTTTGCCCGCAACTGGCTGTTGGCAGGGTCGCTCTCGCTCGGACTGGGCTACAAACGAACCACCGGCGACGTTGAGAACGAGAAAACCTCTTTCCGCGAATTCCTCTTCAACAGTATGGCCGTCGACGGTGTGGGCCGGTTTGCCCTCGTCTGGAACAACTCACGCTGGTATGCCGGAGCCAGTGCCATTCTTCACGCCTACAACTATCGGAAAAGCCGATTCTCGACCAACAATATGTTTGGCAACCTCAACTTCTACGTGGGGTATAATTTTGGGAAACGCAGCCGATGAGGCTTTCTCCCTACAACCGTAAAAACAGAAATGATGAAACAAAGAATCTCCATCCCATTGTTTGTTAGGAAGAGAATGTTCCGGATGTTGCTCCCGACGCTCCTCTTTGCTACTCTTACCGGTCGAGCCGCCACGCCGCAATATGTAAAACGAGACAGTGCTCAGGTGGTGAAATGGCTCGTCGAGGTCCAAGGCGACGCCCACCTCAGATCTTCGTCAGCCTCAGGCCGACTTATGCTCCACTTCGCCCGCAAATTTCTGGGCATTCCTTATGTGGGCGGCACGCTGGAGCGGAACAGCACCGAGCAGCTTGTCGTGAACCTGCAAGAGTTGGACTGTACCACGTTCGTCGAAACCGTTCTGGCCCTGACGCTATGCGCTCGTAATGGAAAAACAACTTTCGCCGACTTCTGCCGTTTCTTGCAGTTCGTTCGCTACCGCAACGGTGAGGTAGCCTATCCCGCCCGCCTACATTATTTCTCGGAGTGGATTGCCGACAACACGGCGATGGGCTACGTGGGCGAAGTGAAATGGAAACAGAAACCTTTTACGGCGCTGCAAACACTGCGAATCGACTACATGAGCCGTCATCCCGAGCTGTATCCCATGTTGCGGGCTCATCCCGCCTGGGTGCAGCCTATCCGGGCGATGGAGGAGCGGCTCTCGGGCTTACAAGTGCGTTACATTCCCAAACACGAAATCGGCAACACGCCCGTCTGTCGACAAGCGATTGCGGATGGCGACATTCTGGCCATCGTCACCTCGCGGGCAGGGCTCGACACCAGTCACATCGGTATCGCCGTTTGGAAAGCCGACGGGCTGCATCTGCTTCATGCCTCCTCGCTACGGCATCGGGTGGTGGAAGACCGTCCCACTCTGCGCGCTTATATGAACCGTCAGCCATCGCAGCTCGGCATCCGAGTGGTACGCGTGAAATAATTGAGAGAAGCAGTCGGCCCCTGCCGAAAATTTGAAAATGAGAAAAACAAAGCTTCCGACTACTCGGAAAGCTCAAAAATGAGAAAAACAG
This sequence comes from Prevotella sp. oral taxon 475, assembly GCF_018127805.1. Lineage (NCBI taxonomy): Bacteria > Pseudomonadati > Bacteroidota > Bacteroidia > Bacteroidales > Prevotellaceae > Prevotella > Prevotella sp. oral taxon 475. The sequence goes on from NZ_CP072334.1 coordinate 1,235,915, forward strand.
AGCTTCCGACTACTCGGAAGGCTCAAAAATGGAAAAAACAGAGCTTCCAACTACTTGGAAAGCTTGAAAATGAGAAAAACAGAGCTTCCAACTACTTGGAAGGCTCAAAAATGAGAAAAACAGAGCTTCCAACTACTTGGAAAGCTCAAAAATGGGAAAAACAAAGCTTCCAACTACTTGGAAGGCTTGAAAGTCCCCCCCGACCCTCTAACTGAGAGGGTCGGGGGCTTCTGTTAGAACGTCATTCGAAACATAATGCGGACGCCGTGCTTGTGGGCCGTCGGAAGATGGTTATAGTTGATGCGGTGCACATATTCCACATGAAAAACCTTGAAAATGTTGTGCACGCCGGCCACTGCCTCGAGGTAAGGGCGGCGGGGATTCATCACATAGGTACCTTCGGGGAAATACATCAGCAGCGTACTGCCGGCATTCTCTGCCAGGGTGGGATTGTTCTTCGAGGTGAGCGTTCCCCACAGACCTTTCACGCCGATGAATTCGCGCCACTTCAGTTTTCGAAGCAGCGGGACGCGGTTGAAAATCTTCCCGTTCATATCCCAGCTCAGGTCGAAACTGGCGTAACGGTCGTTGAGGAATTCCATGTTGTTCATCAAGCTGAACGTACCCTTCTGTTTGATGTACGAGAGATTGGCGGCAGGCATGATGAGCAACAGAAAGGGAACGCGGTTCCATTGGGCACCGGCATTGAGACGGACATCGATTTTCCCCCAACTGCTCATCCAAAAACGTTTGTAGAGTCCCACCTCGGTGAGATTATAGCGATAGTCGCCGCCGAGAAAACCTTTGATGCCGAGCGTGTGCGAGAGGGTGAAGACGGGGGCATCGAGATTGATGGGCAAACGTCGCTGCTTGGTGTTGATATAGGTGCGACCGGGGGCGAGTTCCACCTCAAGATGCACCTCGGTGGTGCGAATCTTCCCGTTGTGGAGCAGACAGCCGACGTCGGTTCCAGGCGCAATGAAAGGCGCAACGGGATAGCTCAGCGGCTCGAAGAAGAGGGCTCCGGCGGCTTCATTCTCCTCGGTTTTCAGGCTCAAGATGGTTTTGAGCCCCCAGTCTTCCTCGCGTTCGAAGGTGAGCTGCTGCCGATTGTAAAACATCATCTTGTCTACCTTGGTCCACTTCAGAGCGGTGAAGACGTTATCTTTGTCGGTGCGCATAAACTTGTCGGAGGGCGACATCACGTCGTAGGTGGACGAGAAGGAGAGCGTGCGGCGAGGAAACTCGCGCGGTAGATATTCTTTCTTGTTGAACGAGTAGATGGCTTCGGCCCGATAATAATTCTTCTTGCTACCCCAGCCGCGGGCGATGTAGCCGGAGGCAAACCAGTGTTTGTTGAGATGGGCGGTGGTTTGTGCACTGAGGCGGGTGCGTAGTCCGTCGATGAAGTTTTGGGTGATCATCGTGTTGATGGGCCCGATGTCCACCCGGCTGGGATGCTCTTTGGAGCCGGTCTCGACGAAATTCTCGATCAGTGCCTTCGCTCCGAAGAGGATATACTTAAAACCTTTGATCTGTTGGATGCGGCGCACGAATTCATCCATCGACGATTCGCTCTTGGTGAGTTCCACCGCTCGGTATCGTTTCCAAAAATCTTCGTTGCGCATCAAGGCGTCGGCCTCGTGTCGTTCTTTGGCCCGACCTTTGAAGAGGCGGGCGGGCAGAGGCTCGAAAGTGTAATCGTCGAGGCGTGTGGTACGGATGACGATGCACTTCGAAAAGAGTTTGTTCACTTTCAGTTCCACTACCATGTCGTCTGTGCTCAGAGCCCATTCGCCGTTAGGCAGACGAGTGTAGGCTTGTTGTACCTGAAGGTTCTCTATGAAGTTGACATTACTGCGGGTGGGGATGGTGAGATGGCAGCGTTTGACGTGTAGAGAGGAATCGGCCAGAATGTAGAGTTCGCCGCGGAAACCGAAGTCTTGCTGATTATTGGGCAGAAATTGGAGGTGATAGCACAGATCGCGGTCTACGAGAACGGTGTCTTCGATGTAATAGCGATAGAAGCTGATGGCTCCATTGCCTATCGGACTGGTGATGGTATGTTGCAGCAGTCGCACCTGGTCGTCGTAGATGTCGATGTCGGTAAAGACGTCTTTGAGCAACGTGTTGAGCATATCGCCCGTCTCGATAAGCTGGTTGATACCCGTACTGCTTTGTCCGGTGATGATATTTTTCTCGCTTCGCGGATTTTTTCGATAGAGATGTTGTGTCACCGTTTCGTCTACCGACACGGGCAAGATGAGTTTGTCGTTGTAGGGGCAGACTTCCACGTGGTCGAGCATCCACCGTCGCTTACCGATGAAGCCGCTGTCGAGTTGTGCCGGTGTGAGGTCGTTGAGGGCGAGGGTCAGTTTTTGATACTTGGTGTATTGGTAAAAGTCATGATTGTCGAGCCGAGTGCGTTTCTTGGCGGCGATGACGCGCTTCATGAGTTCTACGGCCGGGTTGTTTTTGCGGGAATACCGACTACGTTTTTCCCGCACCACCACCTCGGCAATCTGTCGTGTGTCGGGTCTGAGCCGAATATTGAGCACGGAGGGTGTACCCGATTTCACGGCAATGGTTTTGGGTTGATAACCCACGGCACTGATGGTGAGTGTCCATCCCTCGCGTCGTGGGATGCGGAAGTACCCCTGTGTGTTGCCCGAGACGGCTATGCCATGGCCTTTGTAGGCAATACTGGGCAGCGAGAGAGTGTCGCCGGTGATGGCGTTGGTCACCACGCCCGTTATCACCGCCTGTGGTGGAGCGGTAGAGAAGTCTTGTGCTGCGACGGGCAGCATGAGTATGGAGATCAGTGTTGTGAGGAGGAATCTAATCATTCTTTTGTTACCTGTTGTCAATCTGTGAAATTCGGTTGTTTTTTACTCGCTTTCGAACGGTTTGAACCGTCTGCTGAAATATTTTATGGCGTGAGAAATGCTCCGAGGAGGGGAAATATTTTATTTTCTCGCTGCTGAACTCTCCGTGACGGAAAAATATTTTATTTTTTCTCCATTGGGCTCTCCGCGACGATAAAATAATCTATTTTCAAGCCGCAGAACCTTTCGTAGCGGGAAAATAATTTATTTTTTCACCGCTGGGCTCTCCGTGATGGAAAAATATTTTATGTCGGCGTAACTGGCGTTTGATGCCCTCCGATGATTGATCGGGAAGGTTTTACCGGAGGGTTATGAGCCTTAGAGCGGAGGCTTTCTTAAAGGAGAAGTCGGGATCGAGGCTGACATGAGGGGTAGAAGCTGATCCAAACGGTCGATGATGACATGGGGTAGTGTCGAGTCGACCGTCTCTTCTGTCCATCCCTCGCCCTTGAACCAGACTGTGCGGCAGCCCACTTCCCGAGCCGGAAGAATGTCTTTCTCGAAACTGTCGCCCACCACCAGCACTTCATCGGCTTTGAATCCCAAGGCCTCGACGCCTAAGGAAAAGATGCGCGGGTCGGGTTTTCGAACACCGACCACGGCCGACTCGATAACGTTCTGGAAAAGATGGTCGAGCCCCATCTCGCTCAACACCCGAGTCAAATTACCGTAGAAGTTGCTCACCAGCACCAGTGGGCGGTCTTGTCCGAGCCTTTCCAGGATGCGACGACTCTGCGTCGTGGTTTCCTTTACCTTTTTATAGAGACGGTCGAGCACGGCTCGGTGTTTTCTCTCCAGCTCTTCATCATCGGGAAGCCAGGCCCCTATGCGGCGCAATTCTTCCATCTGCAATTGCAGTTTGAGGGCAAGCGTCTGCCGAAAACTAAAGTCGGGCTTGATGAGGGGCGTGCGTCCCAGCGTGCGTTCGGCATGAATGTAGGCCTGTCGAAACGAATCCTCGTTCGCCGGTATATTTTCGTCGCGATAGGCTTGCTCCATCACTCGAGCCCAATGTCGTCCGGAGGTATCGAGCGTTCCGCCGTAGTCGAAGATCAGACCACGGATGTCGGCCAAGCTATTTTCTTTTGTTATGGGTTGCATTCTTTCTTCTTTTTTATTCCTTCTCTCTTTGAACACTCTCTATTTTCTATATTAAAAAACGAATGTTTTCACACCTTCACTTCTTCTCACTCCCTCACTCCCTTTCATTCCTTTGCTCTTTCACTCTATTTCCTCCCTTAACTCCTTGCAGAGTTCCTCGTGTCGGCGGTGCATGTGGATATAAACGACGCTCAGAACAGTGATTTCGAATAGCGGATAAACCCACGGACAGTTGGCCAAACACGTGATGTAGAGACAGATGGCACGGACGTTGAAGGTGAGGATATTGGTGTATTTCATCAGCGGTCTACTGCCTCGGAGAAACCTCTCACGCAATTCCCGAGATATATTCTCGGGCGAGGAAAAACGCGATTTCAGTTCGGCGAAGAAGCGTTGGAACTGCGGTGTGCGCCGCTCCTGACTGCAACAGTAGTTGGCGTAGTTGTAGTAGAACAGCTTTTTGAACCACTCTCCGCGGCGCGGCAACGACTCATAAATGGCTCGTTGCTGCCGGTAGCTGTCCAGTTCGCTCCCCTCCCGACCCTTGAGAAAGAAGAGGTGAATCTGTCGGTAATAGTCGGCCAGCGAACTTTGAGGAGCGTGGCACAAGAAACCAGCCACACCCGAGAGCACCCAAATCCACATTCCCCATCTCATGTCGGTGTAAGGCATCGGCGTGTTCTGCATCCGCAGACAAATGCCCGTATAGATACAGACAAACCAAACGTCGCCCGAGAATCCGTCGAGCACCCGCCCTAAGAGCGTCCGCTTGCCCGAGAGGCGAGCCATTTGTCCGTCGGTAGAGTCGCAAAAGTTGGCCAACATCAACAGCAACACTCCCAAAAGGTTATGCCAAAGGTCGGCAAAGTGGAATAGATAACCTGCCCCCGCGCCCAAGAAAATAGAAAGCACGGTGATGGCGTTGGGATGTACGCCCAGCCGATTCCAAAAAAGGGCGAAGAGCAGACCGATAGGGCGTGTGAAATACACGTCGATGGTCTCCTCGGTATCGCTCGATTTTATCGAGTCGTGCAGCAAATTCTTAAAACTCCTTTTCATCTCAGATGGATTGTTTTCTTTTTCGCTATTCTCTCGCGCACTAAGTTTTCGATGGCCTCGGCGGCCTCTTGGCGACAGCGGGAAAAGCTGGGCCAGTCGTTAAAGTCGATAATCGAGAAACGTCCCGTCTCCTCCACGATGGCATCTCCGCCGAAAACCTCTATCGGTAGGAGTCGCGACAGCGTAGTGGCTGCCGTCTGTAAGGCCTCGATGTCGAAGGGATAGTGGTGTGCAGAACCATTTCTGCGTTCGTCGCCGAACTTCGAACGTCCATCGTCGGCAGGATAGTAATAGCGGAAAAAGCCACCCTCCACGCCGTAAAACTTCACCACATCGCCCCGCACATGGGCCGTCGCCACAACATCGGCTATCCCTCTGCGTCGGAAATGCTCGATGCACGCCTCCCGTTCGGCTTTGTCGGCGCAAAACACTACGTCGTCTTTGCTCTGCGCTGCAGCATCTCCGCGTTTCACCCAGTAGCCGTTCGGCCCTTCGATGGGTGCTGTGGGGAGATGCTCACGCCGCATCAGTCTCTCCAACTCGCTGCGCGAACAAGCCAAGACACCCGCCGTGGCATTGACAACCACCGCCCCTTGCCGCTCTTTCTCTCTCAAAATAGCCAACGTCTGCGGCCTTCGAGCCATCGAAAGATAAATCTCGGCCGTGTGTGCAGCCGTCAAATCCCGTTCGTCTACGAGCCGACTGCTGTCTGCCCCTAACCGTTCGAGCACAGAAAGCAAGATGTTGCGGTCGGCCTCCACCGAATTCGGTGAGAAAACATCATCGCGTCTAACGGCCCAAACACTGTTCATGGAGAAAATTCTCTGCCTTTTGAATATCGCCGGCATGGTCGATGTCGAGCACCTTCGTTAGCGGATAAGCCCGCAGGCAGCATCCATCGGCCACCAAAGCCCGCTGAAAATTGCGCATGCGGCTCTCACCCCGCGCGATGCACGAGCGTAAAGTGCCGAGTGCAATGGGTGTCAGTCCATAAATGCCCCCCGAGATATAGCGGCAGTCGGAGCGACTTTCATCATAAAATCCCGTGATGTTCAACGCCTCGTCCGTAGCCACATAGAGGGGCTTTTCATCATCGATGAAGCTGGTGACGCCCATGAGTCCGTCTCCTCCCTTGTTCACCACTCGAAGGAATACCGACACGTATTGGGTAAACTCTTTTTCATTGAAAATCGTGTCGACGGTGGTGAGTATGAAAGGCGAACCTTCTAAGTGGCTGCTCAGTTCGAAAAAACTGTGCATTGAGCTGGGTGTGCTCTTCACCACCACCTTCAACGGTATCTGAATTCCGTCCAAACCTTTGCGTCGGATGTCATCCAGATGCTCGGAAACAAGCCTTGTACGATCGTTGCAAATCACGAGAATCTCTTCCGCTTTGTTCTCCATGAAGATTCGCAGCAATCTGTTGACAAGACATTCTCCGCCAATCTTCACCAGCGGTTTGGGCTGTTCGACGCCCTCTTGCGCCAAACGCGAACCCTCTCCCGCCGCTATGATTGCATATTTCATCGATAATTTTCTTCTGTCTTTTCGTTGTTGAGAGGGCTTTTAGGCTCTTTTCAACGGTGATTTCTTGACAAAGGTAGAGATTACTTGCGACAACAGAAAACTTTTAAGCTATTTTTATGTGTGTCAGGCTCTTTACATGCAATTTGCAAAAGCTAAGAAAATGCACGCTAAAAGCTAAGAAAACGCGATGCAAAAGCTAAGAAAACGCAAGGCAAAAGCTAAGAGATGGAGGAGTAAGGAGAGAAGTAGTAAGAAGTAAGGAGGGAAGTAGTAAGGAGGAAAGGGGGGAGTAGTAAGGAGTAAGAAGGGAAGTAGTAAGGAGAAAAAGGCGGAAGTAGTAAGGAGAAAAGGGGGGAGGTAGTAAGAAGTAAGGGGAGGGGAAGAGCGTGTGAGTTCAGATCATCAACAACCTCTATGCGGTTGTTGATCATGACCTATTTGAAGTTGATCTCAAGCGGAAGTAAGAAATGAGAAATTCATGTCTAAAAAACTTTGAAATAAAGGCTTTCCGAGTAGATTTCTTTCTACCAGGTTCGGAATGGCGGTAGAGAGGTGTCGGGAAGACCTTTGCTTTTCTTTGTTCGTTTGTTGCAGGGGTGTTTCTTGAGAATGAGGTGGAATTTGTAGAGTTGCAGTTTGTGTGTTCTGTCTAAAATATGTACCTTTGGCGCGCATTACGGGGGCCATTCTCCGATGCACCGAGCCCACTTCTCTGGGGCAAAAAGATAACCCATCATTCTGAACAGACAATGAAACATGCTTTTTATAAAACGCTGATGCTTGCCGTGTTGCTGCTCTTCTCGATATGGATGGCGGTGGCACAAACGGGAGCGAGTGGCAACGACAGCACTGCAAGCGTCGATAAACGAACAGCTACCACAGAGACGAGTGCCGGAAAAGACTCGGCCGGCAGTGAAACGCTGCTTACCCAGGCCGCGACAGATGCGCCTCTGGCCGACGGAGAGGCTGAGGAGGAGATGGGATGGCACCAGTCTCTGAAAACGAAATTTATCGAAGGCAACGCCGGTTTTATGTCGCTTGTGGCCCTGGCACTGGTGTTGGGACTGGCATTCTGCATCGAGCGCATCATCTATCTCAGTCTGTCTGAAATCAACGCCAAGCGTTTTATGGCCGATTTGGATCGGAAAATCGAAGCCGGTGACATCGAAGCTGCTAAAGATTTGTGCCGTGATACGCGCGGACCGGTGGCTTCTATCTGTTATCAGGGCTTGCTGCGCATTAACGAACGTATCGACAATATCGAGCGTTCGGTGATTTCTTACGGTTCGGTTCAGGCCGCCAATCTCGAGAAAGGTTGTTCGTGGATAACGCTTTTCATCGCTATGGCTCCGTCGTTGGGCTTTCTCGGGACGGTGATCGGTATGGTGATGGCGTTCGACCAGATAGAACAGGCCGGCGACATCAGTGCCCCTGTAGTAGCATCGGGCATGAAAGTGGCCCTCATCACCACCATTTTCGGCATTATTGTAGCCCTGATTCTTCAGATTTTCTACAACTATATCCTCTCGAAAATCGAGCATTTGGTGGCACAGATGGAGGAATCGTCTATCTCGCTTCTTGATTCGATTATGCGGCATCAATCTTCAAAATAACCCCTCTATGCAACGCTTCCGTTGGACAACCGAACGCATTTCGCAGCGCATCTTCTATGTCTTGGTGGGGCTTATCCTCGCACTTTTTGCGCTGTTCTACCTCGTGGGCTACGATCTTCCTTATCTTTTCAACCCCGATCTCAACGCTCCGCTCTTCACGGGGAGCATCGTTGGACTGATGATGGCACTGCTGGCAGTGACCGTGGGCTTTTGTTGCTGGGGGGTAACACGGAGTGTGCGGATGCGAGGAAAAGGTGGCCGGCGGGTGAACAACATCCCGGTGAAACGGATTTCGTATGCCGTGGCAGGTTCTTTGGTGGGGATGTTGGGGCTGACTTTCCTGTTGGGGTCGTCCAAGGAGATGGTGGTCAACGGTCAGCCTTATGCTGACTGGCTTTGGTTGAAAGCATCGGATATGTTCATCGCTACGGCTACGCTGCTGCTTGTCGTAGCCATTGCGACGGTGTTGTTCGGTGCTACGCGCTATTATCGAAAGCGATAACCCATTGAAGGGTAAAACCGCTGTGAGTAGAGAGAACCAGACAGACCGTGCTATATATAAAAAGGTGTAGTTTATGTTTCGCAGAAGAAAACGCATCGTTCCTCAATTAAACGCGACATCGACAGCAGACATCTCGTTTATGTTGTTGATATTTTTCCTCGTCACCACTTCGATGGATCTTGACAAGGGACTTACACGCAGGTTGCCGCCGGCGGAGAAGCCTCAACAGGAGGAGAGTCGCGTGAACAAAAACTCGTTGCTCGTGCTGACGATAACGGCCGACAATCGGCTGCTCGTCGATGAAGAACTCTGCCTGCCGAGCGATTTGAGGGGGCGAATTGAGGACTTTGTGCTGCGCCAAGGCCGGAATCATATGATTCAAATACAAGCCCATCCCGAGGCTACTTACGATGCTTATTTTCATGTTCAGAATGCTATTGCTGCGGCTTATGGCCGTCTGCGCAACCGATTGGCCATGAAGATGTATAATCGTCGCTATGCTGTCTGCTCGCCGGAAGAGAAAGAAAACATCGCAAAAAAATGCCCGCAGCGTGTGTCGGAAGACTATCGCATGGACGAGAAAGGAGGAACCCATGCCCATCCGACGGAATAAACCGCGACAGATGCCGACATTGAATACTTCGTCGTTGCCCGATTTAATTTTCACGGTGCTGTTTTTCTTCATGATTGTCACCCACATGCGTAAGGTAACAGTGAAGGTGCGCTATCGCGTTCCGCAGGGGACAGAACTCGGTAGGCTTGCTAAGAAGTTGACCTTGTTCTCTCTCTACATCGGAAAGCCTATCGGTAGCAAACCCACCGACGGGGATGCACCCACGCTGATTCAGTTGAACGACAAGCTGATGTCGGTCTCTCAGGTCACCGACTACCTGGTGGCCGAACGTAGTAGAATGTCGCCCGAGGAGGCACAACAACTAACAGTGGCCATCAAAGCTGATAAAGACACGAAGATGAAAACCATCACCGAGGTAAAACAAGCCCTGCGGCGAGCTGGAGTTCCGCATATCAGTTATTCGGCGGTGAAAGGACGTAGTCGAGAGGCGGCAAGTAAGGAGAGAGGGAGCAAGAGGTAAGGATGTCGGCGGGGTGTAATTCTTCGTTCTTTATGAGACATTCACACGCTTTTTGCCTATCTTTGCACGGAATTTTGAAATAAGAATCAATCGAAATAACTTATGAGCAAACAAGTAGAGAAAATCAAAGAGCTGGTCGCTAAGCGCGGACAGGCTCGGCTCGGTGGTGGCGAAAAGGCTATCGAAAAACAGCACGCACGTGGTAAATATACTGCTCGTGAACGCATAGAGATGCTGGTAGATGAGGGTAGCTTTGAAGAATACGACATGTTTAAGCTACATCGCTGCCACAACTTCGGCATGGAGAAGAAACAATATTTGGGCGACGGCGTTGTTGCAGGTTCGGCAACCATCGACGGTCGCCTTGTTTATGTCTATGCACAGGACTTTACGGTGAATGGCGGCTCGCTGTCTGAAACGATGTCTCAGAAGATTTGCAAAATCATGGATATGGCAATGACGATGGGTGCACCCGTTATCTGCATGAACGACTCGGGCGGTGCTCGCATTCAAGAGGGCATTTGTGCGCTGGCAGGTTATGGAGAGATCTTCGAACGCAATATTCTTGCCAGTGGTGTGGTGCCGCAGATCTCGGCCATTCTCGGTCCGTGTGCCGGCGGTGCGGTCTATTCGCCCGCACTAACCGACTTCACTTTGATGATGGAAAACACGTCGTATATGTTCCTTACTGGTCCGAAGGTGGTGAAATCGGTGACGGGCGAAGATGTCGACTCCGAGAATCTCGGTGGCGCATCGGTGCATGCAACGAAAAGCGGTGTGACTCATTTCACGGCCAAAACCGAAGAGGAGGCTATGGAGATGATTAAGAAACTGTTAAGCTACATCCCCTCGAACAACACCGAAGAGGTTCCGCGTGTGGAGTGTTCCGATCCGATCAATCGTATGGAAGACAGCTTGAATGAGATTCTTCCCGACGATCCCAACAAAGCTTATGATATGTATCGGGTGATCGGAGCTGTGGTAGACAACGGCGACTTCTTCGAGGTGCAACCCAAGTTTGCCAAGAACATCATCACGGGTTTTGCCCGCTTCAACGGTCAGAGTGTAGGAATCGTGGCCAACCAGCCCTCGGCCTACGCCGGTGTTCTTGATGTCAACGCCTCGCGCAAGGGAGCTCGCTTTGTGCGTTTCTGCGATGCGTTCAACATCCCTATCGTGAGTCTGGTAGACGTTCCCGGGTTCTTGCCTGGAACAGGTCAGGAGTATAACGCCGTCATTCTGCACGGTGCGCAGTTGCTTTACGCTTATGGCGAGGCTACGGTACCCAAGATCACGATCAATTTGCGCAAGAGTTACGGTGGAAGTCACATTGTGATGGGCTGTAAACAGCTACGTTCCGATCTGAACTTTGCCTGGCCCACGGCCGAAATTGCCGTTATGGGGGCATCGGGAGCTGTGGCTGTGCTCTGTGCCAAAGAAGCAAAGGCTAAGAAAGATGCGGGCGAAGACGTTCGGGCGTTCCTTGCCGAGAAGGAAGAAGAATATACCGAGATGTTTGCCAATCCGTATCAGGCAGCGCAGTATGGTTATATCGACGATGTAATTGAGCCGCGCAACACGCGTTTCCGCATTTGTCGCGGTTTGGCTCAGTTGGCCACTAAACGGCAGAGTCTGCCCGCCAAGAAACATGGATGCATGCCGATGTAAGTGAGAATTGATAAGTGACAACTGACAATTGAAAATTGACAATTGATAATGAAGGCAAAAGATAAGAACATCTATGCGGCAATTGCCCTGGCTCTACACGAGTTTAAAGGCAATAACGTGCACGATAAGGAACCGGGCTTGATTACCATTCAGCGACGTGAAAGCCTGTGGAATGCAAAATTCATTTCAATGACCCAAAAACCATCAACAAGATGAAAGAATATAAATATACGATCGACGGTAAGGAATACAAAGTGACCATTGGCGATGTTGAAGAGAACGTTGCCCACGTGACCGTCAATGGCGAGAGCTTCGAGGTTGAAATGGAGCCAGAAGCTGAACCCGAGAAGAAGAAAGTGGTGCTGGGTGCACCCACTGCTCAGACCGAATCGGCAGCAGAAGAAGGTGCCTCGACAGCGAATGTGAACACGGCGAACGCCATCAAGGCTCCGTTGCCCGGCGTGATTACCGAGGTGAAGGTAGCCGTCGGCGATGAAGTTTCGGCAGGTGACACGCTCGTGGTGCTCGAAGCCATGAAGATGGCCAATAACATCGAGGCCGAGAAGGCCGGTAAAGTGACTGCCATCTGCGTAAAACAAGGCGAGAGCGTGATGGAAGACACACCGCTCGTGGTGGTGGAATAATTCCTCCTCGGTAGCCCTTGCACAGATCTCGTGCAAAGGTTTTACCCAGAAAGAATAAAAGGACAGATGCTTTAGACATCTGTCCTTTTACTCTTTTCTTGAGGGGGAGATATGTTGGAGGGAACCATTTCCGAGAAGAATACGATTGTTCTGAGATAAAGAATGGCCAGAATAGTCCAACCATGAACTTCCCGTCCTACGGGATTGCTAAAATAGACTCCGCTTCTTGGGGAGAGGACGAATTATTCGTAATCGTCGACTACGTTATTGATGAAATCCATCATCGGTTTGCCGGTTTGATAGATTTTCATAAGCGGTGCTATCCAATCGTCGCCCTCGAAGAAAGAATCGGGTAGCTTCGTCCAAGCGCAATAGTCTTTGAGGCGAAGATATTGAATGAATTCATAGTCGCGCGGGAATCCGCCTGGGGCCGTTTTGAGCGAGGAGAGTCCGAATCCGCGTTCAGATTGTTCCCATGTTCCTTCGCCTGCTCGACCGAAGAGTTTTACAAAGTCAGGGTTCTCCACCCGTCGTCGCCACTCGTCGATGTTGCCCATAATTTCGTTGCGGCACGAGGTGAGGATGTTGGTGGGCAACCAATATCCGCCCACGGCTACGAGGCAATGTCCGTTTTCGAGGTGTAGATAATAACCACCGCGCAGAGCCTTTTTGCCTTTGGCACAGATGTAGGCACCGAGGTGGTTTTTATAGGGCGACTTATCGGCGGAGAATCGGGTGTCGCGGTTGAAGCGGTAGACGCAATCTTTGACTTGTAGGTGGGAGATCTCGGGGTCGAATTTGCCGATGGCGGCAAGTACTTTCTGGACGCCTTGCTCGAAACTTTCCCGACATGCCAGATATTCGTCCTTGTGTTGTTGATACCATTCGCGGTTGTTATGCGCCGAGAGATCGGCCAAATAGCGTAGGATTCTTTTTGCCTGCATAGAGTTATTTCTTTTAGTGAATCTTTCTTTTGTTTGATTGTGTCGATCTTGGATGGACGGGTGTAGATCTATTCTAGTTTGGAGCCTTTCATTCGTTTAGGACAGAAGGAGCTGAAAGGGCACTCATCGCACTTCGGGGTACGACTTTGACAGACGTATCGTCCGTGGAGCAGGAGCCAGTGATGAGCGCGATTGACGTCGTCCTGGGGGATATGTCGCAGCAGTTCCTGTTCAACTTTCAGAGGAGTATCGGCTTTTGGTGGAACGAGACCCAGGCGGTGGCTCACGCGGTAGACGTGTGTGTCTACTGCCATTGTTGGCTTTCCGAACCAGACAGCTTGCAGTACGTTGGCAGTTTTTCGGCCCACGCCCGGCAGACGGGTGAGTTCTTCGGTGGTGGAGGGCACCTCGCCGTGGAAATCGCTCACGAGCATGCGGGCCATCTCGACCAGATGTTGGGCCTTGGCGTTGGGATAGCTCACGGTTCGGATGTATTCGAATACATCGTCGACCCCGGCTTCGGCCATGGCCTGGGGCGTGGGGTAGCGACGGAAGAGGGCAGGGGTGATTTGGTTGATGCGCTTATCGGTGCACTGCGCGCTGAGGAGCGTGGCGACGAGCAACTGGAAGGCTGAAGCAAACTCGAGTTCGGTGGTGACGACGGGAGCCTGTCGGCGGAAATGTTCAAGGATGGCAGTGTATCTTTCTTCTCGTGTCATAGTGGGGGGAATTAGAAGGGTAGACCTACGGCGAAGTGGAAGGCGAAGTCGCGTTTGAGGTTGGGGTGAGCGATGGGGTAGTGTTCGCGCGAGGTGGTGTGGGCTGGGTTAATGGCTTTCATGCCCAGGTCGAATCGAAGGACGAAGTAGTCGAAGTTGAGCCGCAGTCCCAGTCCGTAGGCAGCGGCGAGTTGTCGGTAGAATCGGTCGAAACGGAATTGTCCGCCGGGTTGTTCGGCATAGTTTCGCAACGTCCAGATGTTGCCGGCATCGATGAAGAGGGCTCCGTGGAGTTTCCAGCCTAGGAATGTGCGATATTCGAGGTTGAGGTCGAGCTTCATATCGCCGGTTTGGTTAATGAAGTCGATTCGTCCGTCGGTACCTTTGAATGAGCCGGGGCCGAGTTCTCTGACGCGCCAACCTCGCACAGAGTTGGCTCCGCCTGAGAAGTATCGTTTCTCGAAGGGCAGGATCGTGCTGTTGCCATAGGGATAGGCCACGCCCAGACCGAAGTGCAGGGCGAGCGAGTTGCGGGTATCGAAGTGGAAGAGCCGGGTGAAGTCGGCATCCACCTTGGCGTATTGTGCGTAGGCGATGTTGAGGAGCGAGTATTTACCGCTGGCATTTTGCTGCATGCTGAGTAGGCGGGAGAGGGAGGCGAGAAGATTGCCGGCCGTCTCGAAGTTAAGTTTCAGCGCATTGAGTCCGTCGTTGAATGTCAGTCCGAAGCCCATTTTAAGGATAAAAAGGTCTTCGTAGTTGTATCTTAGGATGGCGTTTCGGTTACCGGCGGTGTCGATATAGTCGTGTTTAAATGTGCTACTGATCCAGGGCATGTAGACGTAGTTGATGTCGAAGAGGTCGTATCGGTAGGCGATGTGGTGTGCAGGTTCGTTCCATCGGTATCGCCAGGCGGTGGAGAAGACGCGGCGGTGGAACTCGGGGCGGTTTTGTAGGTTCCAGTTCACGGAGAGTTCTGAGGTAGCCAGACTGCGTCGACGGAAGGTGCGCGAGAGTAAGGGAGCCACGAAGCTTGGAAAGCTCAGTTTGGTTTCAACGTTGTATTCCTGATAGTCTTTGTTCTGATAGCCTTCGAGTCCGGTGATAGCTTCGTAGGCGGCGCGCAGTTGGATGCTCAGGAGCTCGCTGCCGCGGAAGAGGTTACGGTTTTCGTAGGTCACGGATGCGGCTGCCCCCAAGTCGCCGGCGGTGTTGGTGCCTTCGGGTTGGAAGGAGAGGGTGGAGGGTTTGTTGGTGCTGATATTGATGTCGCAGTCGAGTAGGGTCGTGTCGGGCAGGAGGGTGAATCGGATATTGGTATAGCGCACGGCTTGCATACGGGCGAAGTTGTTGTAGGTGCGTTGCAGGTCGGTGGCGGAGAAGGGTTGCCCTTCGCGGATGGCGGTGCTTCGTTGCAAGAGACGGGGCCGGAGGTGGATTCGATTGCTGTCGTTCGTCGAGAACCGCACTTGCCGAATGTTGTAGCGGGGGTGGGCCGTTTCGGGCGAATTGCCGTCGGCTCGGTAGCGAAGGAGATGAAGAACGAGGTCTACTTCGTTGTTGCCGTGGGTGGAATCGGCTCCGTAGACGATGAAGTCTTTGTGGAATCGGTAGTAGCCGCTGTCCGTCAGTAGTCGTGTGATACGTTTGCGTTCCTCCTCAAGGCGGGCAACGCTGAAGGGTTGGCCGGGTTGGAGGGATTGAGAAGCGGGGCGGTCGAGGCGGAGCAGACGGGCGATGGCCTCGTCCTGGATGTCGTAGCGAAGGGAGCGAATGGTGTAGGGTTCTCCGGGATGGAGGATGTAGCGCGCCGTGAGCCGTTTGCCCCTTGTGTGGGTAGAGAGTTCTACCCGGGCGTTGATGAACCCTTGATTTTGGAGGGCCGATTGCAGGTTGGCGCAGGAGAGTTGGGCCTGTAGACTGTCGTAGATCACGGGCTTCTCGCCGATGCGTTGCAATGTTCGGTTAAGCCATCGGGTGGTGTCGCGTCCCGAGAGAGCGTAGATGCCTACGGGAATTTTGAAGGCAGAGAACCATTTCGAGTTGGCTCTTTGGCGGATGTAGGCCTCGAGCGAGGAGGGATTGATGCGTTTGGTGTCTGACTTCAGTTCCACTTTTGCTAAGAGGTGCCCATCTTCGGGCACGAATTTTTCCAGACTGCATGCGTGGATGAACACTGCAACAGCCGTCCAACAGAGAAGGGCAACCCATCGGTTGTCGGTGGTAAGGATGTGGGGGATCAGTTTTCCTGAAATCTTCATTGCAGCGCAAAGGTACTCTTTTTTTGCTGAACGTCTCTCTCTGCGTTCTTCATTTTTAGCGATCTTTACTGATGCTTCTGCAGCGTGCAGAACGACCGCTGGGTGTCAGGGAAGCTTTCTGAAATGTTCAGAACGGCCGCTGGGTGTCAGGGAAGCTTTCTGAAATGTTCAGAACGGCCGCTGGGTGCCAGGGAAGCTTTCTGAAATGTTCAGAACGGCCGCTGGGTGCCAGGGAAGCCTTCTGAAATGTTCAGAACGGCCGCTGGGTGTCAGGGAAGCTTTCTGAAATGTTCAGAACGGCCGCTGGGTGCCAGGGAAGCTTTCTGAAATGTTCAGAACGGCCGCTGGGTGTCAGGGAAGCTTTCTGAAATGTTCAGAACGGCCGCTGGGTGCCAGGGAGGCTTTCTGAAATGTTCAGAACGATCGTGGAGATCCGTGGATGATTTTCCGCAGCGGGGAAACCTCCTCGTCAACTCAACAGACCCCTCACCCCCTAACTTCGGAGGCTCGGCTTCATTGATGGAACGAAAACATCCCGACCAACCTCTGTGGCTCGTCGGGATGTTGTGATGTGAAGGGATGGGGCTTAGAGTCCAAAAGACTGCTTGATGGCCTCGATTTTCTCGTCGGCCTCGCGCATACAACGTTCGTAGCAGCCGGCGCATTTCATTTCGCCTTTCACTTCAATGTAGAACTTGATCTTGGGCTCTGTACCCGATGGGCGTACCGACACTTTCGTTCCGTCTTCACAGAACCATTGTAACACGTCGCTCGTCTCGGGCATATCGATGATCGACTCTTTGCCGTTGCCGTCGATCTGAATCAATCTTTTGTAGTCTTTGAATGCGACTACTCTCGAACCGGCAATCTCGAAAGGCGGATTCTTCCGGAAACGCTGCATCATGGCCTTGATCTCGTCGGCTCCGCTCTTGCCGGGTTTCACCACGTTGATGGTGAATTCTCTCGAAAATCCATACTCGAGATAGATGTCCATGAGCAGAGTGTAGAGCGTCTTACCCTGATCTTTGGCGTAGGCGCAGATCTCGGCCAGCAGCGAGCAGGCCGAGACGGCATCTTTGTCGCGCACGAAGTCTTGCGCCATAAAGCCGTAGCTCTCTTCGCCGCCGCCGATGAATTTCTGTTTCCCTTCCGACTTGCGAATTTCATTGGCTATCCATTTGAAACCCGTGTAGCAGTCGCGCATCTCGATGTGATTTCTGTCGGCGATTTTTTTGATCACCTCCGTGGTGACGATGGTCTTGACAATAAAATCGTTGGGCTGCATCTGACCTGTCCGGATGCGGTTGGTGATGATGTAGTAGAGGAAGAGCAGGCAGGTTTGGTTACCGTTGATGAGCACCCATTCGCCCCGGTCGTTCTTGCAGGCCATGCCCACACGATCGGCATCGGGGTCGGAAGCCATCACGATGTCGGCATCGATGGCCTTGGCATCGCGCAGAGCCAGGGTGAGAGCCTCTCCGTTTTCGGGGTTCGGACTGACCACCGTGGGGAAGTCGCCGCTGCGTTCCATCTGTTCCTTCACGCAGTGCACATTCTCAAATCCCCATAGCTTCAGTGAACGCGGAATCAGCATCATACCCGTTCCATGCAGCGGCGTGTAGACGATTTTGAGGTCTTTCTGCCGTTCGATGACGGCAGGGTCGATGCTCACCGTCTTCACCTTGTCGAGGTAAATCTTGTCGATTTCTTCGCCGATGAGTTGAATCAGTGCCGGATTGCCCTCGAATTGTACGTCGGAAACCTTCACCCGGTTCACCTCATCGATAATTCCCCTATCGTGTGGAGCCAATACCTGCGCACCGTCTTCCCAGTAAGCCTTGTAGCCGTTGTATTCTTTGGGATTGTGACTGGCCGTAATGTTCACGCCGCTCTGACAACCGAAGTGGCGAATGGCAAACGAACACTCCGGCGTGGGGCGCATATCGTCGAAGAGATACACCTTGATACCGTTGGCCGAGAAGATGTTGGCCACGGTCTCGGCAAACAACCGACTATTGTTGCGGCAGTCGTGACAAACGACCACCGAGAGGGCTGTCTCCTGCGGAAAGGCTTTCTTCAGATAGTTGGCTAGTCCTTGCGTAGCCATGCCCACGGTGTAGATATTCATTCGGTTGCTGCCCACGCCCATGATACCGCGAAGTCCGCCCGTACCGAACTCCAAATCCTTGTAAAAAGCTTCGATCAGCGGACCTTTGTCGTCGCTGCTCATCATTTCTTTCACGGCAGTCCGGGTTTGTTCGTCAAACTCCGGAGTCAGCCAATGCTCGGCTTTTGCCTCGCACTGTGCAATCAGTTCAGTGTTATTTTCCATAATTTGTTATTGTTGAAAATGAATGTCTTACTTGAGTCTTTTCAGTTTCGATAGCCCTCTTCCGAGGCCTTTTGTCTCGGAGTCTCAGCTTCGCAAAATTAATAAAATAAATCAGCAATCGTTCTCTCCGCCTCCTTAATTTCAGAAAAAAGCCCGTAGACGAGGTCTTCCGTTTGACTTTCCGGTTTTTTTTCGCTACATTTGCAACTTAATTTTATTCGATTCATTTAACAACTCATCTGCAATGGAATTGTATTTTACAGGTATCATCATCGCCGTAAGCACCTTCTTGATTATCGGGATTTTTCATCCCATCGTTATTAAAGTGGAATATTATTGGGGAACTCGTCCCTGGTGGGGATTCCTTTTATTAGGACTCGTGTGCATCGCAACAGCCGTTTGCATTGCCAACGTTATCGTCTCGTCTGTCTTGGGCGTGGTGGGAGCATCATTTCTTTGGTCGATCGGCGAACTCATTGAACAGAAAAAGCGAGTGGAACGTGGCTGGTTCCCTATGAATCCCAAGCGAAAGGCAGCCTACCAAACCAAAGACGAAGAACAAAAAACAGTATGAAGGTAGAACTGATACTCGTGGGAAAGACCACGAGTAAGATTTTTTCAGAGGGCATCGACCTTTATTCTGCACGCATCAACCATTATATGCCGTTTGCCGTAACGGTGATTCCCGAACTGAAAAACACGAAAAGTCTAAGCGAAAGTCAGCAAAAGGCAGCCGAGGGCGAACTGTTGCTGAAGCGATGGCAGGCAGACGATTGGGTGGTTCTGCTCGACGAGGATGGAAAAGAACTGCGCAGCCTTGAGTTTGCCTCATGGATGGAGCGCAAGAGGCAGGTATTGCGTCGGTTAGTTTTTGTGATCGGCGGTCCTTACGGTTTCTCTTCTGCGGTTGAACAGCGGGCTAACGAGAAGCTGAGCCTTTCCAAAATGACTTTCTCTCATCAGATGGTACGACTCATTTTCACGGAGCAGCTGTATCGGGCGTGCACCATTCTCAAAGGCGAACCTTACCATCACGAGGGCTAAGGATCGAAAAAGGCGAATCCCTTTTTCCTTTTGCTCTTCACTCTTTCCTCCTTTTTTCTTTTATAAATATAACAAAAGCGGATGCGCCTATTGACGCATCCGCTTTTGTTGGGTGGCTAGTCGGGTTCGAACCGACGACATTCAGAACCACAATCTGACGCTCTAACCAACTGAACTATAGCCACCGTTTAGAAGTTCATTATCTGAATTCGCTTGCAAAGGTATTGTTTTTGCCCGATACCTGCAAATTTTCAGATGTCTTTTTGTGTGAAAGTCTATTTTATCGACCTACTTCTTGCTGCGAATCTCGGCCAAAGCCTTCACCCAATCGGTGTCCAAGGAGAACTGTGTAAGATAGTTGGGATTGTCATAATAGCTCAAAACCAACTCTTTATCCATGTCGTTAAAACGGCTGTTATTGATGGATGCCTCCCGAAAGCGGGTCATCACCTTTTCTTTATCGGCCTTTTTCCGAGCTTCTGTCAGCCGGCGCATGAAAAGATTCACAAAGTCGTACATGGCATAAGCCTGCACATCCAGCACCCGAACGCTACTGTCGGGCATCTGTTCTTTGGTTTTCATCGCCATATAATTTAGTTCGTCCACCTTGAACGTGGCCACTTTTCTTGCATCTAAGCTCTTGTTCTTGTCGGCGGCAACCTTCCTCGAGAGGCGCAAAATTTCTTGATATACTTCCTGGGCGGGTGCCGTGAGTGAAAGACCACACAGCATCAGAGCCGTTAAAAAAATCTTTTTCATTATCTGTCTTGTTGATTCCTGTTGTCTATTTTGCTGCTATGCGATTCTGATTCCTACTGACGAAGTCTTTCCAACCGCGATATTTGGTGTCGGTTTCGGGTCTTCCCATCTGCAAGAAGTGGCAATAGGCGGCCCCGAGTGCGTCGGTGGCATCCATGAATCTGGGCATCTCCTCTTCGTTCAGGTGTAATAGGCGTTTCAGCATACCGGCCACCTGCTCTTTGGAAGCCTGTCCCTGTCCAGTGATGGCCATCTTTATTTTCAGCGGAGCATACTCGTGTATGGGAATATCTCGGTGAATAGCCGCGGCAATAGCCACGCCTTGAGCTCGCCCCAGCTTCAACATTGACTGCACGTTTTTGCCGAAAAAGGGGGCTTCTATGGCCAGTTCGTCGGGCAGATAAGCATCGATGATGCCTGTCACCCGTTCGAAGATATGACCCAGTCGCAGGTAAGCGTCGCCCACTTTTCGCAAATCGATAATGCCCATGGCCACCATCGATGCCTTTTTTCCCACCACTTTGATGACACCATAGCCCATTACGTTGGTTCCGGGGTCGATGCCGAGAATGATTTTCTCTGTTTCTGTTTGCGCCATCTGATGGTTTTCTCTTTTTATTTAGGAGTTAAGGAGTGAGAGGAGTGAAAGGAGTTAAGACGATCGCCTTGTTCTTTTTCTCCTCGGCATTTCGTCTTTATCGCTCCATATAAGGGTTATGGGCCAGTTCCTCGCCGATGGTTGTGGCCTCTCCATGTCCAGGAAACACCTGTGTTTGGTCGGGCAGTTGCGAGAGAAACCGGATGCTTTGAATCATTTTGAACATGCTTCCGCCCTCTAAGTCCACCCTTCCGATGGAGCCTTTGAAGAGCGTATCGCCCGAGAAAGCCACGTTTTCTTCTTGGCAATAGAACACACAGCTCCCCTCGGTATGGCCCGGCGTGGGGATGATGGTGAACCGATGGTGTCCGAACGAGATAACATCGGTCTCGTCGAAATAGCGTTCCACGGGCGGGAGGTTGTCGTTCAGCTTCATGTGCAACAAAAATTCGGCCTGTTCGGGCAGTTTTTCCATTAGATAACGGTCTGCTGCCGAGACCTCGGGTTTCAGTCCGAAGGCCTCGAAAAGAGCTCCATTGCCCATGTTATGGTCGATGTGCGCGTGTGTGGCTACCAAGTGTTTGGGTACCAATTGGTGAAGGTCGATATAGTTGACAATCGCCTCGCGTTCTTCCTTATAAAAGGCACCGCAGTCGATGATGATGCATTCTCGGCTGTCGTCTGCCACCACGTAGCAGTTTTCTTGCAGCATGTTGCACACAAATTTCTGAATCTGTAGCATCGTTTTTTTTATTTTGTTGTGATGGGAACATAAACCACCTGTTTCTCTCTGAACCAGTTTTCATCGAACCAGTTGTTCACTTTCGTCACGTCGGCCACCTTGCGAAACATCCTCATTTCGTGTTGCAGGTCGCCGCCTTTGAGGCAAATCACCCCGTTGGGAAGTGAGTTTTGCTGATGTGAAGAGATGTTTTTGCGCACAATTTTCAACAGATCGGGCAGCGGCATCACGGCTCTGCTCACCACGAAGTGGTATTTGCCCCGCTCCTCTTCGCCCGAGAGTTGTTGGGCCGTAACATTTTCTAAGCCCAAAGCCTGTGCCACCTCTTGCGCCACTCTGATTTTCTTTGCCGTGCGGTCTATCAGTTTGAACCGGCATTGGGGAAACAGAATGGCTAAGGGGATGCCCGGAAAGCCGCCGCCTGTGCCGAAATCGAGAATCTCGGTTGTGTCTCTGAATTGGATATACTTGGCAATGGCCAACGAGTGCAACACGTGATGCAGGTAGAGATGGTCGATATCTTTGCGCGAGACGACGTTAATTTTTTCGTTCCAATCCCGGTATAACTCATCTAACTGCTTGATTTGCTGGCGTTGAAGGTCGGTTAAATTCGGAAAATATTTCAGTATTTCTTCCATCGGTATTACCTCTTTATTTTAAGATGCCTTTCAGTTCGCTGCGACTGATGCCCACAACAATCTCGCCCACGGCATGAGGTGCAATCTCATCCTGACAGAACACGAAAGAGATTTCATCTTCATCGAGCGCAAAATTCTCGGGCACGTAGACATCGCCATCGGTGAAAACAGACTGTTTGGCCAGATCTTCCAGGCTCTTGGCCTTGAACCGCTCTTGAATCTTTTGCAGCAAAATCTCTTTCAACGTGGGCTCGTAGCCCGGCACGAAGACATCGGACAGGCGCAGAAGGTTGCCCGTGCGCGTGTCGATATTTCTTATCAGCGTCTGCGAAATGCCATGTGCACCGCCCGCATAGGTATAGATTCGGGCGGTATAAACAACGATGTTGTCGATCCCGTTGCGTGTGTCGGTCTGCACGTTGTATGCATACTCATAGGCCGAGGCATGTTCCCGGTCTCGCCGATACAGACTGCCGTAATCTTGATGATAGTCTGTTAGCAATCGACGGACAAAAGAATCTACCGCCGCTCTCATCTCCATCGGTTTGCGGGTAAGCGAAAAATAGTCGGGCGCGAGCAGTCCCGAGCGTAAGAGAGCTTGATTAATTATCTGTGCATTTTGGCCTTTGGCATATTGGATGTTCAGTTTCACGGTGCATTTGGGCGAGTTGCTGTCGGTCGTTAGAGCCGCCATCGTGTCTACGACCACACTGTCGAAAGTCAATCCGTCGGTCTTTGCCGTTCTCGTCGACCTGTTGCCGCAGGCGTAGAAAGTAAGAAATAGGATGGAAGCAAGAAGAAATCCTCTCATGTGTGTACTGTCTAATCTGGTGCAAAGTTACGAATAAAACGGTAAGAAGATAGATATTCTGTGTTAATCTCTGTCATCTGTCAGTAAAAAGGAGTAATTTTGCAACGACCGCAGAAGGTAGCAGGGCGGGATGCCGGTAAGGCTTGGAGAGATCAAACCCAAGCGTAGAAATACGCCTTTCTAACCAGCTGCTGTTCAATAGCTTATAAAGCAATTTGCAAAAGCTAAGAAAATGATTTGCAAAAGCTAAGAAAACGCAATGCTATCTCTTAGCTTTTGCCACTCAAAAGCTAAGAGATGGGCATCCGAAAGCTAAGAGATGAAAAAGAAACACCTTAAGAAGAAAAGAAGATATGGAAGAGAAAACAATCAAAAAGCGTGTCGCGCTCTTCGATTTAGACGGGGTGGTGTTTGCTACTGAAAACCTTTACAGTGTGTTTTGGGAGGATGTCTTTTCTCGGCTTCTTCCCGGACGGAGGGGCTTGGAGCAGACCATCAAAGGGCAAACGCTGACTTGGATCTACGAGAAATATTTTCCCGAAAGGCCCGATCTGCAAAGGGAGATTACCCTGGGGTTGAACCATTTTGAACAAGAAATGCCTTATTTCTACGTCAAAGGCTTTCTCGACTTCGTGCAGCAGCTGCGCCGCAACGGTGTGAAAACGGCGGTGGTGACCAGCAGTAACCTTCGGAAAATGAGACAGGTGTATAGAGAACATCCCGATTTCGAGAGCTTGTTCGATCGCATTATCACCTCCGAAGATTTTGAACACAGCAAGCCCGATCCCTCTTGCTATCTTCTCGGAGCCTCATGTTTCGACGCCCAGCCCGAAGAATGTGTCGCTTTTGAAGACAGTATCAATGGGATGAAGGCCGTTTTGGCAGCAGGCATTCCATTGGTGGGCCTCTCTACTACGCTCGCCCCGGAGGTGATAGCAGCGTATACAAAGGTGATCATCCCCAATTTCGAGGGACAGACGTTCGAAAGCCTTGTAAAGGCCCTGTAAAGGTGGCGGGTATTTGCGGGAGTTGATAAAAAATAGTAATTTTGCGAGCAAATCAACGCATCATGGCAGGTTATTTAACAACCGATAAAAAGAAAATCACTTCCACACAATTCATCGCGATGAAGCGGGCAGGCGAGAAAATCTCGATGCTCACGGCCTACGATTACACCACGGCAGGCATTATCGACCGTGCCGGGATTGACGGCATTCTCGTGGGCGACTCGGCTTCTAACGTCATGGCAGGCCATGCCGACACGTTGCCCATCACACTCGATGAGATGATTTATCATGCTCGCAGTGTGGCGAAAGCTGTGAAACACGCCCTCGTTGTTTGCGATATGCCTTTCGGAAGCTATCAAATCTCGCGCGAAGAGGGCATCCGTAATGCTGTGCGCGTGATGAAAGAGACGGGCGTAGACGCACTGAAAATAGAAGGTGGAGCAGAGATGGCCGATACGATCAAGGGTATTGTCGATGCAGGAATCCCTGTTATGGGGCATCTGGGGCTCACGCCGCAGAGTATCAACAAGCTGGGCGGTTATGGTTTAAGGGCTAAAGACGAGGCCGAAGCCGAGAGACTACTCGCCGACGCAAGGAAATTGGAGGCTGCGGGCTGCTTCGGCATCACGCTCGAAAAGGTGCCGGCTGCGCTCGCAGCAAAGGTGACCAAGACTGTTGGCTGTGCCACTATCGGCATCGGAGCGGGCAACGAAACCGACGGACAGATTCTGGTATATGCCGATATGTTGGGAATGACGCAGGCTTTTCGTCCTAAATTCTTGCGGGTGTATGCCGATTTAAGTGCTGTGATGACCGATGCCGTGGGTCATTATATTAATGATGTGAAGACGAAAGATTTTCCCAGTGCAACGGAATCTTATTAAATAAAGGTATGGATACACAGAACACCCCCGTGCATATTCGCCTTTGGCATGCCGATTTTTGGCTGTTGGCCATCATCAATCTGCTCATCACGATGTCGGTAGACATGCTCATACCCGTGCTTCCGGTGTGGATGCTTAGTTCGGCAGGCATGAATACGGTCGAAACGGGCATAATGATGGGAGCGTATGGCCTGGGATTGTTCGTACTGGGAGGCTTTTGCAACTTTTGGGTGCAACGTTATCGCCGCAATAGAGTTTGTCTTTGGGCGATGTTCTTTGTCTTTCTATCGCTTGTCGGAACATGGGGCGTGCAGAAATATCTCTCCTTTTCGGGGTTGCAATTCCCGCTTTTACTGTTTTGTCGGGTGGTATTGGGAGCGGCATTCGGATTGATGCAGATGATTCTTTCGAGCACATTGATTATCGATAAGAGCGAATCGTTCCAGCGCACAGAGGCCAATCATGCCGCGACATGGTTTGGTAGGTTTGCATTGTCTTTGGGGCCGATGCTGGCTGTGGTCGTTTCGCGTACGTCTGTCGATGCCATTTGGGTGGCAGCGGGTATCGCAGCGGTGGCCTTTGCTTTGCTCTCAAGCATCAACTTTCCTTTTAAAACGCCTGAAGACGATGTGAAAATCATCAGCACCGACCGCTTTTTCCTCTCTTCGGCCAAATGGCTTTTCCTGAATTTGTTTGTCATCAATGTGGCGGTAGGACTGCTGTTATCGGTCGAGTTCACGGCGATGTTTTATGCCATGATGATGGTGGGCTTCTGCATCGCTCTGTTGGCAGAGCGCTATGCCTTTGTCAATGCCGACTTGAAGAGCGAGGTGGTGTCGGGATTGATTCTCATCGGGGCTGCTCTTTTGATGATGCTCACCCGTAAACAAATGGTGGTGACGTATCTGTCGCCTGTCTTCACGGGCTTGGGAATCGGACTGATTGGGGCGCGCTTTCTGCTTTTCTTTATCAAACTTAGTAAGCATTGCCAACGTGGAACGGCTGTGAGCACCTATATGTTGGCCTGGGAAAGCGGTTTGGCGGCGGGCCTTTTCGTAGGCTATGCGCTGCTTTCGGGACACGAACACCAGGTGTTGTGCGTGGCTTTGGGCGTTGTGGTGCTGGCATTGGCGTTGTATGTGGGTTTCGTCCACTCATGGTATATGCGGAATAAGAATCGTTAGGGTTTTGCAAGATCTATCTGAGACGAAACCGGAGAAGAGGAACGAAGGGAGCTTGTCTGACAGATGACACAATATCCCGCAGCTATTCCCGTTTATCAAGCATGAAAATAAAAACATTCTTTGCTCTTTTTGCGATGCTCTGCACGCTGTTTTCGTGCAGCGACGATGAATTTTCGACTTCAAAGGGCTTATATCTGCAATTCTCTACCGACACGTTGAAGATGGATACGGTCTTCTCAAACGTGCCGACTTCTACTCGAACATTTTGGGTGCACAATCCGTTTGGCGATGGAATAAGAATCAAAAATGTGCGATTGGCGGGCGGAAATCAAAACGGATTTCGGGTGAATGTGGATGGAACGCCGCTCAATGGGACGGCGGGCTACCAGGCTGCCGACTTCGAATTGCGACGGCGGGATAGTCTGCGTGTGTTTGTGGAACTTACGTCTCCCGTCAACGGAACAACCGACCCGAAACTCCTGGAAGACCTTTTGGTGTTTACCCTCGAGAATGGCCGACAACAGCAAGTGGTGCTTCGGGCTTATGCGTGGGATGCTGTGTCGCTTCGCAATTTGCGCATCAAAAACGATACGACCCTTTCTACTCGCCGCCCTGTCGTCATCTATGGCGGTATCAAGGTAGACAGTCTGGCTACGCTGACGATTGCAGCCGGTACGACGCTTTATTTTCATGCCGGCGCGGGGATAGAAGTCGACGGTAGGTTGCTCATCGAGGGAACGGCCAACGCCAATGTCGTGCTTCGTGGTGACCGTCTCGACCGAATGTTTCCCTATTTGCCTTACGATCGTGTGAGCGGACAATGGAAGGGCATTCTACTTCGTTCCTCGTCGTATGGCAATCGGTTTCGCTTTGCCGACATCCATAGCTGTTTCGACGGAGTGGTGGCCGATTCGTCAGATGTCTCACAGCTCAAACTCACGATGGAGTCTTCTACCATTCATAATTGCCAGGGCTACGGACTGTCGGCCACCAACAGTCAGGTGTTTTTGCAAAACTGCCAGTTCTCCAACACGCAGGCTCACTGTGTGCACATCGACGGCGGAAGGGTGCAGATGAAACACTGTACGCTGGCACAGTTTTATCCCTTTAATGCCCATCGCGGAGCGGCCCTATGGCTCAGTGCGGCCAGATTTGCGCTTACGCAATTCTCGTGTCTCAACACGCTTGTGACGGGTTATGGCGAGGATGTCTTGCAGGGCGAGAAAGGCGATGGGGGACTGACGTTCGACTGTCTTTTCGATCATTGCATCCTGCGAACGCCAAAGACGGAGTCGGAGGGTAGCGTTGTGTTTCACGAAGTGGTCTTCGAGGATGTGGCCGATACCACGTCCTATGGCCGAAAGCACTTTGTACGGGTGGACGAGGGGAAACAACAATATGACTTCCGCCTCTCAAAGCAGAGCAAAGCCATCGATTGTGCCGACCCTGCACATGCTCTTCCCACTGATAGAAACGGTCGGCCGCGCGATGCTAAGCCCGATGTGGGGGCGTATGAGTTTTAGTTGACGAGTCGATTAGGTGAACAAGTTGATGAGTTTTTCCAGGGTCCCTTAAGTTCGAGGGATGGGAGTATGTGAAGTAGTTGAGTTCATCAGTTGACAAGTTGACGAATTGAACCTAAATAAAATCAGCAACGATGAAAGAAATAGAACTTCTTATAAGAATCAAGCAGTATGCCTTTGAAGAGCTTTCGGCCGACGACCGCGAGCTGGTAGATTCCGCCCGGAGAGCCACGCACAACGCCTACGCTCGCTATTCTCATTTCTATGTTGGGGCGGCTCTACGTCTGCAAAACGGCGATATCGTGATAGGAGCCAATCAGGAGAATGCAGCCTTTCCGTCGGGACTTTGCGCCGAACGTTCGGCTATCTTTGCAGCTCAATCGCAGCAACCCCAGCAGGCGATCACCGCTTTGGCCATTTCGGCCCGCAATGATCGGGGATTTCTGCAACGTCCCATCACGCCTTGCGGAGCTTGTCGGCAGGTGGTGCTCGAGATGGAAGACCGCTACCAACGCCCGGTTCGCCTTTTGCTCGACGGAACTTCCTCAGTCTACGAAATCAAGAGCATCAAAGATCTTCTCCCTCTTTCTTTCGTAGACGAAAACATGCGTTAAGGTTTTGTTTTGATGATCTACCCATCTACCGGGGGTAGAAGCCTTTTGGGTGCTGTTGCACTCGAATGGGGATTACGTATTTTGAGTGGCTGCGAGTTCTGCGGCAAGGAAGCGAGGGGTGAATCCTTTCTGGCTGCGGGCCACCTCTTCGGGGGTGCCGGTGGAGAGGACATATCCGCCGCCGCGACCGCCCTCGGGTCCCATGTCGATGATGTGATCGGCGAGTTTGATGACGTCGAGATTGTGCTCGATGATGATGACGGTGTTGCCGCGGTCTACCAGTCGTTGCAATACGTCCATCAGGATGCGGATATCTTCGAAATGCAGACCGGTGGTAGGTTCGTCGAGGATATAGAGCGTCTTGCCTGTGTCGCGCTTGCTGAGTTCGGTGGCGAGTTTTACGCGCTGGCTCTCGCCGCCGGAGAGAGTGGTGGAGGGCTGACCGAGCTTGATGTAACCCAATCCGACATCCTGAAGGGTTTTGATCTTCTGGAGGATGCCGGGCACGTTCTCGAAAAACTCCACAGCTTGATTGATGGTCATGTCGAGCACGTCGGCAATACTTTTTCCTTTATAGCGCACCTCGAGCGTCTCGCGGTTGTATCGTTTGCCGTGGCACACTTCGCAGGGCACGAGTACGTCGGGAAGAACGTTCATCTCGATGGTTCTGTAGCCGTTGCCCGAACATTCTTCGCATCGCCCGCCCTTAACGTTGAAAGAGAATCGGCCGGGTTTGTAGCCGCGTATCTGAGCCTCGGGTAGGTGAACGAAGAGGTTGCGGATGTCGTTGAACACGCCGGTGTAGGTGGCTGGATTGGAGCGCGGCGTGCGACCCAGGGGCGACTGATCTACGTCGACCACCTTGTCTACGTTTTCGATACCCTCCACCGAGGCGTAGGGCATCGGTCTCTTGAGCGATCGGTAGAAGTGTTGCGAGAGGATGGGTTGCAGCGTTTCGTTGATAAGGGTAGATTTGCCTGAGCCGCTCACACCCGTGATGACAATGAGCTTGCCCAGCGGAAATTCTACATCTACGTTTTTCAAGTTGTTGCCGCTGCCTCCGACTATCCGGATACTCTTGCCGTTGCCTTCGCGCCGGGTTGTGGGCACTTTGATTTGCATTGCTCCGTTGAGATAATCGGCCGTGATGGTCTGCTGGCGGAGCATCTCGGCGGGCGTGCCTTGAAAAACAACTTCTCCACCCTTTCTGCCGGCTCGCGGACCAATGTCGACGATGTAATCGGCTGCCAGCATCATGTCTTTGTCGTGTTCGACGACGATGACGGTGTTGCCCAGGTTACGTAATTCTTTGAGTGAGGCGATAAGCCGCTCGTTGTCGCGTTGATGGAGCCCGATGCTGGGTTCATCAAGGATGTAGAGAACGTTGACCAACTGCGAACCGATTTGTGTAGCCAGACGGATGCGCTGACTCTCGCCGCCCGAGAGCGATGCCGAGGAACGGTTGAGCGTGAGATAGTCGAGCCCCACCTCGAGGAGAAAGTCTACGCGAGTGCGGATCTCTTTCAGAATTTCGGTAGCGATTTTGCGACCTTTGCTGTCGAGATGTTCTTCCACGCTGTCGAGCCATTGCCGTAGGTCGGCAAGGTCCATGTCGGCAAGTTGAGCGATGTTTTTGTCCCACACTTTGAAGGCGAGCGACTCGCGGCGGAGCTTCTGCCCATGGCATTCGGGGCAGGGGCAGGTACCGAGAAACTGGTCGGCCCATTTGCGGCTACTGGCCGAGTCGTCGTTCTCAATAACGTTGCGCAGGTATTTGATGAGTCCGTCGTAAGAGCTGAAGAAGTCGCTTGAGGTATGGATGAGATCTTTCGAAATTTTCACGCGCTCCATCGAGCCGTATAGCACTTCGTCCATCGCCTCGGAGGGAATAGCTTTCAGGGGTGTTTTCAGATCGCAATCGTACTTGTGGAGCAGCGCATCGATTTGCCAGAAAATCATCTGACTCTTATACTTGCCCAGCGGTGCGATGCCTCCCTCGTGAATATTCTTCGTGTTGTCGGGCACCACTTTCTTCAGGTCGATTTCGCTGACATAGCCCAATCCCTTGCACTTGGGGCAGGCCCCCTCTGGCGAGTTGAACGAGAAATTGTTAGGAGCCGGTTCGGGATAAGAGATACCCGTTGTGGGGCACATCAAACGTTTGGAAAAGTTTTTCAGTTCGTCGGTATCCTGGTCGTATATCATCATCGCACCGTCGCCCTGCTTCATGGCCGTTTGAATGGTTTTTCTAAGTCGTTCGTCGTCTTTTCCCTGCACCTTGAGTTTGTCGATCACCACCTCGATATTATGATTCTTGTAGCGATCTACCTTCATGCCGCGGGTGATTTCTTTGATTTCGCCGTCTACGCGCATGTAGAGGTAGCCCTTGCGGCGCATACTCTCGAAGAGTTCGCGATAGTGGCCTTTGCGTTGATGAACCAGAGGTGCGAGGATATAGATGCGGCGGTCGGCATAGCGAGAGAGAATCATCTCGATGACTTCCTCCTCGGTGTATTTCACCATCTTTTCGCCCGTGGCATAGCTGTAGGCCGTACCGGCGCGGGCGTAGAGCAGTCGCAGATAGTCGTATATCTCGGTGGTGGTTCCCACGGTGGAGCGTGGGTTTTTGTTGGTCGTTTTTTGTTCGATGCTGATAACGGGGCTCAGTCCGGTAATTTTGTCTACGTCGGGGCGTTCCATATGTCCCAGGAAGTTGCGGGCGTAGGCAGAGAAGGTTTCTATGTATCGCCGTTGTCCTTCGGCGAAGAGGGTGTCGAAAGCCAGCGACGATTTGCCCGAACCCGACAGTCCTGTGATCACCGTCATACTGTTGCGTGGAATCTCCACGTCTATATTTTTAAGATTGTGAACGCGTGCGCCCCAAACATTGATTTTTTCGTCTTGCATTGTTGTTGTCCTGTAATGAGGGTCTGCTGCGGGGCAGACTTATTCGATATAGTTTCTGAGCAGATTGACGTCTTTCTTGATGTTGAACACCCGTCCGTCGGCTCCTCGGGCGTTGACGATGACGAAGTAGACGCCGTCTTTCACGTCCTGCCCCTTGAATCGGCCGTCCCATCCGCCGGCGGGGTCGGTCCACTCGTAGAGTTTCTGTCCCCAGCGGTTGAAGATGCAGGCCTTGAATGCCACGAGCGACCGATAACCATTTTTAGCCCTGTAGACATCGTTCACGCCGTCGCCGTTGGGAGTGAAGATGTTGGGCATTTCCAGTTTGCTCTCCGAGATGGTGATGCGGATGGGGTCGGCCGTGGTCCAGTAGTCGTCGGTATATCGAATGGTGTCGGTGCCTTGCACGAAGGTGGCGTAGAGTTCGACGAGGTGGGTGCCGGCTGTGAGGAAGGTGTATTCCGTGTCTTTTTCGTATCTGACGAGATAAGCCCCTTTGCGTTTGTTGTCGGTATAGAATCGCCATTCGTAGTGTGCCTCCCAGCCGTCGGCATGAGTGACGTTGGCTTCGAAGCGGGTGCGCAGCGGAGCCGAGCCCGAGTAATTATTGTTTTGCTCCTCGCCGCTTTCGGTGATGAAAGTAGCCGTGGGACTAATGGCGGGTGGGGTGCCGGCCTGAACGCGAAGGGCGAGCAGGGGAAGGCAAACCAGCAGAAAGATCGTTTGTTTCATATACTATCTCTATGTTCAGATGATTGTGGATTGCAAAATTACGCAATAAAGTTGGATTTCGGTTCGCTTCCTTTATTCGGATCCTTCGATACCGGTGGATTGTCGGAGCAGAAGTATGGTGTGAGACTCTCTTCATCGAGGATGTACTACATGCTTTGCCAATGAGAGTGTATTAAAATTTTGATACGCCCTTTTCTCTTATATCATTCACTCAACCTTAATTCCTTCCACAAATGGCGGCCTTTTGTGCATGAAAATGTTTTTTGATACCGAAACTGCGGCATTTTGTGCACGAAAATCTTTTTTGTATCCCAAACTTTTAAAGTTTGCGTATTCTATATCAATCGCATGAGGGATGGGGAAGGAGATGCCAAAAGAAAAAGAGAATGTACCATAAAAGAAATGATGGTACACCCTCTATGACGAAAGTGGGGTCAACGATATAGCAAGAGTGGCGGCAGAAGGCTCATCGAATGCCATTCTGCCGCCATCATCCTGCCATCCTGCCGTGAGGACTCTCGCCGCAGATGGGCGAGGAGGAAAGCGAGAGATTGCTACGCTTTAGTGCGATGCGTTTTTGCTTGGGAGGGCGTATCGCTCTCCGGTTTCTTTTACGAGTTTACGGGCAAAGGGTTCGGGGAATCCGGGGCGTTCTACCTTGGCACCAAGTCCTTCGCTATTGCGCAAGAAAGTGCGTCCGCGGGTGGGCTTCACGGCCATGTCGTTATACTTGACGATGAGGAAGGTGGCCAGTTCTTTCCAGGCCGTGAGCATTTGTTGGGCCTGACGGTTGCTGTAGGCGTTGAGATATTTCACGGCCTCGGTGGGATCGGTGTTGTAGAGCTCTTGGGCGTGGAATTCGACGTCGGCCTGCTGGGCCTGGTAACTGTTGTCGAG
The DNA here is from genome assembly GCF_018127805.1 of Prevotella sp. oral taxon 475. Taxonomy (NCBI): domain Bacteria; kingdom Pseudomonadati; phylum Bacteroidota; class Bacteroidia; order Bacteroidales; family Prevotellaceae; genus Prevotella; species Prevotella sp. oral taxon 475. The sequence continues at coordinate 1,268,604 of NZ_CP072334.1, forward strand.
ACTGTCGCGCACCTCACGAAGGGTGGGGAAGAGCTGACTATAGCGCGGATAAACCATATTGCTCACCCAGTTGCACACCCAGTAGGCGTTCCGGTCGGAAAAGGTCACGGCGTCGGCCCCTGGCGTGTTGTAGCAGTCGGGCTGAATGGTGTTGCCGCAGTAGATCGGGGTGTAGGGCACCATGTTGCCGTCGTCGTTGCCGAACCAGAGGATGCCGCCAATCTCGCGGGGCAGCCACGAACGTAACTGGGCCACGTAGCTGAAGGCCGTTTGCTGGGTGGAGACGGGTCGCTCGTTAAAATATTTCCGTCCGTCGACGGTGAAGCTTAACGGCGTGGGGCGATAGGGCATCTGCCAGATTCCGCCGCCGATGCTGGTGGTGTCGAGGGCGAGCGGAGTGTCTTCGTAGTGGTCGCGCATGGCGGCCTGAACATCTTGCAGACTCACTTTGCGGTTGGGCACAATCCACAGCGGCATGCTCTCGGCATCGGTCTCCTTGCCCATCACCCAGGGCAGATAACGGTCGAAGTTGTCGGCAAAGCGGTTGAAGAAACTCCAGACGCGAGCATCGCAGTAACGTCTTCCGCCGAAGTCGGGTGCGGCATACACGTCGCGCCATGAGAAGTCTTTATCCTTGCCGCTGTACCAACCCTTGGAACGGGCAAAGCTTACTACGTCTTTGGCATACATCACGTCGCCTTTCTTGTAGTGCATGAAGGTGGTGATGCGGCTCTGATTGGCATGTGCACAGATGGCATCGTCGGGGATGCGCACAGCTACCCAAACGGCTCCCTTGCTGCCCGGACCTTTGCCCATCATCTCCATCACCCAGGCCTCGTTGGGGTCGCAGATGGTAAAGGTTTCGCCGCTCGAATAATAGCCGTAGGTGTTCACCAAGGTGGTCATCACGTGGATGGCTTCGCGGGCCGACCTGCTGCGTTGCAGAGCGATGTAGATGAGCGAACCGTAGTCGAGGATGCCCGTCGAGTCGATCATCTCCTCGCGTCCGCCATAAGTGGTTTCGCCGATGCACACCTGGTATTCGTTGATGTTACCGATGACGTTATAGGTCTCGGCGGCCTCGGGAATTGCGCCCAGGTATTTGTGGCTGTCCCAATCCCGCACTTGCCGCATTTCGCCCTTGGCGTGGCGGGCGGCGGGGAAGTGGCACAGACCGATGAACATACCATAGTCGTCGGCGTTGTAGGTGCAGAACACCGACCCGTCTGTACTGGCCTTCTTGCCAACAATGAAGTTGGTGCAGGCATGGGCGGCGAAGGCCGAGAGGGCGAGTGCCGCCGTGAGGAAGAATTTCTTCATAAGTTTGTAAGTTGAGGTGATTAATAAAGTATTTGGGTTTCAAATGTGCGAGTGTTGCCGCAGCGATCGGTGGCTGTGAAGCGCAGGTGGCGCAGCTTTCCGGTGGGTTGTAGCGGAGTGTCTTTCAGACGACAGACGACCCACGGACTTTTCGGCACGTCTTCGAACAGTACAAATTCGCCGTCGAGACTCCCCTTATATTCTGCCAGTCCGCTCTTGGTGTCTTCCAAACCCAGGCGGATGGTGCCGCTTGCCGCCCAATGACTTTGCCCGATGGGCGAAATCACGGGCGGACGATCGTCGTAATCCACTTCGTAGGTCAGATGCAGGTCGCGCACGCGGGCTGTGAGCCAACCGTCTTGATAGGTGCCGCCGATGTATCGGTCGACCGATCCGTGCGCCACGATATAGAGCTTCTCGGGACGAGCCACCTGTCGGTCTACTCGCAGACGGATGCCGGCGGGATGGAACAGTCGAAGAGGGCTCGTCGCGAAGGTGTAAGAATGAGAGAGTCTGCTGTCGGTGGGTAGGATGTGTGGGGCGAGTTCCACGTCTTCGGCCACCGATCCCTGCCGCACCCACAACTGTGCGCCGGGTAGCAGAAATGCGGAGGGCCGATTCCAGCACACGGTGCGCAGGATGCTCTTCGGGCGTGGGAGCGGAATCTTTGTCGGTCGCGCCGTCACGATGAAAGAGTATTGCGAGGTGTTGCCTTTGAAGTCGGTTAGGAGATATTCCAGTCGATAGTTGCGTTCTTCCTTGAAATCAACATAGCCTGCTTCGGCGTTGGTGGTGAAGAAGGGCAGGGTGAGGCCCGGCGGAACGAACGACCGCAGATACCATACGCCCATCCGCCGGAAATGTTCTTCGTCTCCCCAGGCATTCACCTGCACGGTCTGTCCGTTGGGGATGCGTTCCACCGTACTGCTGAAGATGCTATGCCCGTCTACGCGGAGTTCTGTTCTCTTGACGCCGTATCGGTTGTAGGTGGCTTCCATATAGTCGTTGGCCCAGAGGGCGAATCCCACCTTTCCCCAGGCCATGAGAGGGCGTTGCAGATGGTGCGAGCTGAAGCCGACCGACTGCTTCGCGCTGCCTCCGTTGAACACACCCTCGCCGGCTTTGGGATAAGCCATAAAGCCGTGGGCCATGGGCGGGAGTCGGTCTTCCACCTCGCGGGCGATGAAGCGGAGCGGGTCGAGCTGGTCGCCCGTTCGCGTCTCGTGCACCTCGAGATGCAGATGCGGAGCCTGCGAGGCTCCCGTATTTCCGCTGATGGCGATGAGTTGTCCGCGTGCCACAGGTAGGTCGGTGGGAGCGAACTGCATCTCGCCCACTCCCCTTTGGTGTGCGTATTGCCACCGCCTCACTCGGGCTTTGATGGCGGGTGTGAAGGCTTTCAGATGACAGTAAACGCTGGTGTAGCCTTCGGGATGATGCACGTAGACGGCGTTGCCGAAGCCGCCTACGCCCACCGATATGCGCGAGATGTATCCGTCGCCGATGGCAAAGATGGGCCATCCCTCCCTACCGCCCGTCTTCACGTCGATGCCGCCGTGAAAGTGGTTGGGGCGCGGTTCGCCGAAGTTGCCGGCCAAGGCGATCGGCTGATTCACGGGCGAGCCGAAGGTCACTTTTGCTGCCAATAATAAACTGTATAAGATGCTCATGTTGCTTTCTCTCTGTCGGAACGATTTTTTTTCTTTCCAACAGTGCTGCAAAGATAATCAATTGTTTTTTAGTTGACAAGTTGAGGAGTTGACAGATGCTACTGTACCCTACAAAACCGCCACGGAGAGGAAAATGGTGCTACTGTACCCTACAAAATCGCCACGGAGAGGAAAATGGTGCTATTGTACCCTACAAAATCGCCACGGAGAAGAAAATGGTGCTATTGTACCCTACAAAATCGCCACGGAGAGGAAAATGGTGCTACTGTACCCTACAAAATCGCCACGGAGACCAAATTGATGCTACTGTACCCTACAGTAACGCCATCTGAGACAAAAATGATGCTACTGAGCGACTCAAAACCGTCGCGGAGACGAAAATGGTGTTACTGAGTGGCTCAAAACCGCCGCGGAGACAAAAATGATGATACTGAGCGACTCAAAACCGTCGCGGAGACAAAAATGATGTTACTGAGCGACTCAAAACCGTCGCGGAGACAAAAATGATGCTACTGAGCGGCTCAAAACCGTCGCGGAGACAAAAATGGTGCTACTGAGCGGATCAAAACCGCCATCAGAGGCCAAAATGGTGAAATTCCGCCGTGAGAAACAGCAGTGGAGGTTCCTCCAAGTAGGGGAAACCTCCGCTATGAAAAAATCCTCAATTCTCAATCTTCAATTCTCAATTAAGATGGTGGCTTTTCCTTTTCGGGCCTCGAAATACGGATATTCGTCGCGCAGAGAGATGTCGTCGTAGATGAAGTCGGCCACAACGGTATCTTTCCCGTCGGGCAGAATCAATCCCATCTTTCCATCCTTCTGTGCGATGATGGGCATCAGACAGAGGTCGTCTACGTAGGTGTAACAACGGCGCAGGAAGTCGTAGCGCGGAGAGACGAGCACCCGCCCGTCGTAATCGTTGATACCGAATTTGCCGTTCACCTCCACCACCTCGTGGTATCTGAGATATTTCGACTTGATGCGGTTGAGGTAGTACACCATCTTGCGGCGGTTGTTCACCAGTGTGAGCAGATAGTCGAACGTGTCGCAATAGTTGGCCATTGCCCGCGTGAGCACGATTTTAAAGTCGAGTCCGCTTGTCACCTTCCGGTTCAGGTCGATATATCGGGCGATGGCTCTTTCCTTTTCGGGAATGGTGAGGGTAGAGAGTTGCGCCTCAAATTTGAGCATGATGTCTTTCGTTCCCGACATACCTTTTATATATCGGTGTATCTGTCTGCTCATCTCGTCGCAGACAAACTTGTCGATGCGTTCTTCTTCAATCGGGTCGACGTAGGTAGCTTCAAAGTTTTCCAATGTGATTTGTTCCATGATGTGCCTCCTTTTCTCACAAAGGTATGATCTTTTATTGAAATCGGGCAAATGGTTAAGCATTTTTTGCACAACCGAGGGAGAGCCCATCAGCGGGCAGAGACATTTTCTGCACTCATGAGAAATAATGACAGAAACGAGAGAACGTGCGCAGATGGAGAACTGTGTGCACACACAAAATACTAAGTTGTAAGTATTGCCCGACCCTGCACAATGCCGTAATTTTGCAGCGCAAAACGGAGGAGACTCCGATTGCTATGAATAAACGTGTGTGTCACAGCACATGATGTTGAACTAATAAAAATAAATGAATGAGACAAGAATGGAGAGGCTTCACCGGCGACAAATGGCAGGATGAAGTCAACATGCGTGAATTTATTCAGAACAATTATACCGCTTACGATGGCGACGATAGTTTTCTGGCTGCTCCGACAGCAGCAACCGACCAACTCTGGGGTATGCTTCAGATGCTGCAAAAGGAAGAACGCGCCAAAGGCGGTGTGCTCGATATGGAAACCGAAGTGGTATCGGGAATGACGGCCTACGGACCTGGATACATCGGCGAGGGAACAAAAGAACTTGAACGGGTGGTGGGTTTGCAGACCGACCAACCGCTCAAACGTGCTTTTATGCCTTACGGCGGTATTCATATGGCCGAGCAGGCCTGCACAACGTACGGTTATCAGCCGTCGGAAAAGCTGCACGAGATCTTTACCAAGTATTGCAAAACGCACAACGATGGCGTGTTCGATGCTTATACCGACGAAATGAAACTGGTGCGCCACAACCATATTCTCACCGGACTGCCCGACACTTATGGTCGCGGACGCATTGTGGGCGACTATCGCCGCGTGGCACTTTACGGCATCGACTTCCTCATTGACGAGAAAGAAAAAGATAAACGCAACTGCGGGTGCGGCGTGATGACCGAAGACGTCATCCGCCTGCGTGAGGAAATCTCCATGCAGATCAAGGCTCTGAAAGAGATGAAAGCGATGGCAGAAATCTACGGATACGACATCTCCCAACCTGCCAACAACGCCCGCGAGGCAGTGCAGTGGCTATACTTCGGCTATTTGGCAGCCATCAAAACACAAAATGGAGCTGCCATGTCTGTTGGGCGCATCTCGACTTTCCTCGATATTTATATTCAGCGCGACTTCAACGAGGGAACGCTAACCGAAGCAGAAGCACAAGAGCTCATTGACCACCTTGTGATGAAATTCCGCATGGTGAAGTTCGCCCGCATACCCGCCTACAACCAACTCTTCTCCGGCGATCCCGTGTGGGCTACGCTCGAAGTGGCAGGAATGGGACAGGACGGCCGGTCGATGGTAACGAAAAACGATTTCCGCTTCCTGCATACGCTCGAAAACATGGGACCCTCGCCCGAGCCCAACCTCACCGTTCTCTACTCCTCGCGTCTGCCCGAAGGTTTTAAGTACTACGCCTCCAAAATCTCGGTGAAAACCAGCTCTATCCAATACGAGAACGACGACGTGATGCGACCCGTTTGGGGCGACGACTACTCGATTTGTTGTTGTGTGTCGGCCACGCAAACCGGCAAGGAGATGCAGTTTTTCGGAGCCCGCGCCAACCTGGCCAAATGTCTTACCTATGCCATTAGTGGCGGTGTGGATGCCAAGACCCGCGAGCAGTGCGGACCGGCTTTGCGACCCATTCAAGGTGATGTTGTGACTTACGAAGAATTTATGCCCCGTTTCATGGATATGATGGAATGGCTCGTGGGCGTTTACGTCAACACGCTGAACCTGATCCACTACATGCACGACAAATACTTCTATGAGGCAGCCGAACTGGCTCTCATCGACACCGACGTGCGCCGAACCTTCGCTACGGGCATCGCAGGCTTCAGTCATGTGGTCGACTCGATTAGTGCCATCAAGTATGCCAAAGTGAACATTATTCGCGACGACACCGGTTTTCCCCTCGAATTTAAAACCGAGGGCGACTTCCCCCGTTACGGCAACGACGACGATCGCGCCGACGACATCGCCGTATGGCTCTTGAAGACCTTTATGAACATGATTCGCAAGCATCACACCTACCGCCACTCGGAACCCACGACGAGCATCTTGACGATTACTTCGAATGTGGTTTATGGCAAATACACCAGTAACATGCCCGATGGACGGCCTGCCGGAGCTCCCCTTGCGCCGGGTGCCAATCCCTCGTATGGGGCAGAGAAAAACGGACTGCTGGCCTCGCTCAATTCCGTGGCTAAGTTGCCCTACGAGTATGCGCTCGATGGTATTTCGAACACGCAGACCATCGCCCCGAGCACCCTCGGACATACCGAGGAAGAACGCGTAAACACGCTCGTAGGCGTGATGGACGGCTACTTCGACAAGGGCGCCCATCATCTCAATGTCAATGTCTTCGGCGTCGAAAAACTGATCAACTGCATGGAACACCCCGAGAAGGAGGAATACGCCAACTTCACCATTCGCGTCAGCGGATATGCCGTGAAGTTTATCGACCTCACCCGCGAGCAACAGCTCGACGTCATTGCCCGTCAGGCGCACGGAAAATTGGCATAGAAACGACTTCGAAATACTTATTGACGACCGGCGGCAACACCCGTTCCGCCGGTCGTTTTTATCTTTAAGAACGATGACTCCTAAAGCACGCATACACTCCATCGAATCCTTCGGCTCGGTAGACGGTCCCGGCATCCGCTTTATCATCTTTTTGAAAGGCTGCCAGATGCGTTGCCGCTACTGCCACAATCCCGATACGTGGGACGAACACACCGACGACCTCCGCTCGGCCGACGAACTTCTGGACCAGGCTCTTCGCTACCGGTCTTATTGGGGTCGGACGGGTGGCATTACCGTCAGTGGTGGTGAGGCTCTTTTGCAGATCGACTTCCTGCTCGACTTCTTCCGTAAAGCCAAGGCACAGGGCATCCACACCTGTCTCGACACGGCTGCGCAGCCTTTTACACGGGACGAACCTTTCTTCTCAAAGTTTGAGGAGCTGATGCACTACACCGACCTCATTTTGCTTGACATCAAGCACATCGACTCCCGGGCTCACCAACGGCTTACTGGTTGGAGCAACGAAAACATTCTCGACTGCGCTCGTTATCTCTCCGAGATCAACCTGCCTGTGTGGATTCGGCATGTGCTGGTGCCTGGTCTGACGGACGACGACGAGTGTCTCTTCCACCTACGCGATTTTCTTAAAACGCTCCGCAACATCCGCCGCATTGAAGTGCTGCCCTATCATTCGATGGGGCTTTACAAATGGGACAAATTGGGTATCCCTTACACCCTGCGCGGAGTGGATTCGCCCACATCCGAACGTGTGAAAAATGCCGAGCGAATCCTGGGCGAGGCCCTGCCGCCTTCCGAATAGGAGGGCATGAGACTAAGGATTAACCTTCTGTAACAGGAATGTTAAACCTTGGTCGCCCGAAGTGCGCTTCTCGGCAAAACTTTCTGCGCATCTCGTTGAAATGAGATGCGCATCTCATTTCAACTTTCTGCGCATCTATTTTTTGCCTCTGCGGAGAGTTGATTATCAAAGAGTTACGAGGACGATTTTTTGCTCCTTTTTACTGCCGCGTTTTAACAATTCGGAAAGGCGGATGACAGGAATGGCGAATTAAGATTTCAGCTGGAGTTGCTCTTGCAGTTTTTCGATTTCGTCGCGATATTGGGCCGCCTGAATAAAATCGAGCTCACGGGTGGCCTGTTTCATCAGCTCGGTGGTGTTGGCGATGCTTTGCTCGAGTTGCTGGCGGGTCATGCGTTTCACAATTGGGTCGGCAGCGAAGACGGTTGGACTGGTATCAATACTGGGTGCAAGCATTTTTTCATACCTTCTCTCTTCCCGTTCCTCGGGCGAAGCGAAGGAATCTCTCACAGCTTTGGTGATTTGTTGGGGACGGAGGTGGTGCTTCTCGTTGTATTGCATTTGGATGCTGCGTCGTCGGGCGGTCTCGTCGAGGGTGAGTTGCATGCTGGGTGTGACGACATCGGCATACATGATGACCTTTCCGTGGATGTTCCGGGCGGCGCGACCTACGATTTGGGTGAGCGAGCGATGGCTGCGTAGAAAGCCCTCCTTGTCGGCATCGAGGATGGCCACGAGCGATACTTCTGGCAGGTCGAGACCCTCGCGCAGAAGATTGACCCCAACGAGAACATCGTACTCGCCGGTGCGCAGATCATTCATGATGCGCACACGGTCGAGCGTGGGCACATCGCTGTGGATGTAGTTGGTTTTGATGCCGTGGCCGAGCAGATAGTCGGTCAGCTCTTCAGCCATCCGCTTGGTGAGCGTTGTGACGAGCACGCGTTCGTCTTCCTTGATGCGCTCGACAATCTCGGAGAGCAAATCGTCAATTTGATTTTCGCTCGGACGCACCACAATCTCGGGATCGAGCAGACCCGTGGGGCGGATGATCTGTTCGACCACTACTCCTTCGGCCTCCTCCAGTTCGTAATCGGCGGGTGTGGCCGAGACGTAAATCACTTGGTGGAGCAGACTGTGGAACTCCTCGAAACGCAACGGACGGTTATCGAAGGCGGCCGGCAGACGGAAACCAAACTCTACGAGGTTTTGCTTCCTGGCGCGGTCTCCACCAAACATGGCCGAGATCTGCGGCAGACTGACGTGGCTTTCGTCAATGATGGTGAGGAAGTCTTGGGGGAAGAAGTCGAGCAGGCAGTAGGGCCGGTCGCCTGCCTCTCGGCCGTCGAAATAGCGGGAGTAATTCTCAATGCCCGAGCAGTGCCCCATTTCCTTGATCATCTCTAAGTCGTACTCGGTTCGCTCCTTGATGCGTTGGGCTCGGACAGGATCACCCATATTTTTGAAGAAGAGAATCTGCTTCATCAAATCGTCCTGGATGAGACGGATGGCTCTGGTGGTCTGCTCCTTCGTCGTAACGAAAATATTGGCAGGGTAAATTTTGTATTCCTCGAAAGAGTTGATTCGGTGGAAGGTGTTAGGATCGATTTCCTCGATGGAGTCGATCTCCTCGTCCCACCAGGTGAGGCGCAACCAGTGGTCGCTGTAGGCCATGGCTACGTCCACGGTGTCGCCTTTGACGCGGAAATGGCCGCGTTGCAGATCGATGTCGTTGCGTACATAAAGCGAGTTGACCAACTGCCGTAGAAACTCGTTCCGTTCTATGCGCTGTCCCCTCTTCACCGAAATAATACTGTTTTCCATCGCCGTCGGGCCGCCCATACCGTAAATACACGACACCGACGAAACCACCACCACATCGCTCCTCCCCGACAGCAAAGCCGACACCGCCGAAAGCCGCAACCTATCAATCTCTTCGTTGATGGCCAGATCTTTCTCGATGTACACATCCGTGGAAGGAAGATAGGCTTCGGGCTGATAATAATCGTAATACGAAACATAATATTCCACCGCATTCTCGGGGAAAAAGCTCTTCATCTCCTCGTACAACTGCGCTGCAAGCGTTTTGTTGTGACTCAGAATCAGCGTCGGCCGATTGCGCTGGGCAATCACATTGGCCATCGTAAAGGTCTTGCCCGAACCGGTCACTCCCAACAACACCTGCGAGCGGTCGCCTCTCTCTAATCCCTCTATTAATTGCCGAATGGCTTCGGGCTGGTCGCCCGTGGGCTTGAACGTCGATGTCAGTTTGAATTTCATAGCCGCAAAATTACGAAATATCTCCCGCCTTTTTGCTAAAAATAGTATTTCCGCTTTGAAAATAAGTCAATTATGTGTACTTTTGCAACCTGAAAAAACGGAACGAAAATGAAGCAACAACTTCTTCTTATCTCTGCCATCTTACTATTGTTCTCGGCCTGTGCACATGAATTCAATCAAGTGTACAAAACCGATAATATCCCCTACAAATACGAATACGCCAAAGAATGTTTCGCTAAAGGCAAATACACACGCGCGGTAACCCTTTTGCAAGAACTCATCACCTTGGAAAAAGGAACCGAAAATGCGCAGGAGAGCCTCTATATGCTGGCCATGGCCGAATATGGTAGCAAGGACTATGAAACGGCGGCGCAGTATTTCAAGAAATATTGTCAGGCCTATCCCAAAGGCCATTATGCAGAGACGGCACAATACTACGTGGGGCAGAGCCTCTTTATGAGTACGCCCGAACCGAGGCTCGACCAGTCGAGAACCGTTTCGGCCATTGCCGATTTCCAAACTTTTCTCGATCTCTACCCCGATTCGCATCTCAAGCCCGCAGCGCAACAGCGTTTGTTCGATCTACAAGACAAACTTGTAGAGAAAGAACTCTACTCGGCTCAACTCTATTACGACTTGGGCACCTACTTTGGTAATTGCAACAGCGGTGAAAACAACTACGAGGCCTGCATCATCACTTCGCAAAACGCTCTGAAAGATTATCCCTACAGCAAGCTCCGCGAAAACTTTGCCCTGCTGCTTATGAAGAGCAAATACGAATTGGCCCAGCAAAGCGTCGAAGCCAAACGCCTGGAACGTTTCCAAGACGCCGAAGATGAATGCTATGGTTTTATCAACGAATATCCCGACTCAAAAGACCGCAACCTGGCCGAGAAATACATCGCCAAGTGCAAGGAAATGACGAAAACGAAGTCGAATTAATCAATCAGAATATATTTATTTATGGATTACAAAAAGTCAAAGGCTCCGGTAAATACCGTCACAAGAGACATTATGGACTTGTGCGACGAAACCAACAACATTTACGAGAGCGTTGCGATCATGGCCAAACGCGCCAATCAAATCAGTGTAGAAATCAAACAGGATTTGAACAAGAAACTGGCCGAATTTGCCTCCTATAACGAACGATACGTTGGAAGAAGTTTTTGAGAATCGTGAGCAGATAGAGATTTCTCGTTACTACGAAAAACTTCCCAAGCCCACGTTGCTGGCCACACAAGAGTTTGCCGATGGAAATATCTATTGGAGAGACCCCTCGAAAGACGGACAAAATCAAGACTGATGTGGCAGCGTAGACAAACCCTGTTTCTTCTCCTGGCAATCGTGTTCGCCATCGTTTGCCTATGTTTACCCGTCGGTCATTTCGAACCGCAGGGAATGGGTCTTCATGCCCCGCTCTACAATCTGTGGCTGCGGAATGCCGAGGGAGGTGTGAGCCTGATGGGCAGTCTGCTCTTCGCCCTTTTGCTGCTGACATGCTCCATCGGTGTGTGGGCCATTCTTCGCTTTCACAACCGCCCTTTGCAGGCACGCCTCTGCGTGATGGGCATGTTGCTTCTGGCGATTTGGTATGCGTCCTTTTTCTTTTACGCCTACCACGTCGGATATCGGGATTACACTTTCCGACCAGCTGTAGCAGCTTGTCTTCCCTTTGTCAGTATGGTGTTTTATGGGATGGCTCGCCATTCCATTTTGGCAGACGAGAAACTGGTGCGCGCGGCCGATCGAATTCGATAATTCGTTGTCATCGTGTCGACCTGCGGCATGAGGTCTTTTCGTAGAAGGGAGAAGACTCGGGTAAGTAACCGTTTCATTCAAAATTTCACTCAAATAGCTGTGGGGTTCTTTCTTCACAGCTATTTTTATTCCTCTTTCAAGTCTTTCTTTGTCTACTGAACAGTTCAGTAGCCCCATTTTTGTCTCCGCGGCGGTTCTGAACAGTTCAGTAGCCCTATTTTTGTCTCCGCGGCGGTTCTGAACAGTTCAGTAGCCCCATTTTTGTCTCCGCGGTCGTTTTGAACAGTTCAGTAGCACCATTTTGGCCTCCGCGGCCGTTCTGAACAGTTCAGTAGCGTCATTTTTGTCTCCGCGGCGTTACTGTAGGGTACAGTAGCACTATTTGGGTCTCCGCGATGGTTTTGTAGGGTACAGTAGCACCAATTTTGTCTCCGCGGTGATTTTGTAGGGTACAGTAGCAGCATTTTTGTCTCCGCGGTGATTTTGTAGGGTACAGTAGTACCAATTTTGTCTCCGCGGTGGTTTGGTAAGGTACAGTAGCATCAATTTTGTCTCCGCGGTGGTTTTGTAGGGTACAGCGACAGGTCTCCTCTCTGGTTGGGTGTCAACAAAAAATGAGTGCAAGCCTAAAAGGCTGCACTCATTTCGTTTCATACTTCGCGTAACGCGATTACTTTGCAAAAGCTACGGAGCGTGTTTCGCGGATAACGGTAATCTTCACCTGACCCGGATAAGTCATCTCGTTTTGAATCTTCGTGGCGATTTCACCGCTCAATTTTTCGCTTTCGTTATCATCGATCTTGTCGGCTCCGACGATGACGCGCAGCTCGCGACCCGCCTGAATGGCATAGGTTTTTGTTACGCCGGGATAGCTCATGGCGATGGCTTCCAAATCGTTGAGTCGCTTGATGTAAGCCTCTACAATTTCGCGGCGAGCACCGGGGCGAGCTCCCGAGATGGCATCGCACACCTGCACGATGGGGGCCAGGAGCGTGTTCATTTCTATCTCGTCGTGGTGGGCTCCGATGGCATTGCAGATGTCGGGTTTCTCCTTATACTTTTCGGCAATTTTGGCTCCGTAGAGAGCGTGGGGAAGTTCGCTCTCCTCGTCGGGCACTTTTCCGATGTCGTGCAGCAGTCCGGCTCGTTTGGCCTTCTTGGGGTTCAGTCCCAGCTCGGAAGCCATCACGGCGCAGAGATTGGCTGTTTCGCGGGCGTGTTGCAGCAGATTCTGACCGTAGGAAGAGCGGTATTTCATTTTTCCCACGATGCGGATGAGTTCGGGATGCAATCCGTGGATGCCCAGGTCGATGGCGGTGCGTTTTCCGGTTTCGATAATCTCGTTGTCGAGTTGTTTTTTCACTTTGGCCACCACTTCTTCGATGCGTGCGGGGTGGATGCGTCCGTCGGCCACCAATTGGTGCAGAGCCAGGCGGCAAATCTCGCGGCGAACGGGGTCGAAGGCTGAGATGACGATGGCCTCGGGCGTGTCGTCTACGACGATTTCTACCCCTGTGGCAGCTTCTAAGGCTCGGATGTTTCGCCCTTCACGACCGATGATGCGACCTTTCACCTCGTCGTTGTCGATGTGGAAGACGCTCACCGAGTTTTCGATGGCCGTTTCCGTGGCAACGCGCTGGATGGTTTGGATGACAATCTTTTTGGCTTGCTGATTGGCGTTGAGCTTGGCTTCGTCTACGATTTCGTTGATGTAGCTGGCGGCGTCTGTTCGGGCTTCGTCTTTGAGACTTTCGATGAGTCGTTCTTTGGCTTCTTCGGCACTCAGTCCGGAGAGTTCTTCCAGTTTGGTGCGTTCCTGCGACTGCATTTTCTCGAGTTCCTCTTGTTTGATGCAGAGGAGTTTCTTCTCGTTGTCGATGCGTTGCTGGTTTTGTTCCACTTCTTGTTTGCGCCGTCCGAGTTCTTCCTGGCGTTGATTGAGGGAGATTTCGCGTTGTTTGAGTTTGTTTTCGCTTTGCTGAATACGCTGGTTGCGGGCTTGAACTTCTTTTTCCAGTTCGCTTTTCTTGTTGAGAAATTTTTCTTTCACTTCCAACAGTTTTTTCTCTTTGAGCACTTCGGCTTCTTTGTTGGCCGTGTCTAACATTTGATTATATTTCCCTTTGATGATGTATCGGAAAATGAGGTAGCCGATGGCACAGCCCAAAGCGAGGGCTATAGCGGCGATGATGATGTATTCTATCATATAGTGTTTATTTTGTTTGTAATGTTTTTGTCTCTTCGTTGAGTGCGCTTTCAATTTCTTCTGTCAGCGTCTGCAATGTTTCGATGTAGGGCTTTGTATCGTTTCGTCCGGCTGTTTGTTCATACCGCATGGCGATGTCGAGCATGACCATGAGTTGAATGTCTTTTTCGCTTTTGATGCCTTTGAATTTTTCGGAATAGAAATTCATCAAGTCGGTGACGAGTTTGGCGGATTTGCGATAACTTTCTTCGTCTTCTCGTTTTGTGTGAACGGTGAAGAGAGTGTTGTAGACGTTCAGCTTGATGGTGAGCAAGGAGGAGTTGTCAGCCATTTTCAAGATTTTTTTCGCTCAGCAGGGTGATGCATTTGTTGACGTCTCGGATGAGTTTGGCAAGTCGTTTGCGTGCGGAATCCATGTCTTGGTTGGTGATTTCGAGCATCTTTGCCATTTTGAGATTTTCGTATTTTCTATGGGCTCCTTGGAGTTGTTCTTCCAGTTCTTTGATGCGATCATTGTGTTCGTCTACTTTTGCCTGAAGCTTTTCGTTTTCCTTTTTTGTTTCTTTGTGTTCAAGGATGAGCTGGCGCAGACGTGTGGTGAAGAGGGTCAATGTCGTTTCGTTTGCATCCATAGAATATGACCGATGGGACTGCTGGTGGGACGTATTATTTTTGGGTAGTTTCGGATGTGTTGGGTTTGGGTTCTTTTTTGGCCAGCATAACGACTTGGAAGACGAAGTCGGTGATCCATTTTTCGCTGAATCCCAGTCGTTTGTTATACTGCCGAATGGAGACAACGGTTTTGAGAACGCCGGCGTCGGAGAAGTCGTTCTTCGTGAAAATGTCTGCCACGGTTTTCTGGGTCATGTTGTAGATGGCTTTTTTGAAGAAAGAGGGCAGGCGGAGTTTGAATTTCATGAGGTTACCCATGAGCATCATGATGTCTTGCGTGAAGTGTTGGAACTGTACGAGATAGACTTGCACGTCTTGCAGTTGATGACAATTGCGGCGAATGCTCTGGTCGATTTCTTTAAAGAAGCAGTCGTCGGTTTTATACAGTTCTTTGAGCATTTTGCGGCAGTGTGTTTTTTCGCCCACGCCCAGTTTGTTGTTTTGTGTGGGCACTCGGAGGGTGGTTTTAAACATGCGCAGATCGGGCAGCATGGCCAAATTGGTGATGCCGAGTTGTGCAGCCAAGGAGGCTTGGAAGTAGACTCGGATGAGGGTCATATAGTCTTCCATGCCGCCTGTTTTCGAGGGGGCTGTTTGTCTTTTAAATATGGTGGAGAAGATTCCCATAATGAATTGATGTTTCAAAAGTGGTGGATATTTTTCTGTGCGTGCCGGAACCAAGTGGGTTGTCCGGATGCGATTTTCCTTTTGCAAAAGTAATACAAACGGGGGGAATTACAAAATTTCGGGCTGAGTTTCGGTCTTGAGTAGGCGGTTCTGTCATTGACAGAAGCATCACAGAGTCTTTGCGACCGTTCTGTCAAGTGCAGAAGGTGGAAAGGGGGTGGGGGAGGTCGGAAAAATGTTTCCGCCCTTTGACGTAATATTGCCAGAGGATGGAGAACGGAGAGTTGGGGTTGCTGCACGAAGAAACTTTGTTGCCCTGAATGCGACGGCGGTCGGCCTCGAAGTCTTTTTGCCAACGACGGAAGTCGCGACGGGCGCGGAGGATGGCTTTGCAGTCGTCCCAGCGTCGATTGAGGAGCAGGGCTTGGAGGGCGGCTACATGGTCGAGCAGTCGGCGGATGCGCATGACGTGCGACAGTTCGCGCTGGTTGAGATTTTTGTAGAGCATAGTGAGGTTGTTGCGGAAGTTGAGATAGGTTTTCCGCGCATTGCCTTTGGGTAGGGTTCCTCCGCCGAGATGATAGACCTGACTGTCGGGTTGACAGTAGATCTTTCGTCCCATTAGTCGGAGTCGCCAACAGAGATCGATTTCTTCGCTGTGGGCAAAGAAGCGGGCATCAAGCGCGCCGGCCGCCCAATAGTCTTTGGAACGAATGAAGAGGCAGGCTCCGCTGGCCCAATGCACTTCTTGGGGGGTGTCGTATTGTCCGTTGTCACGTTCGAGACGGTCGAAGATTCTTCCGCGACAGAAGGGGTAGCCGTATCGATCAATGAATCCACCGCAGGCTCCGGCATATTCAAAAGAGTCGCGATGGTGAAGAGAGAGGAGTTTGGGCTGGCAGGCGGCGATGGTAGGATAGGTGTCCATGAGCTCGATGAGCGGCGTGAGCCATTGATGAGTCACTTCGACATCCGAGTTGAGCAGCACGAAGTATTCGGCCTCAACCTGTGCCAGGGCGCGGTTGTAGCCCTCGGCGAAGCCCCAGTTTCGGTCGAGGGCGATGGTGCGACAGTGGGGGAAATGTTGTGCCAGGAAGGAGAGCGAGTCGTCGGTCGAGGCATTGTCGGCTACGATGATGTCGGCCTCATTGCGCGAGTGGCGCATCACCGAAGGGAGGAATCGTTCGAGCATCTCTCGTCCGTTCCAGTTAAGTATCACAATGGCTACTTTCGTCATGGGGCATTAAGATTGAGGGGTGACGGCACAGAGAAGTGCGTTTTTCTTGGAATTGAATCCGTTTAGAGCGACGCGCAGGAGTTGGTTGTCGTATTCTTCTCGGGCTATTCGGGCGGGCAGTTCCACGCGGATGTAGTTTCGGGTGAATCCGTGCATGGCTTTTCCGCGGGCAGATTTCTCGAAGAGCACTTCGGCCTCTTGCCCGATGTGGCGTGCGTAGAAAGCTTCGAGCTTGCGGTCGGAGAGTTCGATCAGGCGTTTGCTGCGGCGACGCTTTTCGGTGTCGTCCACAACGTAGGGGATGCGCAGAGCAGCTGTTCCCGGTCGCTCGCTGTAGGGAAAGACGTGCAGCTGGGTGATGTCGAGGTTCTCCAGAAATTCGTAACAAGCTTCGAAGTGTTCGGGCGTCTCTCCGCGCGAACCCACCATCACGTCTACACCGATGAAGGCTTCGGGGAGCAATTCTTTGATTCGTTGAACCTTATGGGTGAAGAGCGCGGTGTCGTATTTCCGTTGCATGAGTTTGAGCACTTCGTCGCTTCCGCTCTGCAACGGAATGTGGAAGTGGGGCATGAAGGCGCGACTACGGGCGCAATAGTCGATGAGTTCGTCGGTGAGCAGATTGGGTTCGATGCTGCTGATGCGGAACCGTTGGATGCTTTCCACGCCGTCAAGGGCTTTGACGAGGTGGATGAATCGTTCGTCACCATCGCCGCGAAACTCTCCGATGTTGACGCCTGTCAGCACAATCTCTCGCCCGCCGTCGGCTGCAGCCTGCTCGGCTTGCCTCACTAAGGAGGCGATGGAGGGATTGCGGGAGAATCCGCGGGCAAAGGGAATGGTGCAGTAGGTGCAAAAATAATCGCAACCATCTTGCACTTTCAGGAAATATCGCGTGCGATTGCCCCGACTACAGCTTGGCGCAAAGGTGGTGATGTCTTTCGTCTTTACCGAGAAATGACGGTGCAGGGCATCGCTTCCCCGACTGTCCATCCAGGCATCGTTGAGATATTGTATCAGATGGGCTTTCTCGTTGCTGCCCAGTACAAGGTCTACACCATCGATGGCACTCACCTTTTCCGACTCCAACTGCGCGTAACAACCTGTCACGACGACAAAGGCTCCGGGGTTTTCGCGCACCATTCGGTGGATGATCTGTCGGCATTTATGGTCGGCCACCTCCGTCACCGAGCAAGTATTGATGAGGCAGATATCGGCCGGTTCGCCCTCGTTGGCTGTGCGCACGCCCATGTCTTGAAGCATCTGCCCAAAGGTAGAGGTTTCCGAGAAATTGAGTTTGCACCCTAAAGTATAGTATGCAGCTGTTTTGCCTTGAAAAGCTGAACTGTCAATCATATTTTTATTCGTTGGTTGGAGGAATGAAACAGTGGACCTTCTTTCAGTTTGTCTCAGTGGGTTTCCCGCTCAATCTGTTTCTCCGGTTATCTTTTAATCATGAAAAATCCCAATCGGTGATGAATGCCTCTGCGGTTGAGCGACTTCAATACGTAGAAGCCATTGGGCAGACGACTCACGTCGAACCGGTTTCCCGTGTGCTGTTGAATGGAGATGACGCGCCCGTCGGGCTTCGCAATCATCAAGACATCGGCATCGGCAAGCCTGTAAAGAGAAGGAATCTCTAACCATCTGCCATCGCAGGGCAGCAGTTGCACCTTCGCCACCCACTGTTGTGGCTGCGCGCTTTGTTTAGGGCGACTTTCATTTCCATAGCGATCGATGGCCGTGACAGCGTAATACCGCTCCCGACTCTTTGTTCGTAATTGCAGCGATGTGTCCATTCGTCTCGTGGTGATGAGATTCCGGGCATCGTCGACATCTACCGGAAATTTGTCGCTGCCGTAGACGTTATATAATAGATAAGGTGCGTCGCTGCGATCTTCTGCTCCTTGCCAACGTAGGGTGGTCGTTCCGTTTACCGTCTCAACCCACAACTGTGCAGGAGCTGTGGGCCTACCGTCATAGGCCCACGTCATGGCGGGGATGAGAGCCGGATACGGAGTGAATTCTTTTTGTGCAAAGGAGCGGATACCCTTGACATCGTCGGTGAAAAACTTACTTCGAAAGTAGGCATGCCCCATGCCATACTGTCGCAACACGTGCAGTTGGTGAGTGATGGTAGACAAGGGCCAATTCTTTTCAGCCGGCGACAGGAAATAGATGCCCAACCCCGGCACAATCATTCGTCCGTAACTCTGTTCAGCCCAGTCGATAGCAAAAGGGTAAAACTGGTTCCCCTGGAAATACATCATCGGGAAGAGTGCGTCCATGAGTCCCTCTCGCAACCACCCTTGAGCGTCCTGGCACACCTTGGTGTAGGCGTTCCAGCCGTTGCTTCGGAAGCGAGTCAGGTCGTCGAACTTGCCGATGGGCGAGCAACTCATCTTCACCCACGGTTTCAGAGCCTTCACCTTGCGTTGAATCTCCGCCACAATGTTTGTGATGTACCGACGTCCCACATCGCCCGCCACCTTCTTTTTCCACGTTTCGGGATAGCGGATATAGTCGAGATGAATGCCGTCTATGTCGTAACGACGGGTGATTTCCTCGCAGAGGTCTGCCAGATGGCGTGCCGTCTGCTGGTTTTCGGGATCCATATATCCATCTTCGTCAATCTTTTTGAGTAGTCCGGGGAGTCGGTTTCGCAAGTGTCGGCATCCGGTACCATTCCATTTCCCCACGGGGATGGTTACCACCCAGGCATGAATCTCCATGCCGCGGCGGTGGCATTCGTCTATGGCAAACTGCAACGCATCGTATCCGGGGTCCTTTCCCGGTACTCCCGAGAGGCATCCGTCCCAGGGTTCCAACTGCGAAGGATAAATCACCGTCCCGCGAATGCGAGTCTGTAGCAGCACGGTATTGATGCCGGCGTGTTGCAGTTGGTCTAAGATGGTGGTCAGTTCATTTTGCTGTTTCTTAGCCGAAGCTGCACTTTGTGCATAGTTATGCGGCCAGTCCAGTCCGCCAATGGTGGTGAGCCACACGGCTCTCACCTCGTGTTTGGGTGCAGAAAATTCTTTTCCCGTCGTCTGGAAGAACGAAAAAACCTGCGCATAACCTGTTGTTATCGTGAATACAACTGCTATCAGCAGTCCCAACTGCCGCAGTTGTCTTGTATGAAAACCCATCGAAAAAAGTTTCTTCTTTAATTTCTATAATCTCTGCAAAGTTAAGTATATTTTTCTCATTTGTAGCGTATGATTACGTACTTTTGCATTTGGCAGATAAGATGTCAGTACCTTACGGAGTTCTGCCGGATAAGGATCGTTTTTAAATTAAATCAATCAAGTAATGAGAAAGAAATTATTTTTGCTCGCCGCCGCTTTGTTTCTGACATTGACGGCGAGTGCTCAGTTTGAAGAAGAGAAGGTTTATGTGGGCGGATCGCTCACGGGATTGGACCTCAATTACAACGGAAACAACGGTTTCAGTTTTGGTGTCCAGGCACGTGGCGGATATTTTTTGGAAGACAATTGGCTGGTATTGGGACAAGTTGCCTTTGAACATTCGGGCCATAAGACGGTTCCCGATTATATCTCGGTCGGTGCCGGACTGCGTTATTACATCGTTCAGAATGGTCTTTTTCTTGGAGCTAATTGCAATTTTGTGCATGCCTACCACAACTATAACGACCTGATGCCGGGCCTGGAGATAGGTTATGCGTTCTTCATCAGCAAGACTGTGACAATAGAACCCTCCGTCTATTACAATCAGTCTTTTAAAAACCATGCTGATTTCTCTACCGTTGGTTTGAAATTGGGCGTAGGTATCTACATCTGATGCGACCCTCTTCGACTGTAGGAGTGTGTCCTGTCTTTTAGGCTTTTATATCTCTTTGAAAGTCAGTACGTTTTCAATACGGTTTGCAAAAGCTTAGCTTTTGCCGTTCCATCTCTTAGCTTTTACAACCTATTTTCTTAGCTTTTAGAGCGCAAAAGCTAAGAGATGGAAATACTTCTCACACAATTTAATATTCTATTTCTTCAAGAAAGAGGGCGTGACCGGGAACCGATTCGCCTGCGCAACTACGAGACTTTGAGGCCAGTACAGCAGCAAATTCTTCCCGGGTGAGTTTTCCCGAGCCCACATCGAGTAGCGTACCTACCACAGCACGCACCATGTTGCGTAGAAAACGATTGGCACTGATGCGGAAATACCATCGGGTAGGGGTGAGCTGAATCCAACGGGCCTCGCGTACTTGGCAAAGGGTGGTCTTGGCATCCGAATGACTTTTGCAGAAAGCTCCGAAGTCTGCCGTTTCGGTAAGAAGGCTGGCAGCACGGTTCATCTCGTGAAAGTCGGGCGCATGGTGCAGTGCATAGGAATAGAAACGAACGAAGGGGTCGCGGTCGAGATGGATATAATAATGATAGGTTCGCCATTTCGCACTGAAACGGGCATGCATATCGGCGGCTACGGGTTGCAGACGTGTGACGGTGATGTCGCGGGGCAACACTCGATTGAGCTTATAAAGCCACTCAGAGAGGTTGGCGGGTGATGCGCTGTTGAGGTCGAAATGCGCTACCATCACTCGGGCATGCACGCCCGCGTCGGTGCGTCCGGCGGCAGTCACCTCGATGGACTGACGAAGAATCAGGGAGAGTGCTCGTTGCAATTCGGCTTGTACGGAGTGCCCGTTGGGCTGAATCTGCCAACCGTGATAGGCCGTTCCGTCGTAAGAAAAGTAAATGAAGTATCGCTGTGTCATTGTTTGAAAAGGACTTATGTGTTGGATAGTTTTCTTAGATTGCGGATCGACCGAAGCATTTGATGGCTGCGATAAATGAGGATGTATAGACTCCCCATGAGGAGATAGACCAGGAAGGTTTGCGTGGCGTTGAAAGATGGATATTCGAGAGAGGCATAGGGTAGGGAGGAAAGGTAGGTGGCAGAATGGTTCATCGCTGTTGTCAGGAGATCGGAGAGGGAGAGAAGAACGTCGCCGAGTTGCGCTATGGACAGACTCTGCAAGAGAATCACGAGCAGGGATGTGTAGAGCAACGCGGTGGCCAGGGGAATGAAGAGGAGATTGGCAAAGAGAAAGTAGGTGGAGAATCTGCCGAAATAGTGCATGACCAGCGGGGCTGTGCCCATTTGTGCTGCAAGCGATACGCAAATGAAATTCCAGAGAGCGGTGACAATGCCGGGCCATTCGTTCCGCCGGGCAAAGGCTTGGAGCGGTGGATGAAACACAAAGATGGCGAGAACGGCGGCGAAGGAGAGTTGGAAGCTGATGTCCCACAACAGCATCGGGTTTCCGATGAGCATCATAAGGGCGGCAAGGGATAGGGCATTGACCGACATTTTGTCGCGCTGAAGTAATGAAACGGCGGAGTAGATGGTGAGCATCACGGCCGAACGAACGGCTCCGGGTGGCATTCCCACTAAGAAGACGTAGCCCCAGATGGAGGCCGTGAGAATACTCTGAACCCCTAAGGCTGTCCAACTGTTGGAGTCAACTCGGCGGAAAAGAAATGAGAAGATAAGCGAGAGAACGGTATAGATGATGCCTAAATGCAGACCTGACAAGGCCAGGATGTGCGAAACTCCGGCAATGCTGTAGGCTTCTCGTTGGGCATGAGAGAGCTTGGATTTCTCGCCGAGTACCATCGCCTCAAGCAGGGCGCGGTTTTCGCTGCTCATCTTCCTATTCCAGGTCTGGGCAATCAATCGTTTTCTGTAATTGGAGAGATATAGATGCAGTCGCTCCCAAACGGGGATTCGCGCCTCTTGGTTGGGGGTGAGTTGTGTCGATTGCCAGGCCCGAGCATGAAGAAAGGTGGTGGCCTTGAGTCGATGGGCGGCCATCCAGCGGTCTAACCGAAAGCGCATGGAGGGGGAACGATGGAAGCGACGACTGAGGACGGACTGCCCCACGATGGTGGAACCCTGTGCCAGTGTGCGCCACCTGCCCGTTAGTGTATCGCGGAGGATGGAGGCACGGATGGCAAAAGGCTCGCAACGTTGATCGGCATTCGTCTCCAACACCAGCAGTCTGCATTGCAGCACTTTGCCGTGAAGGCTGGGTTCATCGGTTACGATGGCGGTGTATCTGAGCGGTTCGTCCAGGGGACAATTGTTGAGATCGGCCCTCTGGCATGTGACGAGCCAACCACCCATCATTCCTGTCGCCATCAGTATCGCCGTACTGGCTGTCAGTGGGCGATTTCTTGTCAGCATAAAAAGGATTAGAGAGAGAACGAACAACACTAGCCATGCTGTCGAAGGGATGAAAGAAGAAAAGGCGTCGCCCGCTATGATTCCCAAGACGAGCATCAAAGCGATGCGCATCAGTGGGAATAGCTGGATGACGCCATTGGGACGAAACATGTCGCGTGGACTTAAAATCCGTAGGAGAATCCGATGGAGGCAAACTCTCTGAGTTGCCAATAGCCATGATGTCCGTCGCGTGCCGTTCCGTCGTCGAAGCGCGGATAAAGGAAAAGCTTCGAGCTGATGTATTTGTTGAATCGGAAAGTAAAGGTGTTTTCCCATTCCACTTCGGCTCGGCGGTAGGTGGTGTAGCCGTAGAGTCGGGTTTGCCAGCTGACAGACTCGGACATCTTCCAAAGCAAGTCGAAGGTGAACTCCGAACCGAAGTCGTGCAGGGTGTGGCGGTCGGGTTTCAGTCCGTAACGAGAGGCCACTGACAAACGGTCTACATATCTGAAGTTGTAGGCCAATGGGGCAAGATGTATCGAGCCGGTGAGCCGACCTTTCAGTCCATTGACGTTATAATCCATACCAAGAGAGAGGTTGGTGTTCAGCGGCGACATAAAATCGGAGAACACTTGCCGGCTGTTGTTGCTGTAACCGCGCAGGAATTGCGTATAGGCTACCAACTGCATGGTGTAGTACCATCGTTTGGAAGCTTGCAAACCCAATTTCCCCGTATAGCGTATGAGGTCTTCCGAGGTTTTGAGATTGTGCAGAGAGTCGCTTTTCGAGGTGACGAAGCCCAACTTCAGTTCCAGTTTATTGTCCCACTTCACCTTCTGTTTGTTGTTGTAATTGAGTTGCAGCGTGACGGCTCCCACCATCGAATAGTTGCTTTCGCCGCCTTTGTACCAATTGCCTGAAACGTAGTTTTGCAGAAATTGCAGATAGTAGTCTCCCTTGAACGACCAAAAGTTGGGCTTCACTACCACTACGTCTACGGCAATATTGCCGGGGTCGGTGGGTTTTTCGACCACCTTTTGATTCAATCCCAGGTCTGATTTGATCACAACGGGATGGGCATTCACCTTAGGAACGGCGCGTTGCAACTGGTCGTCGGAGTTCTGCACGAGGTCGGGTCGGCGTAGATAGAGATTCAAAATGGCATCATCGGTCAGGGAACCTGCCACGAGATCGGCTCCCGTCCACAGTTTGTCGGCAGGGGCGAGGCGCAATTTCTGATCGATAAGATCTCGGTAGAAGGTGAGCGGTGCAAACAGTTTGTAACTCTGATAAGAGAGCGTAGACGAGTGGGCCGCAAAGCTTTGGGCTTGGCTGGTGGACCGATAAATTCTGTCGTAACACACCAGCAATGAGTCTTCATAGCCCTGCAAAAGAGCGTTTTTAGTTTCAGTCTTCTCCACCCGGGCTGCATTGCGCAAACTTTGCGCACTCAGTTTGCTCGGAACGAGGATAAGGAGGAATAGGAAGGGAAAGAGGGCCAGAAGGCTAATGCGATGTTTCATTTCTCTGTATCTTTTGCGTGCAAAATTAGATAAAAAACGGGAATTAAGTTTTGAATCGGTATTCTTTTCGACCTGTTCAACGTGAAGCCGATGACGATTTTGCCAGTTGGTCATCTTTCGAAGTGAGCGATGTGAGCAGATCGGCTACCACATAGCTGCTGCCGCCAACGAAGACGAAGTCCTCGGGATTAGCATCGGATAGAGCCGCGCGATAGGCCGAGGGCACATCGGCGTAGCTTTCTCCGACGAGTCCTCGTTGGATAGCCTTTTCTTTCACTGTCCCACTAGGGATAGCCCGGTGGGTTTCGGCCTGTGTGAAATAGTAGCGGGCCTCTTGGGGGAGCAGGGCCAGCACGGAATCGAGGTCTTTATCGTCTACCATCCCGAAGACGATGCGCAATTGCCGACAGACTTGCGCCTTGAGCTGTCTACTGAGATATTCCCATCCGCCTACGTTATGTCCCGTGTCGCAAATCACCGTCGGACGGTTTTGAAGGCGTTGCCATCGACCCATGAGTCCCGTATTTTCGCAAACTCTACTGAATCCTCTTCGTACTGCCTCCTCGTCGCAGCGGATGCCGAGTCGCCGCAGTTCGTTCACGGAGTAAAGGATTGTATTGGCATTGCGCAGTTGATAGCTTCCGCCC